>CAXTCN010000348.1:0-3733 GCA_964242575.1 uncultured Acetobacteraceae bacterium | reverse complement strand
ACCCAGCCGGTGATATAGGGCGTCTGGAAGCCTAAATGAACGGTATTGGCGCTAGCCGCCATTATTCATCAGCCCGGAGCGTTCCCCTGCAGAGTCAGGCGTTTTTCGCGTGATGGTTGTGCAGGCGTGCGGGTTCGTTGCCCCGTTGGGAGTGGCCTGCTGTCGGCTTGATACGGCGGCGTTGGGGGTTGGTGAGAACGGGGGGACTGTCCAGAAGTTGGGGGTTACGCCGCCTCCGCCCACTACAGGGTCGAACTGGAAGCTGGCTGGAACAGCTGGCCGAAGCCGGAGCCGGGCGCGCCGTTGCAGACGGCGCAGCGGACCTGCAGCAGCAGGTCGGCCCCGCGTCGGGACCAGCGCATCTGCTGCGACTTGGCTATGCGTTTGTTGACCAGGAAGTTGGCCGTGCCCTCGGTGAGCGACGTGCCGACCCGCAAGCCGGCCCGGTGTCGCTCGGCGTAGTTGACCAACCAGGCGCTCTGGCTGCGCAGATACCGGTCGACCGCCCGTAGCGCTCGCTTCAGCTTGCGGACAGGCTCGCGTTCGAGGGCAGGCAGGAGCGTGCGCAGGCGCTTGAGGGTGATCCGAGCATTCCCAGCCTTGCCGTTCCAGGTTCGCCAGCGCAGGCGCTCGACCTCGCTGACGATCTCGGCTTTCGCCTGCACCTGGTCCGGCTCGTTCACGGGCAAGGCGTCCGCTACAAGCTTTGCGTGCTGCAGGCGCGTGGAAAGATGGAACCAGTCCAAAATGGGCGGGCTCGGGATGCCAGCCGCAGCCAGGATGGCGCGTAAGGACGAGCAGCCGTCGGTGAACGCGGTCAACTTGGTGTCGCTGGTGCGGCCCAAGGTGTCGAGCGCGCCCCGGATCAGCGTCACGACGTCGGTGCCGGCTTTTGCGACGGCGCCGAACACCTGCCGGCTGCCCTCAGGTGCCTCGGCGTTGCCGACACGCACCTCCAAGTGCCGCTCGCCCTCGTGGCAGCTGCGGACGAAGGTGGAGTCCAAGCTGAGGGTGAGCGCCGGCGCTGGCGGCACCACTACCGTCGCCGCCGTTGCCTTGGCCGTGGCCGCATCGCGCAGTTGCTCACCGACTGCGAGCGTGCGGCTGCGCAGGGTCTCATGGCTCGTCCCGACCGCGACCGGCAGCAGGTGGGCCAGGACGCCAGCAGCCACGCGGTAGGTTATCAGTGCGGACAGGTGCGCCTGCACCTGGTCCAGCTCTGGCGTCGAGCGGCAGTGCGAGGGCCAGCTGACGCCCGTCTCGCTGCGACCACAGCCTGGGCAGCGGAACCATGGCAGCCGGACCGCCGCCGTGCCGAACAGCGTCGCGATCTGACGCGACTGCCAGTCCTTGACGTGGCATCGCGCCCCGCAGCTCGAGCACTCCGGCCGCAGCGACGCATGGTCACGGGCCTGCGCGGCCACGACCGCCTGCTGGACACGGGCCAGCAGCTGCTTGGCCTCCGGCAGCGTCAGCTCCAGGTCGGCGATGTCGCGCAAGTCGCGCGGCTGGTCGATCTCCAGCAGGTCGACCTCGCGTCCTGGAGTGTCAGCTCCCCTCTCGACCAGCTGTAGCACCAACCCCATCCACGCTCTCCCAACCGGCTTCGGCTCGGCTGGTCATACCGTTCCCACCTCCATCCCCCCCAACTTCTGGACAGTCCCCCGGCAACCTGACCCCGTGCGTGGCGAGATGGCGCAGGACCTTGCCGATGGTGCGATGCCGCTCATACAGGTCGAACACGAGGCGGACCGTCGCTTGCGCCTGCTCGTCGGGATCGAGGGCAATCTCGCCGGACGGTCGCCGCACATAGCCCATCGGCACCGGCCTGCCGAGCTCGCCGCGCCGGGCTTTGGCCATCCGACCCTCAAGCATGCGCGCCTTGAGGATGTGCAGCTCCGCTTCCGACATCGTCCCCTTGAGCCCAAGCAAAAGCCGGTCGTTGAAAGTGCCCGCGTCGTATACGCCGTCGGCGTCGCCGATGAGGGTGTCGAACATGGCACAGATCTCGAGCAGCTGGCGCCAGTCCCGGCACGAGCGCGCCAGGCGCGACATCTCCACGCCGAGCACGAGGCCGACATGGCCGAGCCCGACCTCGGCGACGAGGCGCTGGAAGCCGGGACGGCCTTCAACGGACGTGCCCGAGCATCCCTGGTCGTCGTCGATGACAACGACGGCCTCGCGCGGCCAGCCGAACTGGACGGCGCGCTCAGCCAAGGCATACTGCAACCGGGCCGACTCCCGGTGGTGCTCAACCTGCTGCATCGTGGACTGGCGGACGTAAACCATCGCCGACCGCTCGCGGTGGCGGCTGTGGATCTTGTCCGGCGCATACAAGGGAGGTGGGAGAGCGGCCTGCGTCATCGCCCGTCTCCTTGGTCGCAGGAATGATTCGAACCCTTCGCAGGGTGATCCGGCCGAGCACTAGGAGCATCGCACGCTGACGATCGAGCGGCAGCGTCTGCCAAAAGGCCGGAGCCGGTTAAGCGGTGTCGCCCATGGCGTGATCCCAGCCAGCGGACCAGCGCAACAAGCGCTTCGCGCCCGAGCTTGGGCGTCCCGTCCAGCTCTGTCAAACCATCAGCAGTGTTGTGTATGGGATATCGAGAACAGCCTGCATTGGGTGCTCGATGTGACGTTCCGCGAGGGCGACAGCCGTGTGCGCGACCGCACGGCGGCACGCAACCTGGCACTGCTGTGCAAGATCGCGCTCGACATCGTCGGCCGCGACCGGACATCGAAGGCCAGCGTGCGCGCCAGACGGAAGAGGGCCGCTTGGAATGATGCCTACATGCTCAAGCTCCTGGCCGGGTAACCACAAAGCCTTGTGCAAAGCCAGAACAGCATTTCATGCGTAGCCCCTGGAGGGCGGCAGCCTTGCCGAACGGCACCAACGCCTCATACCGGGCCGTAACGCAGGCCAACTCGGGCGCGACCGCGGCACCGTTGCCGAGAGCGAGAGCGGCAAAGCTTTTCGGCCCTCCCAGGCCCTGGCAATGGCAGGCGAGCCGCCGCTGCACGCGCACCAGCACGTCGCCGAACAGGGAACGGAACGTCGCCCCGTAGTAGCCCTTGCCGGCCGGCCCGCGCCAGCCGCCTCGACTGAAGGCGCCAGCATCAGCGCATCGGCAGGAAGCCGCCCAGTATGGCCCCGTAGAGCGCCTGGGCCAGCAAGGTGGTCAACGGCGTGCGGGACCCGTAGTTCAGGCCCAGGAACCCCGGCGGCTCCAGCTTCGGCTCGCTGGCCGGCGCGTCGTACTCGGAGGCGATGCGCGGATGGAGCTGCGCCAGCGCCGGCAGCGACACCAGCAGGAACAGCCCGTGCAGCGTCCCCAAAGCCGCGCCGATCCACCAGGTCGCCACCCCAAGGCTTGCAAAGACGAAGAAATACAGCACGGCGAACAGCCAGCCCCCGGCCAGGTACATCAGGGAGCCGACGACCACCGCCCGCCCGCGGTCCGCCGTGACAAAGGTGCCGAACAGGAACGGCAAGCTGAGCCGTGACAACCCCAGGCCCTGGCTGCCTTGCAGCACCGTTGTCATGACGGCGGTTGCCACCAACGCCCAGATCAGCACCCCGTCCAGGTTCATGGCCAGGCGGTGCAGCAGCGCCAGACTTTCGGTCATGCCTGAGTTTCCTTTCCCGAGTTCGTCCGCATTTGATCCAGCGCCAGCGCGGCCGAGATCAGCCCGGCATGGGTGAACGCCTGCGGCACGTTGCCAAGGGCCGCGC
>CAXTCN010000347.1:1522-3735 GCA_964242575.1 uncultured Acetobacteraceae bacterium | reverse complement strand
CCCGAGTATGCTTCCGCTTCCGAGCACCTGCGGCGCAACAAGGTGTATGTGACGCTCCGAACCGGCGGCAGCCGGTCGGTGCGGGAGTCACACGAGTACGTGCGGAAGGCGGGAGCTGCCGTGCGCGAAATGCTCATCGCTGCGGTGGCTTCCACATGGAAGGCGCCTGCGTCCGAATGCGTTGCGGCAGACAGCGTCATCACGCATGTCCCGACCGGCCGCACAACCAGCTACGGCGCCGTTGCTGCCGCAGCTGGTCGCTTGCCGGCTCCAACTGACGTCAAGCTGAAGCCGGCCTCGGCATGGAAGCTGCTCGGGACGCCGCAGCGGCGTTTTGACACGCTGGACAAGACATTGGGCAAACCGGTGTTCGGCATGGACGTCATGCTGCCTGGCATGTTGTTCGCCGCGATCCGCCAATGCCCAGTGTTCGGCGGGACGCTCGAACAGCACGACGGAGCCGCAGCAGTGGCCCGCGCGGGCGTGCGCCACGTCGTCCCGTTGCCGAATGCTGTGGTGGTGGTGGCCGACACGTGGTGGCAGGCCAACGAGGCGCTCGATGCGGTGGAGGTGCGCCGGGACGAGGGCAAGGGCGCCGGAACGAGCACGGAAAGCCTCGCGGCGCACATCCGCGAAGGGCTGGACCAACCGGGCGCCCTGGTCGCACGCACGGCCGGCGACGCACGGCAGGGCATTGCATCCGCTGCAAAGGTGCTTGAAGCCGACTACCACGTACCCTTCCTTGCCCACACGACCATGGAGCCGATGAACTGCACGGCCCGGGTTATGCCGGACCTCGTGGAGGTTTGGACCGAAACGCAAAACGCAGAGTTCACCCTGACGAGCGCAGCACAGGCCGCGGGCGTTTCGCCGTCCAAGGTCAAGTCCACCGGCTCCACCTCGGCGGCGGCTTCGGCCGGCGTGGCATGTTCCAGGACTTCACGCGCCAAGCTGTGGCCGTGGCAAAAGTGGTTGGCCGCCCGGTTAAGCTGGTCTGGTCCCGCGAGGAGGACGTGCAGCACGACTTCTACCGTCCAATGGTGGCGGCGCGGCACACTGCCGGCCTTGGCCCGGACGGGATGCCGGTCGCTTGGCATGTCCGCCTGGCAGGGCCATCCATACTGGCGCAAGAGCAGCCGGAGTTGCTGCGGAACGGACTGGACCCGCTGTTCGCCGAAGGGTTCGACCACATGGCCTACAAGGTGCCGAACTTGTTGGTGGAGTGCGCGCAACGGCCGACGCACGTCCAGGTAAGTTATTGGCGGTCGGTCAACAACTCCCAGAATGCGTTCTTTAAGGAAGGTTTCGTGGATGAGATGGCCCATGCAGCCGGGGCCGATCCCTACGAGTACCGTCGGGCGTTGCTGACGGACGGCCCCAAGGAACTGGCCGTGCTTGATGCGGCGGCCCGGAAGGCCGGTTGGGAACCCCGATGCTAGAAGGCCGGGCACGTGGCATCGCGTCCCACTACTCGTATGGCGCCTATGTGTGCCAGGTTATCGAGGCATCGGTTGCAGGGGGCGACGTAAAGGTCCACCGTATCGTAGCTGCGATTGACACCGGCTACGTCGTCAACCCGAACACTGTGCAGGCGCAGATGGAGAGCGGCATCGCGTATGCCCTTACTGCGGCGCTCCATGGGGAGATAACCATCCGCGACGGGCGGGTGGAGCAGTCCAACTTCCACGACTACGACGCGCTACGGCTCAAGGACATGCCCGCGGTCGAGACGGTGATTGTGCCAAGTGGCGGCTTTTGGGGCGGGGCAGCGGAGCCGCCCGCGCCGCCGGTAGCCCCAGCACTGTGCAACGCCATCTTCGCCGCCACCGGCCGGCGGCTCCGTTCGCTGCCCATCAAGAACCACAACCTCACCAGCGCATAACGTCCATGCCGGACTACCAAGTTTACGCCATCCGCTACGCGACCCGTGACGCCCGCCGGGCCGACCATTTCATCGGCGGGGACCCGCATGATGGTCCCATGCCGATGGACCATTTTGTTTGGGCGATCATGGGGCACGATCGCACAGTTGTCGTGGATTGCGGATTTGACCTCCAGGTTGCCGCCCGCCGTGGCCGCAGCCTGCTACGTGACCCGGCAGACAGCCTGAAGCTGATCGGAGTTGATGCTGTCACCGTGCCGGACGTGGTGCTCACCCACCTGCACTATGACCACGTCGGCAACCTCGAACGGTTCCCAGCGGCCCGGTTTCA
>CAXTCN010000347.1:0-1422 GCA_964242575.1 uncultured Acetobacteraceae bacterium | reverse complement strand
TGCGGCAGGTGGCCTCCACGCCCGACCACATCGTGCCGGGCCATGATCCCAAGGTGATGCAACGCTACGTGGCAGCAGGGCCAGAGCTGGAAGGGATTGCCGTCCGACTTGACCTATCACCGACTTGACCTATCACCGGTTTGACCAATCAGGATGGAAAATCTGCACTGAGCGTCGTATCGCGCCATGCCTCGAAATTGGCCCGAAGCGTGTCCAGTCGTTCCGTCGCAATCTTCAGAGCAGGGGCGCCCAGGAGCAGGCGCAATGGCGGCTCGGGCGCATCCACGGCCGCCATGATGGCCAGCGCAGCCCGGGCGGGGTCGCCGGGCTGCTTGCCGGAGCCGGCGCGGGTTTGCTGTCGTCGCTTGCCGGACGTCTCGGCGTAGTCGGCGATCAAGGTGTCAGACTCCACCATGGACCGCCCAGCCCAATCGGTCCGGAACGCGCCGGGTTCGACGATGGTGACCCGGATGCCAAGCGGCTTCACCTCGTGCGACAGCGACTCCGACAAGGCTTCCAGCGCGAACTTCGTCGCGTGGTAGTAGCCGGTCGCAGCAAACGCGACCAAGCCGCCCAGCGACGATATGTTCACGATATGGCCGCTCCGCCGCGCCCGCATGCCGGGCAGGATACGCTTTGTCACCGCAAGCAAGCCGAACACGTTGGTTTCGAACTGCGCCCGTACGCCTTCGTCCTCGCCTTCCTCGATGGCCGCCAGGTAGCCGTAGCCGGCAGCATTCACCAGCACGTCAATACGGCCGAAGTAGGCTTCGGCCTCACTCACGGCTTTCTGGACCGAATGGTTGTCCGTCACGTCCAGGCGGAGCGGCAAGGCGCGCCCCTCGTGGCCGGGCAGGATATCGTCGAGTGCCGCGGGCTGCCGGGCCGTGAGGGCCACCCGGTCGCCCCGTGCCAGGGCTGCCTCGGCCAGTGCGCGGCCAAGGCCAGACGAACTTCCGGTGATGAACCAGACTGGAGACACGTCATTCATTGGTTTGTCCTTGTTTCGTGTGCTGCCGTCCGGGCGTCAGCGGCCTGGGAGGGCTCACTTCCAAAGCGGGCAGCGCGTTTCGGCCTTTGTGCCCCATGCGGCCTCGCCGGGTACCACGGCCACCGGCTCGTACAGGTCCCATGGTCCGGTTGCTGCGTCGGTCGCCCTGACACGGAGCACGTACATGTCGTGCACCATGCGGCCATCCGGGCGGACGGTGCCACCCTTGGCGTACATGTCGTTGACTGTGGCGCGGCGCATGTGGGCCAGAACTGCCGACGGCTCGTCCGTGCCGGTGGCTTGCACGGCCTGGAGATAGAAGCCGGCCGCGGAGTAATCTGCGGCATGCAGCGAGGACGGCATCCGCCCCGTCCTTTGGTGGAAGCGGTTGCTCCAAGCCCGGGTGTCAGCGTCGCGGCTCCAAAACCAGC
>CAXTCN010000346.1:0-3748 GCA_964242575.1 uncultured Acetobacteraceae bacterium | reverse complement strand
CGATCGGGGGAGGATCAATGGCCATCGCACGACAACGCAGCCGCTCACGCCCGCGGAACCAACGCGATCTGGTTTCGGCTACGACGGCGCGCTCATCACGACCTGGTGCGGGATGGCACCTCACTCCACTCGCTCCGGGTCTGCGCACGTAGGCCATGTCGCACCGGCTCCGGCGGCTGTTCGCGACCAATGGCCCGTCCGGGCCGGGGGCGACCGGGTTTCTCTCTACATGGCGTCCCCTGCTCCGGTTCTGGCTCTTCCTGCTGGCGATCGTCGCCGTGAGCGGGACGGTCCTGGGACATATCGGGCCGCTCGCGCAACGTTCGACGCGGGAGCAGATGCCGGCGGAGCCGCCCCGATCCGTCCGACAGACGGGGGATGAACCACTGGCGGCCACACCCTCTGCCGCTCCCTTATCGGGGCACCAGGGCTCTGCCGGGCCAGTGC
Source organism: uncultured Acetobacteraceae bacterium (assembly GCA_964242575.1). Classification (GTDB taxonomy): domain Bacteria; phylum Pseudomonadota; class Alphaproteobacteria; order Acetobacterales; family Acetobacteraceae; genus JANPPS01. Next base: position 3,301 of record CAXTCN010000346.1, on the reverse strand, counting down.
CGTCCCCGGATGGCTCGACACAGGACGGGCAAGCAGTTCAGGCTCTCGCGTCCTCCGGCGCGATGCCGGACAGCAATGACGAGGCGAGCGGGCCAACCCGCGGCCGGAGGCTCGTCGTATTGCATCCCTCCAGCTCCAAGAGCGGCAGGGCGGCCGCGCAACAGCTCGCGGTTCGGGTCGGCCTGGCCAACGGTCAAACCGCAATGGAGGTGACCGCGAACACGCCACCGCGCGCCACCGTCCGATTCTACTCTGTAGATGACCACGCCTTGGCCCGCCGCCTGGGACAGGAGCTCACGCAGCTGGGCTATGCCTGGCAGATCGAGAACCTTTCGGCCCGCCCGTCACCGTCGAGACGCCAGCCCGTCGAAGTCTGGCTCCCGGATCGCTGAGAGCACGACGCTATCCACGCGATCGTGCGCAATAAGCCAGCTTAACGCGCCAACCCGCTCCGCCACCTACCCCTCATCAGCCCCCCAGGATTGGCCAAAGTCGAACTAAGGTAACTGGACCTACTTCAACCCGTTCTCCACGGAGGCACGGTAACGGTCAGGGTCGGCGATGTTGCCATGCCAACCCGAGATTTCCTGTACCACCATGGTCCAACCCTCCGGGATGCCATCATTGTCCCGGGCGTATGCCGCACCGGGAGAGAAGCTCGGAATGGCCTGGTTACCGATTATCAGGTGCATGGCGATGGTCTTCCGCTGTCCGTCAGCCGGATCGACATAGGTTTCCTGGTCGTACTCCATATACAACGTCGAGACGAGCTTCCCGTCGATTATGAGATCGAGCAGGTTGCTGCCATCGCCGCGCCAGTTGCCCACCAGGTCGTGAAACCCGGCAGACCAATCGAACGGGGTCCGCTCGAACTCGGGCTCATGCGACTTGTCATAGTAACGCCAGCCATTCCCATCGGACCAATAAATCCCGTGCGGCTTGGTCTTCCACTTGGTGCCGTAGATGTCCGGCGTGCCGAAGTCGATTTGATATCCGGTCGGCACACCTTGGCCAAAGCGCGAGAAGTTGTCGTTCCAATCGATCTCGAAGTTCGTGTTGCCCGAGCTGGTGCGATACAGCGTGTTCGGCCCGCCAAAACCTTGGTACGGGTTGCCGCCCGGCCCCGGAGACTTTTGCTGCCCGGTGAACATCCAGATCGGCACCCATGAGTGGTCGCCCTTGGGGCTGCGATATCGCACCTTCAGCGTCATGCCAGGGCGCCACTCGAACGGCAGCCGCACCATGGCGCCCCACACCCGGCCGGGCCGGCAGTCGCTGCGGTTGCGTGAGCACACCGCTCGCAAGTGCATGCCGTCCGGCCGCATCACGTGCAGGTCGTTCGGGTCACCGGGCGGATAGTGCCGGGCGACCGCCGCATAGGTGTTGTTGTTCGCCTGCCCGGTGTCCATCGGGCTGCCAATGGCCTTGTTCAGGTCGCCTGGCATGTAGTTTAAGAAGAAACGGTCGCGGATGGACTGCGCCGTCGTCATGTTCGCGCCGCGTTGCGCGCTGCCCATCACCAGCGAGAACGCATTGCGCGAGCCGGGCGTCATCACCAAGCCATGGCCCGGCACGGCGCCGGCGACCACCGGCAGCGGCTCGGTCAGCGGGTTGTTCGGGGTAGTCAGGAAGTTGGTGCTGTTGTCCCGCTCGAACGACGGCGCGTTGGTCGCCACCCGGGCGCCTTCGGTCACGCGCCGCTGCGGCACGATGCTGGGGAACAACGCGCGCAGCCGGTCCGCTTCCGCGTTGAGCTGGTCCATGGAGGGCGCCTGCGCCGCGATGCCGAACCAGGCCACGTCCATCGCGCAGCCATTCAGCACCTGCATCACCTCCGCGCCGCCCTGCCCGAAACCTCCGCTGGCGAACTCGGGCGTCACCACCGTACGCACGCCGTTGCGCAGCAGCCAGGCGTTCTTTCCGTCATAGATGTAATAGAGGATGTGCCATTGGTTGAGCGGCTCTGGCGTCCTCTCGGTCGCGGTGCCGGGGCCGTCGTTCTGTCCAATCAGGATCGCGCCGTCCGCCGTGGCGGAGAAATGCAAGTGCGCGCCGTTCTTGGCATAGAGCTTCATGAGGTCGCAGGACGTGATGGCCCGGCGGCGCTCCACCAGCGCCAGGGCGAACGGCTGGCTGCGTTCCGCCGCGATGGGGTCGGCCTGCGCCGGGTCGAATACCAAGCTGTCCCAACCGCCCGGCGACGCCCCCGCTGGGTTGCGGATGATCGGTTTGCCGTCCAGCCCGTTGCGCACCAGCGTGGACTTGCCGAACCCGCGGCGTAGCACCGGGCCGGCTGCGAGCCGCATCGCCGTGATCCCGTCCTGCTCATCGAGCTGGATGCCCGGCGCCGACCCGAGCGGCCTGGTGGATGCGGGCAACGCCGGGTCGATTTCGTATAACATGCCGGGCAACAGGGACTTGGCGCTGGCCGGGCACGTGCCTGCGGTCAACAGGATGGCCGCGATCACGGCGGCAATGCGTTTGGTCATGGCGAACTCCGTCTATTCCTTGGCCGTGGCGCTGGCTTCCACAGCCGACGCCGTGTGTACACCGGGCGCCGTACTGGCGACATGATTGCATCGGTAAGTCGCCGAGGTCACACCGCCTCCGCGCTTGCACCGGAGCCCTCAGAACGGTTACGTCAGGGCTCGCGCCAGAGGCATTTGCCTGTGCTGTTTCGGGAACGAAGGCTTGTCAGGCGGCTTCCAAGATGGCCAACACAGTCACGGTTCGGCGAAGGAGGCGCAGCCTGCGATGGTCGGCGGGGCCGTGCTGGTTGTAGCTGGGACGGGGACGGAGGAAGTGGCGCAGCTCGTCATGGCCTCGACAAAACCGGGCGGCTGACCTTGGACACTTGAAGCCTCGCATGGGCCGGTATCGGCCTTTGATGACCCGATGATCCTGCTCGATAATCCAATCGCAAATGACAAAAGCGGACCTGCTCGCTGGCCTTGGTGGTCGGCATCACGTAGCGGATCTCGACCTCGCCGTCGGTGACGATCACCCGGTCGATCAGGAGTTCCACCAAGGACCGCCTTTGCTCGAATAAGGCTTGGGACAGCCCCTGTTCCACCTTCCGGCAGAACTGCTCGATGGAGCAGGACAGTCCGGCCAGCTCTTGGTGCCGGTCTGTTTGTGCCTCCAGTTGCCTGGCCTGCTCCTTGAGCTGATGCTGGCGCCGCTCCAGCTCACTCCGGCGCCGCCGGTATTCGTCCAGCCGCACCACACTGGCCAAGTAGGCGTCGGTAAGGAGCCTGTTGCGAGATCGCCGGCGCAGAGGTGATGGACAGGTGGGAAAGTG
>CAXTCN010000345.1:0-3763 GCA_964242575.1 uncultured Acetobacteraceae bacterium | reverse complement strand
GGGCCTGGAACTCTGCCGGCGACCAGACGATCCCGGCCCCCTGCAGCAGCCATGCGCGCATTCCCAGCAGCAAGCCCGACACCGCGCGCTTGTTCTCGCCGGCCTCCGTTTGACCCAAGGCGGAAACGACCGCCATGACCGGCCCTTTCGTCGGCGGCGTCCGGCGCGCGGCCGCTAGCTCCTCGCGCAGCCACAAGGCATCCCCGCCGGCGCACCTCATCAGTTCGGCCTCGAGCACCGCGCGGAACCAGCCGGCCACGCCGCCGCCCGCGAGCGCCACCCCCTCGCGCAGCCAGGCATCCGCCTGCTCCTTGTCGCCGCCCTGCAGGGCGACCAGGCCGCGGGCGATGCGCAACAGCCCGCTCGGGGCATCCGGACGGTCCCACTCGGCCGCCTGCGACAGTTCCTGGGCGGCGAGGTCGGGACGCTTCGCGCGCATCTGCTTGCGGGCATGGGCCAGCTGCAGCTCGATCATCTGCCGGCGCACCCCGGCATTGATGGGGTCGATCCGCAAGAGCCGGCGGGCAAACCCGGCCGCCTTCTTGTAGGCCCGGCGCGCCACCGCCGACTGGGTCGCCTGCAGCAGGATCTGGCTGTCATCGGGAAAGCGCTGCACCGCCTCGTCCGCCAGCCGGTGCCAGTTCTTCTCCCGCAGTTCCTCGCGATAATACGCGATGCGCGCCAGCACGGTGGGGACGTGGTCGGGATCCACGTCGCCGCTGCGTTCCAGATAGAAGATCCCGGGATCGCTTTCGCCGTCGCCCTCGATCTCCGGATGCAGGGCCGCGAGATGCGCGAGGTGGCGGTAGATGACGCCCGACGACAGCCTCGACGTGCGGTCCTCGGCCGCGCCGGCCAGTTGGGCGGCAAGCGACCAGGACCGTTCCGCGGCTTCCCAGTCGCCACGCGCCTCAGCCGCCAGCGCCCGCACGCGATGCCGCTGCAGCGGCGGCAGCGGCCCGAAGCTCTTCTCGAACTGCGGCACGCGGTCGGGCAGCTGCGGCAGGAGGCTCAGGCAAGCGCTCCTGACTTCGGCCTGCGGCAGGTCGGCCTGCTTCAGCAACCAGGCGAACAACGCTGCCGGGCCGCCGCGTGCGGCCGCCGACAGGCGGCCCAGGGACTGTACGGAAGCCGCCTGCAGGCCGCCGGTCTCGGCCGCAAAGGCCTGCTGCGCCGGCGTCAGGCGGTGCCATGCATCGGCGTCGAGCCCGGGCCCCGCACGCATCGCCGCCTCCACCGCTTGTCGGAACGGGGAAAACGGCGAGCCCGGCCCGATCGTCTCCAGCAGCCGCCGGGTCCGCTCGGGATCGGGAGGCAGGATGGCAAGGCACTTGAGCAGCAAGCGGATCGGCCGGAAGGCGGAGCGCAGCGAGATGCGCTCCAGGTGCCGGTCCATCTCCTCCGCCGTCGCGCCCTCGACCCAGGCGGCCAGAGCCTCGCGCGACCCGGCGGCCAGTTCGCGCCAGCGTGCCACTTCGGGCGGATCGGGACGTGCCGGCGCCGGAAGTAGCGGCGCCGTCACCAGCAACGCGGCCGCCAGTTCCTCGAGGGCCGCCCGCTGGCCTGCCGGCAAAGCGCCGCTAGTGACGCAGTGCAGCAGATGAGCCGCCGCCTTGGCCTGCTGCCCGTCGCGGATCAGGCATGTCGCGTAGAGGTGCGGGTCGCGCAGCATGCCGCCCAGGGCCAGGATGTTCTCGAGGACCATCGCGGCCTCCTTGAACATGCCCTTAGCAGCCAGCGCGCGGGCCCGACCACCATAGGCATCGGCCAAGGACTCCTTCCATTCCGGCCGTGGATCCTGCCGGACCAGTTGCTTGAAGAGTTCGACCGCTTCCTTGAACCGTTCCTGTTGCAGTGCCTCGGCAGCGCGTGCCGGCAGGGTGGCCATCGAAGCGGGAGGTGGCGCGCCGCGCCGCTGGGGCTTCGTCACAGGCAGGGTCTCCATACGGCTTGCCAACGCGCCGTGCTCATGGTGCGCTCGGCACCATCACGCCGATTTGCGCGGCGGTGCGGAGCAGGTCGCGGACCGAAGCAGTCGCACAGAAGGACCTCAGTGCAAAACTGCCGTCCCGGGCTTGGGCAACGCGACGATGGAACGCATAGGGCCGCTCCCTTGTTGTCTGGATGATCAATGCCCTGCAAGGCCAACAGGCGCGCCGCCACAAGGTTCCAAGGGAGACCGGGGGTGAATGCTGAACCACGCCGCCTGCGACTGTCGCCGGGCATGAAAATGGGGAACTCCGGGTGTCGCCAGCGGGCTACGCGGCCTTTCGGACCGTGGCGCCATGCAATCGTCCCAGGGCCGCGTCAAAATTGTTGATCGCGCCGTTGCCCGGTTTGCACGCGTCCGGCCGCCCCTTCGTTGCCGTACCCCGCACCGAAAGGCGCCTCCCGCCGCCGGACGCGGCTATAAGCCAAGGCCATTTTGTCGTGAGTGGCTGACTTCCCTGCTGGGTAAGGCAGTTTGCACGATAACAACCTCGCCGCAATCAGTTGACGGACAACCTGATCCGATCGAGGTTGCCGTGAGCATGCTAAGATGGGAGAGCGATGGAATTAGTTGACCATGCCCGGGTGTCCACCTGCAAGGGCATCCAAGTGGACACGCTCCGAGCCGCAAGCCGCGGGCGCACAGATCGCTTGATCTGCTTCAGCCTTGGCCTCCTCATCATCCAAGGCATGCTGCTGTAAGTGGCGCAGCTTTGCCAAGCTTGCCCCAAGTAACGGCTTTCGCGTTTGGCTTGCTTCATCGCGTGGTCGCCGGGCGGCCGCGGTTGTTTGCGGGCGCAGCCGCGGGGCTACTCTCGTTCACCATTCTGCCTCTCAGCTTCAACGGTCAGACCCGGGTGATCATGGCCTGGGACATCGGCGGCCTCGTGCTGCTGATGCTGTACGCCCATTTGTTCAGCAGCGAGCGCAAAGACCGGATGGCGGCGGACGCCGAGAGGCAGCAGGAGGGCGAGTGGACGATCTTCTGGATCACGCTCGCTGCAGCCGCTTTTAGCTTCGGCGCGGTTCTGGCGGAATTCTCCGGCACTAAGGACCTCCCCGCCGAGACCCGCGGCCTGCACGTCGCCCTGGTCGCTGCCACGCTGTTGCTGTCCTGGCTCGTCACCCACGTCCTGTTCGCGCTGCGCTACGCCCACGAGTACTACGAGCGGGAAGCCGAGCCAGGCATGGTGCGGGGCGGCCTCGCTTTCCCGGGTGGCGAGCCGCCAGACTATTGGGATTTCGTCTATTTCGCCTTTGTGCTCGGCATGACGTTCCAGGTCTCGGATGTGGAGATCACGAGCCGCAAGCTGCGTCGCCTGGCGATCGTGCACGGCGTGGTCAGCTTCATCTTCAACACCGCCATCGTGGCACTGACCGTCAACATCGCGTCCAGCTTGTTGTAAGCATTGCCTGCGGCGAACACCGGCGTTGTCAGGTTGGCAGCGCCTGCTGGGCTGTGGCAGCCTTTCGGCCATAGCGCATGCTCCCAACCCATATCGTGGCTTCCGCTACCCGGCCGAGGTGATCCAGCACGCCGGGTGGCTGTATCACTGCTTCAGCCTGAGCTTGCATGACGTCGAGACGATCCTGTCCGCCCGCGGCGTCGTGGTCAGCTATGAGAGCATCCGCGAGTGGGGCCTGCGCTTCGGCCGGCTGTCCTGAAGCGGCGTCGCCCGAAACCGGGCGATAAGTGGCATTTGGATGGTGTGTCACGGAGGCACCGTCAACTTAGCGGCTGGCCGGCTTGTGAGACGTGGCTGAGGCAGGTAGG
>CAXTCN010000344.1:0-3854 GCA_964242575.1 uncultured Acetobacteraceae bacterium | reverse complement strand
ACGATGGAGCCGATCAGCCCCTCGGCTTGCCGGTAAGCCAGGCGGAACACCGCGCACAGCGTGAGCGCCGTCAGGATGGCAAGCGGCGAATACCGGGACTGTCCACCGCGGGTCGTCCGTGCCTCGGCCGCCCATGCCGCGACCGCCTTGTCGGTGAACCACACCGTCAAGCTGCCGCGCTGACGCAGGCTGGCATCGTAAGCGGGCCAGTTCGTCACCTTGCGCTACTGCCTTGGGATGTGGTGGCGGCGAACCTGGTTTAGCTTGAATGGCAAAATAGACATCCGGAATTTGAGAGGGGGATCCCCTACGTCACCCGGCACCTCAGCACTACCGCCCGATCCATGCACCACGCTATCGCGCGCGTGAACGAACATACGTTGGAGCTGAGCCGGCAGAACACGGCCGAGCGAAAGGTCGTCCGGCAGCTCGCCCTCCCCGAACCAACCTATCCCCGACGTTTCAGGCCCGATCTCCGCGGCACCGCCGACAACGTCACAGATGTAGAAGACCTTGCAGCAGGAGAACATGCCGGACGTGTATCCTTGGCGCGTCCGGTCCCATAAGGCTGCGAGCTTCCTTACCTGCACCTGAAACCCGCTCTCCTCCGCTACCTCCTTGATGACGTTCTCCGCCGGCGTGAGGTTCACGTCCGTCCACCCGCCCGGCAGTGTCCAACGCCCGCCATCGGCCACCTCACGTATCATGGCCCGACCCAACACCTCTATTACGAGCCGCCACTTGGCGGCGCAGGCCTGCCGGAACAAAGGTGCAAAGCAGAAAATCAGAACGGTTCTGTCCTGAATGCTTCGTAGAGCGCTGTCTTGCCAACCTTCAGCCAGGTCGCGATTTCGCGCACGGTTAGGCGTAGGCGCTTGCAATCATCGGCACCCGTGCTCGCAAACGGAGCGAATTGCTGCTCGGATTAACTGACAATGGAGGAGCGGGCCTGCTCACCTCATCTGCCACTGTGCTTACCATCATCGCGTCGCGCTCACCGACGGCGGCTCATGCTCACAATCGGCGCTAATGAGAGGAGACGGCTGTCCGGGTCATACGGGGACGCCTGCGATGCGCAGTTGCTCGGCGTGTTTGCAGGTGCGGTCGCTGGCGAGCGTGCCGGCGAGGACCCGCCGTTTTCAGGGCCGGATCACGATGATCCGGAACGGCCCGGCATGGGCTGCCGCGTGCGCAACGGCCTCGTTTGCATCATCCAGAGCAAACTCGGTGACGTCGAACTGGCCGAGGTCCAGCAGCCCGGCCCGGACCAGCGCGATCATCCCAAGAACAGCGCTGGGCTCGAACATCCATTGGCCGTGGATGCTGACGCAGTTCCGCATGATCCAGGGATAGGGCAGCGACAGGTCATCGCCGCCCAGCATCCCCACGCCGCCCATCAGCACGGCCCGGCCGTATGGGCGCACCGCCATCACGGCGGCCCGCACCACCGTCGCGCTGACGGACGGCGGTAGGATGTCCAGCATGCAGTCGATCGGGCCTGGTGCGGCGGCCTGCATCCGCGCGCGGTCCGCGTCCTCGTTGCCGGCGAGGGTCACGGGCCGCACGCGCGAACCGAAGCGGCGCACCAAGTCGGCAAGCACTCGTTCGTTGCGGCCGGGCGCTACGACGCAGCCCGCACCCATCGCCAGCGCGGTCGCCACGGCGGCGCTGCCGTAGTTGCCGGTGGCGCCGCTGACCAGGAGCGTTTCCCCGGCTCGCAGCCCCGCCGCGAGAAGGCCGCCATAAGGCACGAGCGCCACGCCCGCCGCGCACCATCGTCCGGCGTCCGCCTCGTCGATGACACCAAGCGGGATGGCGTTTTCGGTGGGCACCATCATGCGCTCGGCAAATGGGCCGTTGTGGAAGTGCTTCTGTAGCCGCAGGCCCCCTTCGCCGCGGGAGCTCCAGCCCTGCAGCGTGATGTCAGGGGCGAGGCCGCCATCGCGCGACCGCACGGTGGGGTCGCAGAACACCCAGTCGCCGGGCGAAAGGCGCGTTGCATCCGGCCCGGCGGTGCGCACGCGGCCGACCGCCCCGCAGCCCGGCACCACGGGCAGCTCCAACGGGTATTTGCGCGCGCCACTGAACACATCCGCCGCGTAGGGTAGGATGCTGGTTGCCACGACATCGACGACGACCTCGCCAGTGCCCGGAATTGGGTCGGGCACGGCGCCAATGGACAGGGGAGAACCGAATGCGAGCAGGGTGGCAGCTTTCATGGCGAGGGCAGTCCCATAGTGGAGGACTCCAAATGGGCGAGCTTCGCATGCGCATGAAGGACTGGTATTATCCTAGCATCAGCCACTACCCCCCAGACGGCACGTATGACGGACACGGCCCGCAACGCATTTGGCGACTTTCTCCGTTCCCGGCGCGAGAGGCTGGAGCCACACGCGATAGGGCTTCCGAATGGCGCGCGGCGCCGGACCGTGGGGCTGCGGCGGCAGGAAGTGGCGGAGCTGGCCGGCATCGGAATCGACTGGTATATCCGGCTGGAGCAGGGCCGAGCTGTGCGCCCTTCCGCCGCCACGGTGGATGCACTGGCGCGAGCGCTGCGCCTAGACAAGGCCGAGCACGCCCACCTGCGCGCACTGGTTCCGCTCAACAGTCGCCCGGCTTTCGTATGCGAAACCGTGCCGAACACGGTGCGCCGCATCGTCGAGCGTCTTGACCAGCCAGCCTACGTCACGGGGCGGCGGTGGGACGTGTTGGCGTGGAACGACGCAGCCTGTGCGCTGTTCACCAATTTCGGCCGGGTGGCGGAGGCAGACCGCAACATCCTCATCTATGTGCTGACCGACCCGGACGCGCGGCGCGTGTTCGGTGCTGCCTGGGCCGGGCAGGCGGCGCGCATGGTGGCTCGGTTCCGTGGAACGCACGACCTGTGGGCTGGTGACCCGGCGTTCACTAGCCTGGTGCGCAGCTTGCGCGATCGCAGCCCCGAGTTCGCCGGCTGGTGGGACGCGCACGAGGTTGCCAGCAGCGCCGGGACCGGTGAGAAGGTGCTGGTTCACCCCAGTGACGGCCCACTGCGCTACGAGTATGCAACGTTTCAGGTCAACGACGACCCGGCGTTGCGGCTCACGATCTATACCCCGATCTAGCCCGAAACCGATCTGACTGTATCAGGCCGACTTGGGTTCAGGCGCGGCGGCGCGGCGTATGCCGGTGAGCGACGGTCTGCGGTTCTCGAAAACCAAGGGATACCGTTGGCGAATTCGGAGTCGTTTGTCCGTGCTCGGCGGCAACGATCTTGCAGGACCCCATTTGCCCAGGGATGAAGGAGGCTGCGGCTCCCAACTGGGCGTTCTGATGAGCTGGGTGATTTCGCCAACGGTATCCCAAGGTTTGCGCAACACGGGAAGGTTGGCCGTTTTGGAGCCTATGAGGTGACTGGGCCGTACAGGCGGCACCCCAGGGCAGCGCGGCATCAGCAAGCCAGGCCAGGAAGTGCGGGGGCTAATCCAGATAGCTGGCGAACAAGGGGGCAGCCATGGCGGGGCCTTACGACGTTCTTAGCAGCAGCGGGGCCGGGATCACGCCCTTGCAGGCATCGCGCATCCGCCGCGTGCGCTATGGCGACACCAGCATCGCGGTTGACTCCGCCGATGAGGCCGGCCTGGTGTTGAACCTCACCGAAGCCCACCATGCGCGGTCATTCGCCGAGGGGCGGTTCACCGCGGCGCAGCCCCGGGTGGGCGCGGTGACGATCCTTCCGCCTGGCCGCCCCGCGACGCTGCTGCTGGACGGAACGGCCACGGTCCTTGTTTTGCAGCTCCCCTGGGCGGAACTCCGCCATGGCGCGGAGGAGCACGGCCTTGATCCAGGCCGCTTCGAGTTGCAGCCCCGCCTCG
>CAXTCN010000343.1:0-3873 GCA_964242575.1 uncultured Acetobacteraceae bacterium | reverse complement strand
CGCTCAATCCTGGATACGCTCAAACAGTCAAAACCTCTGTGCAGAGGTACTAGGACCTGCCGCACCCGGTCAGGCGGGAACGTCTTGGCGATCACGCCGAGGCTGATGTGGTCGCTGATACGAACGCCGGCTGGAAGGCCGGCAGGAACACCCGCCATCGCTGTCGATCCCAGAAAACCCAGCCGGTGATATAGGGCGTCTGGAAGCCTAAATGAACGGTATTGAGGCTAGCACCGGCACGCTGGGCCGCCTGCATCGCTTCCTGGTTCATCTGGTTGAAGAACAAGGTTTGCTGGTTGATCTGCACCAGCGCGAAAGTGGGCTGCTGCGCTCCAGCCGGCTTTACCAGTCCCGCCACAGCCACCATCCCCACCGCCGCCCTACCAACGTTACCATCGCTGCGTCCCTTTACGTTGCGGATCCAACCGGCTCCAATGTCACGGCCCGCTGGTGCTTACGTCAACGACGGCCTGGCGCTTTTCGCCGGTTCGAGACGCCAGGACTATTCACAGCGCACCCGTAGCACGCGTAACGTGATGCCATGCTCCCGACCCGGTATTGGCAAGACCTGCCCTGGACCGCCTTCCCGACCTTGCCGAAGGACACTGTCGCCGTTCTGCCGGTTGCGGCCATTGAGCAGCATGGACCGCATCTGCCTGTCTCGGTTGACCGCACCATCAACGAGGGCGTGCTGGCTCGCACCCTCGCGCTGGTGCCGGATGCGTTGCCGTTGCTCGTGCTGCCGGTGCAGGCCATTGGCCTGTCAGTTGAGCACATCCGTTTCCCTGGCACGCTGACCGCCAGCGCCGAGACGCTGGTTGCGCTCTGGACCGAGATCGGACAGAGCGTGGCGCGCGCCGGAGTGCGCAAGCTCGTGTTGCTGAACAGCCATGGCGGGCAGCCGCAGATCGTGGACATCGTGTGCCGCCGCTTGCGCGCCACGTCCGGTATGTTCGCGGTGGCTTGCATGTGGAGCCGCCTTGGCATGCCGGACGGCTTGGTAAGCCCGATGGAAGCCCGGCACGGCATCCACGGCGGCTTCGTGGAGACCTCCCTGATGCTGCACCTTGCACCGGAGCGGGTGGACATGGCGGAAGCAGACGATTTCCGCTCCCGCTGGATCGGGCGTGAGAACAACTTTTCCGTGCTCGTGCCGGAGGGGGCGGTCGGCTTCGGCTGGGAAACGCAGGACCTGAACCCGGCGGGCGCCTTGGGTGATGCCAGCATCGCCACGGCTGAGGCTGGAGCGCAGGTCCTCGACCATGCTGCCGCCCGGTTGGCGACGCTGCTGCAGGAGGTGCACCGGCTCGACTTGGACGAGTGGCTGCAGGCTATGCCGCGCGCGGACGCCTAGACCACAACCGGCAGGCTGACATGCGACGCCATATTGCCACCATGGCCGATGCGCAGCGTGATTACCCGCTCATCCTCGGCTCTGGCTTCATGCGCCGGGCCACCGGTGCCGGGGTTGACCGGGTAGGCGGGAAAACACGCGCCAGCAACCGACACCCGCAGCGCGTGCCCGGCCGGCACAGTGGCGCAGGTGGCGCGCAGGCTCACGTCCACACGGCCTGACGCGGACGCGCGGCGATGCCCCTGGGTCAAGTTCCACACCTGCCCATCCGGCGCGACCATGGACAGCACGACTGACAGGTCGAATGAAGGCTGGTCCGCCTCGATCCATAGCTCCGCCCGCACTCGGCCGCATAGGAACAGCGGCGCATCGAGCGGTGTGGCGGTGAAGCAGGCGACATCGGCGCGGTCATCCACTGCGCGCCGGTCCTGCATGCCGCCGGGTTGGCCGGCGTGGCCGCCCAGTGACGGCACAGGACGCCAAGGGTCGTGCACGAGGTAGTCTGCGGCGGACCGGCCGGGTTCATTGACCAAGGTGCCGTCAACCGTGGTGGCTGCCGCGCGCCCGCCGCCGCCCAGGTAGAGCGTCAGGGGCGACAGGTTCGGCCACTCGCCCAGTTCGCGCCACACCTGGGCGCCCAAGTCGAACAGCGTGAGCGCCGGCCCGGTGTCGGTGTCCATGTCCTTCAAGTGCCGGTCGAACCACGCGACCTGCGCTGCATCGACCGGAGAGCTTGCAGCCGGCCCGAAGTCCACCGCTCCCACCAGACGGCCCCAGGGCTGGTGTGTCCAGGGTCCGACCAGCAGGCGCTGCGGCGCCGATCCCCGGCAGGCTGCGGCGTGGCAATCCAGCGTGCCCACCAGCATTTGGTCATACCAGCCGCCCACATGCAGCATCGGCACATCAAGCGTATGGCCAGCCAGGCGGGCACAGGGCGCGATGGCCGCCCAATACGGGTCCGGCGCCGGGGTGCTGAGCCAGGCCGGATAGTGCGACAAATGGCCGTGCCGGCGCATCACGTCCGGCATGGCGCGGCCGGGTTCGTGAAGCGGCATGCTGCGGGCAGCGGCTTGAAAGGCGGCGGTCGCCGCTTGATCGCCGTCATGCACTGCGCGCAGCCAGCCCATCTGCACGCCCCAGCCCAGGCCGGCGGCAAACAGCGGCGCACCACCCTCCCAGGCCCAGTCCGTCCGCAAATCCCACCCCACCATGGCCGGTGCCAGAGCGCCCAAGGCTGCCCCGCCAGCCAACGCCAGCAACTGCGTGTTGCCTTGATAGGAAAAGCCATACATCCCGACCCGGCCCGTCGATCCCGGCAGGTCGGCCGCCCAAGCCACCGCCTCGGCGCCATCGGCTTGCTCGGCTTCGAACAGGGTGAAACCACCCTCGCTGGTGCCGGCGCCGCGCACATCCTGAACCGCGACGATGTAGCCCTGCGCCGCATACCAGGCGGGGTGGGCGTACACCAGCGTGGAGGCGATGCTCCGCCCATAGGGTTGCCGCATCAGCAGCACCGGGAACCGCCCTGGCGCGTCCGGCACCCAGATATCGGCATCCAGGCGCACGCCATCTGCGGTCCGCATGGACCGGGTGCGCGGCCCGATGACCGCCAGCATCAGCGCACGCCGGTGATGACCCGGCGGTCGTCCTCCGTCAGCGCTACCGGCTGGCCCGCACGGATCAGCTCGGCGAAGCCCTCGTTGGGCGTCATCACCGTCAGGCAGTACAGCTTGCCCGTGCCGGTGTTCTCGACGACATGCTCGATGCCTGGCGCCAGCACCATGGCGTCCCCGGGTCCGAGCGGCAGCGTACGGTCCCCAGCCCGTGCCCTGCCCGTGCCAGCGAGGACGAAGAAAGACTCGAACGCCACTTGGTGCGTGTTGGGCGGCGTGCGTCCGCCAGGCTCGAAGATCTCGACCACCATGGTGAAGTTCACGCCGTCCGCCAACGGGTCGAACAGGCAGGCGAAGTAGTTGCTGTCGCCCGGCGATATACGGAAGCCTTGCAAGGTGGCCGCGCTGCGGGCCAGGACGGGTTCGGTCATCATTCGGAAAGTGCCTCTATTAGGGAGTGGGACAGCAGCGTGAAACCAAAGATCTGCCGAATGTTCAGCAGCGTCGCATCGCGGCAGAACGCTGGGTTGGTGGTGGCCGCGCAATCTTCCAGCAGCAAGGTGTCGTAACCGAGGAAGCTGGCGTCGGCCATCGTGTGCAGCACGCACTGGTCGAGGTTCACGCCGGCGAACAGCAGCGTGGTCAGGCCGAGGTTGCGCAGGATGCTATCGAGCGGCGTGTCCCAAAAGCCGCTCATGCGGTACTTGTCCACCCGGATGTCGCCGGGTTCCTGATGCAGCCCATCCACCACCTGTGCCGACCAGCTTCCAGCCTGCAACACGTGGTGCCCGGTGCCTGGCAGCGCGTCGCCGAGGCCCTGGCCCAAGCCCGCCGGGTCGTACACATGGCGCAGCAGGGGGGAAATGTTCAGCCGATCAGGCCGGGTGCCCCAGTTCACCCACACGA
>CAXTCN010000342.1:0-3886 GCA_964242575.1 uncultured Acetobacteraceae bacterium | reverse complement strand
CAAATGGCACAGGGCGACCTCACAAAACGGGAAGGTCGCCTCCATACAGCCATCATGTTACCCTGCCCCCGTTCACGCCCAGTCCCCTATGTCAGAACTGAATGGCCCTGCTGGCGCGACTGAGAGAATGTGCCCAGTTCATCATCGGCACCACTCGGACTCGAGCTGAAGGCGCGACCCCGGGGAGCAACAGGCGACCATCCCCGGCGCGAGGTGAAGGTGGTCCTCCTACAAGTAGCCTTGAACGGTGATCGACAGCACGACGCAGTTCCGAAAAGCGCCAAGGCGATTGGCGCTGATGCAGAAGCGTCGGCGAAGGCAGGCGCGCATTCCGTCCATGTTCACGCCTACGACGAGGCCGGTAGGGAGACGCAGGGCTCACGCATGAGATTGCACCAGTGGAACAGCCCCTTCCGAGAGCGCACAAAGATTACTGAAAGGATCTTCGGGACTGCCCTCAGGCGAGTACATTTCGGTTAGACCGCTGCCAGCAATCTCAACCCAGGGCTATTCATGCGTCAGTCCTGGACGCTACCCATGATGAGGTACCTACCAATTCCACAGGGCTCCAATCAGCATGGTGCAACGCCGACGCTAACGCTAACGTTGCAGCCTTCTGTTGGGACAAGACTGCAGCCTGGCGTCCCGACCCTGATCGAATGCCGTGCAACAAGGACCTGCAATGATCGACCGAAAGCAAGAAACCGTGCAGGCCCTGGTCGATCAGGCATCACGAGGCGCGCTTGACCGTCGCACCTTGCTGTCGCTCGCCAGCGCCTTGGGCGTGGCGAGCCTCGTCGACCCCGGCCTGATCGACGGTGCCCTCGCCGCCGGCGCAAACCAAGCGGGCAACCGCGAGCTGAAAGCGGCCTACGACTACGTTGTGGTCGGCGCAGGCGCTGCAGGCTGCATCATCGCGTCGCGCCTCGCCCAAGCCGGGGCGAGCGTGCTGGTCGTGGAGGCAGGCGGGGACGACGAGGCGGCTGGTGCCAAGGTGGACGACCCAGCGATCTGGTTCACCAACATCACGGGCGCGCTCGACTGGGCCTATCCCACCGTGCCCACCCCCTTTCTGAACAACCGGAGCATCCCGATCAGCGCAGGCCGCGTGCTCGGGGGCGGCACCAGCGTCAACGCCTCGCTCTGGGTTCACGGCGTCGCGCAGGATTTCGATGGCTGGGCCGATAGCGGCTGCGCCGGCTGGAGCTTTGCGGATGTGCTGCCGATCTACAAGGAACTGGAGAACTGGACCGGAGGCGCCAACGAGTGGCGCGGGGCCGGCGGCCCGATGGATGTGTGCCTGCCCGCGCATCCCCACCCAACAGCCACCGCCTGGCTTGACGCATCGCGCGACATGGGAGTCCCGATCCTTGGCGACATGAACGCGCCGATGCGGGAAGGGGCTGGCTACACCAACATGACGATCCGCCCGGACGGGTCGCGCGCCAGCGCTTCGCGCGCCTACCTCCGGCCCGCGCTTGGGCTGCCGAACCTGACGCTGCTGACGGGCGCGCAGGTTGTTTCGCTCGTGGTCGAAGGCACCCGGTGCCGCGGCGTGCGCCTGATGTCCAATGGCTCGCCGCAGGCCATCCAGGCGTCCAAGGAGGTGATTGTCGCCGCGGGCGGTGTTGGCAGCGCGACGCTGCTCATGCTGTCCGGCATCGGGCGTGCGGAGGACCTGCGCCGGCTCGGCATCGCGGGCGCGGTTGACCTGCCGGGCGTTGGCGAGAACTACCAGGACCACCCGCTTCTGGAGGGCGTGATCTTCCGCTACAAGGGCGCCATGCCGCCGCGCACCGCCGGCAGCAACGCTGTGGAGGCGACAAGCTTCATCCGCAGCACGCCCGACAGGACCGGCCCTGACCTGCAGCCTGTGCTGATCCAGCTTCCCGTCCTGACCCCGGCCCTCACGAAAACCTACGGCGCGATGCCGCCCGACGCATTCACGATCGCTCCCGGCCTGGTCCGGCCCTCGTCGCGGGGCACGGTCAAGCTTGCAAGCGCGGACTGGCGTGCAAACCCGTTGATCGACTCTGGCTTTCTTTCCACCGATGCGGACCTGGCGGCCACGATCCGCTGCATCGAGCATTGCCGCGAGCTTGGCCACCAAAAGGCGTTCGCCGACATCAGCAGCGGCGAACTGGTGCCTGGAAAAGCACTGACGGCCACCGAGCTTGCAGACTTCGCCCGCAACTCGACAACGAGCTACTTCCATCCGGTCGGCACCTGCAAGATGGGCACCGACGCGCTTGCCGTTGTCGATCCCACGCTGCGCGTCCACGGGATGGAGGGCTTGCGCGTGTGCGACAGCTCGGTCATGCCAACAATCGTTACCGGCAACACCAACGCGGCGTCACAGATGATTGGCGCCAAAGCCGTACGTCTGATACTCGCGTCCGCCTGACTTGTGTCACACTGCGCTTAACCGGGGTCTGCTTCACTCTCCGTGCTTAGTCGGTGATCGCGAGCGGTAGCAGGCGCGCTCGGAGCAGCTCAACTCCGGCCCGGTCATACATCGCCCGCTTCAGCGTCTTCAGCTTGTTGATCTGGCCTTCCGTCTGCCCGTTGCTCCAGGGCTCGGTCACAGCGTTCCCACCGCTTCCAAATCTCGGCTCAACATCCGCGCCAAGCGCTGCATGACGCCGATCCCCGAAGCACGCGCGTCGCGCAGCCATGCGCCAAGCTTCGCGGCCCTGCCGCTTCGTAGAATGCCGCGGAACCGCATCGCGAGCCGCCGCAGGGCCGTGAAGCTGGGCGAGGCCTGCTTCAGCGCCTCAACCTTGAGCACCTGGGACGGGGTGAGCAGACCGCGCGGCTTCAGGCACAACGCGGCCGCCGTGATCGGCGAGAGCTGCCACCCCGTAGAGGGATCGACCGCCCGGACCTCTGCGGCTGCGGCAATGGGCTGCCGCTCGGGCAGTGGTCGGCCCTCATCGCTGGCGCTGCGCCATTCGGCCAAGAGCTTCTGTAGGTGGGAGTAGCTGCCCTGGTAGCCGCGGTGCTTGATCTCCCAGAACAAGTGTCGCCCGTGCGTACACCCCTCGGCCCATCGCCGCTTCAGGTACTCCAGAACGTACCGCGGCGACCGCGTCCCGGGTGCCACGCGGTGGCGGTCCCGCAGGCAGCCTGAGCGGACCTATTTGGTGACCGTCCGCCAGCCAACCCCGGTCTGCGCGGCAATCGCGCGCATCGTCTTGCCCTTGGCACGCAGGTGCAGCACCCGCTCGAACATGGCCTGACGCACCTCGCGCTGCACTTGCCGGGCTGCCTCGTGCGCGTTGTTGACGGTGTCGCGCGGTGCCGCCGGCACCAGCGAGCGGCCATGATGGCGACTGACGCTGCTCATATGCTGCTCGATGCAAGCGCGCAGGTTCTGCGGCAGGTGAAAGCGGTCAGCCACCTGCCTCGCCTGCGGCGCGCGAGAGCATGCAGAGTTGTGGGGGGGGGGTGATCAGGCTACAGCTGCTATTGGTCGCTGATCGTCGTTGGCGGGTCGAAAGCCCGGGTGACGGCGGCGGAAAGCGGCCTCGAGCGTGTCGTTCAGCACGGCGGTGCGCACGTCGAGGAAGGGCTGCACCGTGGTCCTGTTCCAGCGCATCTGCTGAGCTTTGGCCATGCGCCAAGAGATGATCTCGTCGACCGCGCTCTCCACGAACGAGGTCGCGATCGGCTCACCGCGTCGCCTGCGGGCGTCGTAGTCGACTAGCGCCGCCTCGTTGCGCTCGAGGTAGCTGAGTAGGTCGGCGGTGCGCTGGCGCAGTTTGTCGATGCCGTCCACCTCGCGCATGGTGCGGCACTCCGTCCAGCGACACAGGGCGGCAAGCCTGCGCCGGGCGTTGTCAGGTTGGCAGCGCCTGCTGGGCTGTGGCAGCCTTTCGGCCATGGC
>CAXTCN010000341.1:0-3887 GCA_964242575.1 uncultured Acetobacteraceae bacterium | reverse complement strand
ACAACGTCGCCCGCCTCTCGCTTATCCAGCAAACGGCAACGCGGGTGGATCAGCAACGCGTCGAACAAGCTGGGCGCAAGGAGGCCGAAGAATGGGGCGCCCGCGCTGCCGCACGCGCCTTTGACGTCGAGTGAGGACCATGAAGAAGAACATGCGCCGCCTGGCGGCAGCCACGTTGAGCAGCTTCGGCCTCGTGCTGGGGAGCGCTCTCGTCCCCGCGCACGGCCAATCTAGGCCCTTGCACGACATTCCCTGGTACATGGCGAACGACGCCGCCCGCTCGGCCACGATCAACCTGTGCCGCAACGATCACCGCTTTGCTCGCGACGTGGACTGCCTTAACGCAGAAACGGCAGAAGATCGGCTGTGGGGTCAGCGCGCCGCCAGGGGTGCGCTGCCGGGCCAGAGATTGGTCCAGGGTCGGTCACCGTCCTCCATGTTAGATGACGTTCTGCTGTCGCCGCAGTACTGGGCAGACAACCGTCTGGCGCGCATCGGCACGCTGTCCGAATGCAAAACTGCCCTTACGCGCTACCCGCCTGATGTGTGCGCTGCTGCACGGCAGGGTGACGCCCTCGACACCGCAAGGCGGAGCCGGCCGTGAACAGTACCAACATCGTTGGCATCAGCTATGAAGCCATTGCCCAAGGCCGCATCGAACAGCTCAAGATGGCAATGGACGCGATAATCGCGGCTGAGCTGCAATTCGTGGTACCCATTCTCAAGTCACTGCTGGTCATGTTCGTGGTGCGTCAGTTTACGCTCACCTGGACCGGCAACATGACGGTGGAGCGGTTCGTCGGCTCCTCCTTCCGCGCCGCCGTTGTCGTGTTCCTCATCTCGCACAGCGGTTCGTTCGCCCAATACGTGCGCGATCCAATTTTCGACAAAGTACCGCAAGCTATCAGCAGCACCATCCTCTCCGCTGCCGGCGTCCAGACCAACAGCAACGCCACAATTGCCCAGCAGTTTGACAGGGCATCGGCCGCTGCTGACGCCGTGACCGCGGCCATCGTCGCTCGGCAAACCAGCTTCTCCGTTGCCTCCTTCGTCAACTACCTGAGTGCCCAAGCCGCCAACGGTGGCATTCAGGGCCTACTCGCGTTCATCGCCGGTATCTGGCTGCTTGGCCAGTCGCTACTGGCTATCATCCTGTGCTTCGGGCCGTTTCTGCTCGTGTTCGAGCTGTTCGACCGCACCCGCGGCTGGGTGGACCAGTGGATTGGCAAGCTGGTCGGCATGACCTGCTTCGGCATCGGCACCTCCATCCTGCTTGGCATCCAGATGACGGGCCTGCTGAACATGCTGCGTGCGGTCATCAACAACCTGCCGACAGGCGGCCCCGAAGCCGTCGCCGTGCTGATGCGGGTCGGCTGCAACATCGTGCTCGACGCGTTCACGATGGTCGCGCTGCCAATGATCTGCGCCTACGGCTCGGGTGTGGCCGCCTCCCTCGCCGCCCCGTCCGCGATGCTCGCGCTTCGGGGCGGTGCCGCCATGGCCTCCGGCGCCCGTAGCCTAGCGGCAGACGCGACCCGCAGCCGTGCGGGCGGGGGTTCCACCAATTCCATCAACCGCAAATAGGGGTGCTTCCATGCGCCGCTCTCTCGCCCTCCTGCTGGTCCTCGTCGCCGCCGGTTGCACGTCCAGCCACACGCTGGCGACCTGCAAGGGGCCGCTCGTCGCGCTCAACGCGCCGCACTGGCAGCCGAGCGCTGCCGAGATGGTCGCGCTGGAAAAAGCCTGCCCGGAGGACCGCTGATGCCCGATCCCCACGCCGACCTGCGCCAGCAACTGGACGAACGCGCCGCGGCGGTGCGCAAGCAGCACGCCGCCGCCGTCCGCAGCCAACGCCGCACCGGGCAGGCCAAGAACCTGGCCATAGGGGCGCTCGGCATCGGCTTGGCCTGGGCCGTGTTCAACAACAACCGCCTTGCCCAGCTCGCGGCCACACGGGACACGGTTTACGCCACCATCCAGCCAAACGGCGAGGTCATCAGCAGCATCCACTATAGCGAGCTGCCCCCTGCCGCTAAGCAGGAAGAAGCCGTGCAGAACGCGCTCTGGACCTATGTCCAGGCGCGGGACTGCTACGGCAGCAGCAGCTTCACCCGGCAAGCCTACATCGCCCAAGCGATGTCCGAGGAACGGGTCGGCCGGCAGGTCCGCGCCGCGTTCATCCTCGCCAACCCGCTCGCGCCGCAGCGCGTCTATGGCGAGAAGGGCATCACCGTGCAATGCGAGCTGGTGGACCCTCCGACCCCCGTGGGGGACGACGGCAATCAGTACCTGTTCCGCTTCCGCCGCTGGGAGGATGATGGGCGCACCACGGGCGCAGCCATGGCGACGGCTCCGGTATACAGCGCCACGGTGCGCTACCGCACCGGCATCTACCCCACGGATGACAAGCGCCGGGCCTGGCTGGACCGGACCACGTTCAACGCCCCCGGCGTCCAGGTGCTCGACTACCCCGGCGCCAAGCCGGAGAACGCCCGCCCGCCGGCCAAACCCGCTCGCACCGCTGAGGCACGTCCATGACCCTTCGCACCCTCCTGGCTGCGGCGACGATGCTGCACGCGGTCCCCGCCCTTGCCGCCATCGATCCGCCGGCCGCCAGCAGCCTCGATCAGCGGATGCGCGTCGTTCCCTACAGCCGCAGCAACCCGGTGCAGCTCTACGCCGCGCCCGGCGCGTCGCTTCGCATCCAGCTCGGCGCCGATGAAGAGGTTGTGCAGATCGTGGTGTCCGATCAGGCCACCATCACGCCCGAAGAGGAAGCGCCGGGAGCTGGTGCCGCCACGACGGTCAGCTCCACGCTTGGCTCGCCGCCCGCGCAACGCGGTCCTTCGTCCTGTGATCCCAACCTGTGCCGTTCCGTAGCCGGCAACTTCGTTTACCTCAAGCCGCTGCGCGTTCTCGACCCGCAACCCTTGTTCATCCAGACCAAGCGGTGCGCGGCCGACACCGGCAAGTGCGAGATGGTGCCCTACACCTTCGAGCTGCTGACAAAGGCCGGTGATCCCAAGATGACGGCAGGTGCCGCGGCCTGGGATGTGACCTTCACCTACCCGGATCGCGACCGTGCTGCCCGCCTGGCCGAACAGCGCAAGGCGTATGCGGCGCGGCTTGCCGCGTGGCGCGAACGTCAGGCCATGCGCCCGCTGGCTCCGGCCGCCCCCGCCATCACCGCCAACTGGCGGTATGGGTATCGAGGCAGCGAAGCGGTGCGGCCCGATCAAGCCTGGGACGACGGGCGCACCACCTTCCTGCGCTTCAACGGCAACCGCCGCGTGCCCAACGTGTATCGCCAACTGCCGGACGGCCATGAAGGTCTAGCCGCCTATGCAACCGAGCCGGACGCGGGCGGGACCGTGCTCCGCATCTCGCGCACGGAAGCCAAGTGGTTCATCCGCGATGGCGACGCGGCCGGATGCCTGTTCAATGTCGGGCCGGACCCGGACGGCAAAACAGCCGCCACGGTCGCCAGCGCCACGCCCCTTGGTGCCCGGCTATGAGGAGCCTGTTCAACCATGACGCCGTGCCGGTGCCGGCTGTAGAAGCAGCAGCGCCGGGCGGCTGGGACGGGGTGCGTGGCGGCACGAAGCTGCTGCTGGGCGGGGTGGCCGTGGCCGGCCTCATCGCCGCCGTGGTGCTGCCGGGCCTGGGACAGCGCGCCGCGCCGCAGTTGCAGAACCAGGAACCGCGGCCCCAGGCCAGGATCAACGAGTATGAGCCGCCGGCAAGCCGGGACTACTTGCAAGAGGCGGCTAAGGCGGCGGGCCTCGGCGCCCTCACGGGCAGCACGCCGGCCCCCGCCCGCCGCCGCCCCGTTCCCACGGAAATGGCCCTGTTCGCCGTTCCGGTGCAGTCCGCGGCGGCGGCCGGGG
>CAXTCN010000340.1:0-3894 GCA_964242575.1 uncultured Acetobacteraceae bacterium | reverse complement strand
CGATGCCGAGTTCCTGGCGCACGTGCGCGAACTTGGCCGGGTTGGCCAGGCGCGCGTCGGCCATCATCGTCCGCAGCGCCACGATCCCGGCTTCGGTGAAGAACAACCGTGGCATCCGGCCCGTCGTGTCGAGGCGCAGCAGCCCACGCTCGACGAGGCCCGCCGCCGCCTGCGGCACCTTGGGCTGCCCTGCTTGCGGTCCGCCCCGCCATGTCTTGAGGTGGAAGCCGTCAGCGACGCTCGGCAGCGTCGAGAAGAACATGTCGAGTTCGCGGCGTATGTAGTCGCGCTCTACGGGCGTGAAGGCGTTGGCCACGGAAGGCTCTGAGGGGGTCATGCGGCGGGTCATAGCATGCCGGCTGGCTGACCTCGATGCCTGCCGCGGCGCTAAGAGCCGGATGCCATAGTGTCCACGATGACGCGACCACAGGACCCCTGAGGGAGGCTGGCCTGTGCCCTCAAACGATCCGGTGCTGTCTTCATGGTTCGGACACTGGTGGCATCGACCCGCTACTGACTGCGATGCCTATCCAGCGGTTCCGGCCACGGCGCTATGAGGGGCTGCGGAAATACCGCGAGGAGACCCGGTCATGACAAAGGACTTTACCACGTCCACCTTGGAGTACAACGCCTGGCTGTCCACTTACCTGGCGCTCGACCCGACGGGGCTGGCCGAAAAACGCCGCAAGATGGACAAGAAGAAGCTGTTCCCTTTGCTCCGGGGCAGCTTCTATCGATGGCCGTGGCAGTTCAGGGCGGCCGATGTCGCGGTCCAGGATGCGCCCCGCGTCTTGTCCGCCGGCGACACGCACCTTGAGAACTTCGGCACCTGGCGCGACGCCGAGGGCCGCCTCGTGTGGGGCGTGAACGACTTCGACGAGGCTGCCGAACTGCCGTTCACGAGCGATCTCGTCCGCCTCGCCACCAGCTTCCTCGTCGCCCGTGGCGATGACGAGAGGACGGTCCTGGCCGGCGCCGAGGAGGGGGTGGCGGCCATCCTGGACGGCTACCGAAGCGGCCTCGCCGGCGGATGGCCATTCATTTTGGACGAGGCGGAGCACGAGACCCTTCGTATTGTCGCCCACGGGCTGCATGACCCGGCGGGCGAGTGGAGCAAGATCCGAAAGGGGGACGAGAAAACCCCCGGCGACCCCGAGGTGCTGCACCTCCTGCTCACCTCCCTGCCCCAGGGCGCACGGCCCCAGGTGTTCCTGCAGGCCCTGAGAGGCCTTGGCGCGCTCGGCCGGCCGCGCTGGACGGTGATCGCCGAATGGAACGGCGGTCTTGTAGCGCGCGAAGTCAAGGCGACCGCGCCCTCCGCCGCTGCGATGCCGGCGCGCCCAGCCAGCCGCGTCATTGACCATCGCCGCCTTGCCGCGGAGGCCCGGCGGTCCCCTGACCCCGCCTTCTATGTGTCCGAGCGCTGGGTTGTCCGCCGGCTCTCGCCCGAAGCGCGCAAGATCAGCCTCGACCACTTCCTGCCGAGCATCGGCGAGAGCACAGGCAGGGCAGAAAGCGGCAAGCCGGGTCCAGATACTGCCCCGGTGCGCGGGCAACTCGCCTTGCTGCGCGCCATGGGCAGCGAGGTTGCCAACCTGCATGCCGGCGCCGCGCACGACCCCGGCGTGCTCGCGGCCTGGCTCGTCGAGCAAGACGACGCTTGGTTGCTGCAGGCCGCCGAGCGGGCGACCGAGCGCGTTGCGGAAGACCACGCCGCGTTCCGCCATGCCCCGGAGGTGGTGGAGGCGGTCACGCCGGTATGATGTGGGCCGATTTGCTCATCGCTTGCGGCACGCCTGGCCACGACCGTTTGGACAACGAACCGGAGTTCATGGCCATCGCTATGAAGAAGCTGGATCAGCGGCGTGGGTGCCAAGACGGCGTACATCGAGCCGAGCAGCTCCTGGGAGAACGGGTATGTCCGCACTCTTCGCCAGGCTATTGGCTGCCCGCGCCTGAGGTCATCCTGCCTCGCCACGCACCAAGGCAAGCAGACTGTCTTAAGGCTGGACGAAATGGCCCGGCTCAGCCGCAGCCCAATCTTCCGAAATTGGCCGATAACGGACTGACCGCGTTCGGGGTGAAAGCGCGCAAGGCGGCTTTCTAGTCGCCTCAACGCCGGTCCAGGCCTGCCAACCTGAGCCACCGCGGCGGACGCTCAAGCCAAAGCGGTTCATCCGGCCCTGGATACGGTCGCAAAGGCCTGCTTCGGTCACCCGCGTTCCAAGCGGCGCTCAAGGAACTCGAGGCGGTCCTGACCCCAGAAGATCTCCTCGCCAACGACATAGCTGGGCGCGCCGAACACACCGCGGGCCAGGGCGGCATCGGTGTCAGCCACGCGCCGCGATGCCCAGTGCTCCTCGTCCGCCTGCTGCAGCACGGAAGGGGCATCGAGGCCGACATCGTCGATGAGGGTTGCGAGCGTTCCCCGGTCGCCCGTGTCCGCCTCCTCCTCCCACAGTGCCTTGAGCACACGGTGCGCCAAAGCAATCGCGGGCGCATCGCCGACCGTCTCCCGCACGGCGATCACGCAGTGCGCGGCGGATCGCTCGTTGGCAGGGAAGAACCGCGGACTCAGCTGAATGGGAATGGCAAGGAAACGTCGCCAGCGCTCCAGCTCCTGCAGACGATAAGCCTGGCGCAGCGGCGACCTTTTGGGCAGCGGGAAACCCCCGGAGGCCGGGAAGATGGTCCCGAAGTCGACGGGGTGGATGCGAACCGTGGCGCCATGCCGGGCGACCATCGCCATCAGCCGGGCAGCGCCCAGATGGGTCCACGGCGAGTTCAGCGAGGCGTAGTAGTCGACGTGCAGGGTCACCGATCGTTCCTCCATGCCACGACGGGCGCCGGCTCAACAGGCCTGCTGGAACAGGACCACGTCGGTGCCAGCTTTGGACGTCCCACGGTGCTCAGCGCCGACCGGCACCACGCAGCACTGGCCGGCGGACAGATGCAAGGCGTGGTCGCGAAACTCCACGGTGAAGTCGCCGCCCCAGACCACGACGGTCTCGGTAGTCCGGTCGTGATAATCTCACTTTCCTCCGCTACCGCCCTTCACTTTCACCAAACGGACATTCACGCCGCCGAGCTGCGCCGTTCCCTCGTTGCGCCCCTCACGCGCCAAACGGCTGAAAACCTCGGCGAAGTCGGTGGCCTGGTTCATTGCTTTGCTTATCCCAGAAAACGTCTGCGGCTTTAGGCCTTGTTGCACAGACACGTCCAGGCAACCTGATGGAAGGGATGGCCGAGAGCTGCCTGTTCACCCTGGAGCTGCTAGCCTAGGAGTGCGGACGCTGATCGATGAGCAGGCGTCTACAATTATCGATCCCGTTGTCGTCCTTCGCCCGGATGGAGCCCTCTTCCGAAGCAAACGTGCGACTTCATGCGAGCAATCAAGAATGACGCACCGCGCGAGCGGGCGAACATATCCAAACGGCGTGATACACCGTTTGAACTGGATTGAGGCATGAGCTGACTCGATCGCCTGCGTCACCGGACCGGCATGATCTATATCCGTCGCCGTCGGATTTCTTTAAGGGATGGCTGCCCGCTTCGGTTGGAACTAGGAGACGTTTATGGCTAAATCACCTGGCACGCCCAAAGCCAAGACGGCCGCCCCAGCGCAATTCGACATGAACAGCCGCGAGCGGAAGGGTAGCAAGGGCGGCCCTGGTGGTCCGGGCCGCGGTCGTGACGACAAGCGTCCGCCCAGCCGCATCGTGAACCTGCCACCCACTTTGGTTGATCGCGGCGAGGGGTGGGTTATCCGGAAAGTCGGCAAGATTGACCAGGCCTCCCATGTCGCCGTGGGTGCCGAATACCACCTGATCTTCGAGGGTCACGACCCGCTGGTGTTCGACTACCTGGGCGCTGCCCGAGACCGCGCCAAAGAGG
>CAXTCN010000339.1:0-3912 GCA_964242575.1 uncultured Acetobacteraceae bacterium | reverse complement strand
CGCCTACCTGGCCGAGTTGGAACAGCAAATCTGCCAGCCAACTTTGCCGGCCTAGAAAAAACTGCTTAGAATGCTCGCTGTCCCACAGCGTTGAACAGCCCTGCTTTCCACCCCGATCGAGGTATTATGTGCCGGGCCATCGTGCGCGACCTTGCTCCAAGCATGGGAACAATTACTGTGGCTAAATGTGCTGCTCGATCACCATGATGAGGACTCATCGTTGATTCACTAACACCCATGAGTTGATTATAGAGTCAGGCGGAGAAATCGGAAGCTGGACCGCAGGCATTGTCACGTTAACCCAAGCTGGCGAACATGGCGCTGCCGGTGAGGTGAGCGAAGCTCTCGATGGCAGCTGGGCGTCCGGTAAGCCAGCCCTGCACCTCCTCGCACCGTTCGATGCGCAGGACGCTAAGCTGTGCCTCAGTCTCCACTCCCTCGGCCACGACGGGCAGCCCGAGGCCGCGCGCCAGCCCGATCACCGCACGCACGATGGCCGCATCCTGGCCGCCAGTGGCAATGTTGGCGATGAAGCTCTTGTCGATTTTTATCTTGTCGAACGGGAACGCGCGCAAGGTGGCGAGCGACGAGTAGCCAGTGCCGAAATCGTCCAGAGCGACACGGACGCCAAGCAGCTTCAGCCGCCGCAGCGCCAGCAGCACCCGGTCGGCCTCGCGCACCAGCACCCCTTCCGTAACCTCCAGCTCCAGGCGCGATGGGGCCAAGCCGGACGCCGCCAGCGCCTCCTCGACCATTTCGGCGAAGGCGGCGCCCTGCTGGACCTGGAGTGGCGAGACGTTGACGGCAATCCGCAGCGGCGTTGCCCAGCGCGCAGCCTCGAAGCAGGCCTGGCGCAATACCCAGGCGCCAATGCCGACGATGGCGCCGCTCGTCTCGGCCACCGGAATGAACGTGTCCGGCGGCACTAGCCCGTGCTCCGGGTGATGCCAGCGCAGCAGGACTTCGAAGCCGTTGATGCGGCCGTCGCCGGCTGCCGCGGCGAGTGGTTGCCAGGCGAGCGTGAACTCGCCGCGTGCCGTGGCGTGCCGCAGGTCGTGCTCTAATTTCCGTCGCTGCCGCAATTCGCAGCCCATCTCGGGCCGGAAGAACGCCGAGCCGTTCTTGCCGGCCCATTTGGCCCGGTACAGAGCGGTGTCGGCGTTGTGCAGCAGCGTGTCGGGACTATCCCCGTCATCGGGGAACAGCGCCACGCCCACTGAAGCGGTGACGCAACCCTGCGTGCCGGTGCCGAGTTCGTATGGCTCGGCCAACACCGACACGAGCCGGTCGGCCAGCATTCGTGTGGCGTCGGGCATGGCCGGGCCGTCTTGCAGCACCACGAACTCGTCGCCGCCGAGCCTCGCGACGATGTCGTTCTCGCGCACGTTGCGACTAAGCCGCCGCGCCACCTCGCAGAGCAATCTATCGCCGGCGCCGTGCCCGTGTAGGTCGTTGACCGCCTTGAACCCGTCGAGGTCGATGCAGAGCACCGCGAGCGTGCATCCCGAACGCCGGGAGCGGGCGACCGCCTCCGACAGCCGTTCGTGCAGCAGTGTCCGGTTGGCCAAGTCGGTCAGCGTGTCGTGATGGGCGAGCTTGTAGATGCGCTCCGCCGTAACGCGGCGCTCGGTCACATCCTGGCACACTCCGCGCACAGCGACGGCGACGCCGGCAATGTCGGTTTCAATGCGGGTCTCGGCCCAGAACCATGCGGGGGCGCCGCCGGCGCGCAGCACCCGCCATTCGTGTTCGACCACTTCCGCGCTGGCGCCGTCGCGCGCAAACGCGGCGGCGGCGGCGGCGTGGTCGTCGGGATGGATGAGCGTCAGAAGGTTAGCCAATGTCGGGTAGAACGTAGACAGGTCGGTGCCGAGCAGGTTGTGCATCTCGTCCGACATGGTCAGTGGGCCGCCGCCAAGGTCCTGCCACCAAGTCCCGATGCGCGCCACACGGGTGGCCTCGACTGCCCGACGCGCGGCGTCGAGCACGAAGTTGGACAGCATCGCCAGTTTTTGCGCAGTTTCGTCCTGGCTTGTGGTTTCCACGCGGAATCCGAAGTCGCCGGTCACGACGGCGCAAAGCTGGTCGCAGATCTCCTCCGTGCCGGCGCGCAGGTCCGAAGCCGCGTCCACCGGCGACGCCGCCATTGCCGAGGCAGGCAGGATCATGTTCATGTGGCGACGGCCACCAGATCCGGCGTCGCCGCGGCCACTGGCGTCAGCTCAACTGATATCGTGCATTTCTCGTTCTCCGGGCCGCCTGCCTCGAAGCCGATCTCGACCGCTTCGCCGTAGCTCCCAGCCAGTTCGTGCGCCACGGCAACGTAGAGAGCGGCAAGCCGATTCGGAGAGTTGTAGAACACGCGTACGCCGCCCGGCGTGGCCTCAACGCGGAACTTGTCGGCAACAGCGCGGCGCTGCGGGTCACGCAGGCCGGCCGCAAGGCAGTTGTGGATCGCCGGCTGGCCCAGCAGGAACGCCCGCGTGCCAGTGACCTTGCGGAAAAATCCGGGGAACGATGCGCGCGCAGCGGCCAGGAAATATGGCGCGAACAGGGTGAACGCTTGCGCCTCGGTGACGCCGAGCCGGGCGCAGGCCGCCTCAATCACCTTGCGGCACGCCGGGTCCGGCACGTCCCTGTCGAGCCGAAACTCGGCGCCCTCCGGATCGAGCCTTGCGTCGGCCAGAATGGTCCGGCGGGTGTCTTCGCCGGCAATTTGGTCGAGGAAGCCGACCAGGACCTTCGGCACCCACCCTATCATCGTTGGCCTCGCGCACAGGCGGATACTTGGGGGAGCATTGGGCGACCTCGTCGGGAAGTTCGCCGAAGATACGCGCCAATCATTCGTAAAAGAACAGCCATCAACAACATAGAACAAATGTTAAACGTCGAGCGTTATCAGCCTGACTGTAATTGAGAACCCGTAATTGCTCACCTGGGGCAGGGCTGGCGCGCTGAGGTGGCTGAGATGACGGTGGTTGACGCGGTCTTTGGTGGCTGATTCAACGCTGGGGTGACGCCTGACATTGACCTCAGCACGCTGAGCCACGCGGAGAAGGACGCGCTGATCCGCTCGCTGCTGCCGTTGGTTGGGCAGCTGGAGGCGGCCCTGGCGCGCATCGCCGAACTGGAAGCGCGGCTGGCGAAGCTGGAGCGGCCGGCCAAGACGCCCGCCAACTCGTCGTTGCCGCCGTCAAAGGGTCAGAAGCCTGACGTGCTGTCCGGCGGTAAACCGCCGCGCACAGGCCGTCCTGGCGTGGCGCGGGCGCTGGAGCCGAACCCGGACCGCATCACCGATGCCAAGCTTGAGGCCTGCCCGCACTGTGCTGCTGCTTGGCCGCAGGCGCCGCAAACGCCGCAGATGGTCTACGACCGCATTGAGCTGCCGCCGCTGCGGCCCGACGTGACGCGGGTGCGGCTGTTTGGTGGACGCTGCACCTGCTGCGGGGAGCGCGCCATCGCGCCGGCACCGGCCGGGCTTGAGCCAGGCTCGCCGTTCGGCGAGTCGATCGAGACCTTGGTGGTCTATCTGCACTACGCCCAGGCAATCGGCCTGGAGCGGCTGCGCGCTGATGGGCGAGGTGTTCGGCTTATCAATCCCGCTGGATGCTCTCGCATCCGGCAGCGAGGGGGCGATCAGCAACATCCTCGCCCGCGCCCAAGCGCCGCTGGGTGTGGCGGCAGCGACCATCGCGGCGCAGGTGACAGCGTTCCCGGTGGTCGCGTCCGACGAAACCTCCGTGCGGGTGGCGGGCAAGACCTGGTGGGAGT
Organism: uncultured Acetobacteraceae bacterium; assembly: GCA_964242575.1. Classification (GTDB taxonomy): domain Bacteria; phylum Pseudomonadota; class Alphaproteobacteria; order Acetobacterales; family Acetobacteraceae; genus JANPPS01. Next base: position 141 of record CAXTCN010000339.1, on the reverse strand, counting down.
GGGTGTTCGTCACCAGCGCCTGCGTGTTGCACATCATCCGCCCCCATGTCAGCAAGGGCGACACCGGCCTGCGTCGCGCAGTCTTGGGCGTGGTTCAGAACCCGGCCTTTTTGGGTTACACAGGTCGCACGAAAAGCGCCG
>CAXTCN010000338.1:0-3940 GCA_964242575.1 uncultured Acetobacteraceae bacterium | reverse complement strand
GTGTCTTGGAGCGTGGCCGTCCATCCAGCCAATGCACCACCCTCGAGACGTTCATCGCCACCGCTGTGCAGGCTTGCTGCAAGCCAGTCTTGGCCAAGCCGATGTAGCGGCTCTGGCGCATGCCGAATGCGCGCACGCCCTGTGAGAGCGTGCCTTCCACCCCGGCCCGTCTGTGATAGCGTTCCAGCCATGCCGGGTCTGTCATTCGCGCCCGTGCCGCATTCAGCGCTTCGTATTCCTCACGCAGGTGAGCGTGCACAGTGCGGCGCCCGCTTGATGCCGGCGTGCACATCGCTCTGGCAGGACACGCCCGGCAATCCCCGCGGCTGAACAGGGCCTGGATGCGCGGGCTGCCGTCTGCAACGCGTGTCGTGCGCCAGGACACCGACGTCTTGCCCTGCGGGCACGTCACCCGCTCCCGGTCCCAGTCGATGGTGAAGTGCCGTAGGCCGTAGCCTTGCCCCACACGGCTCGACACACCCCGGACGGGTCCTTCGAGCGAAAGGCCATAGTCCCGCTGACTACTCGCCAGCAGTTCAGCATCGACATAGCCTGAGTCGACGAAGTGCTCCGCAGGGAGCAGCCCTTTTGCCGCCAGTTGCTCGTGGATCTCGGCTGTGCTCGTCATGTCCGGCTGCATGGAAGGGCAGGTCTTCACGTGCGTGATCAGGTGCGCGGCATCGTCATCGCATGTTTCGGTGACGTGGACCTTGTACCCCGTCCAGCTGAACTGCCGCTTCATGCTGAAATGCGCCTGGGGGTCGTAAGGTGACTGCATCCGCTCAGCCACTGGCGGCAGCTCCGCGGTGCTACGCCAGCGAAGCGGCCCATCGTTTCGCGCATAGTGCACCCGCCACACGTCGCGCAGCGTCTGCAGCACGGGCAGCTCGCGAGCGAGTGCCGGTGCTGTTGGCCCATCCAGGGCATCAAGCAGAACGAACCCGTCCTCCCCGATCTCCAGGGCAAGAGCCTGTCGCTTTTCCTGGCCTTTGGGCAGGCGGTATTCCTCAATGCGCCGTCCATACCGCTCGAACCAGACTGGCTGGGCGACCCCGCGCAGCCAATCCGGCACGACAGCCGCCAAGTCGTCCAGGGCGGCGCGCAGCGTTTCGGCCATCAGTTCGAGCAGGCGCAAGTCGTGCACGGCCGCCAGCACATGCGTGCTGTCAGTGCGCTGCTTGCCCCGTGCCTTGACCAGGCCGCGCGCCTTGAAGCGCTCAAGCATCCTGTCCAGCAACAGGTGCTCCGCCCCGCCAGCAACAAGGCGCGCGCGGAACTCCGTCAGCACGCTGAAGTGGAACCCCGGGTCGGTCAGCTCGAGCCCGAGCGCATACTTCCAGTCAATGCGCGCGCGCACGGCGTCGGCGGCCTGCCGGTCGCTGAGATGCTCCAAGAACTGGAACACCGTGACCAGCGCCAGCCGCCACGGCGCAAGACCCGGCTGACCCCGGGCGGGATAGAGCTTGCGGAAGTCCTCGTCCTCGTAAAGGGCACTGAACTCGTCGCGCAGCCGCGTGACCACCGTGCCTTTGGGAAAAGCCGCGCGGGCCACGCGCGCGGTCTCAGCAGGAACCTCGCCAATCGGCTCAGAATGCAGACTCATGGATCACCTCCGGGGCAATCCTAACCTGCAGCCTAAATTCGACGACAGTATCAGGTATTCATCCGCATCCGCGGCAAGCTGCACTATCTTTGGCGTGCAGTGGACCAGCACGGCCACGTGCTCGATATCCTGGTGCAGAGCCGGCGCAATGCCGAAGCGGCCAAGCGGTTCTTTCGCAAGCTGCTGAAGGGCATGCAGTATGTCCCGCGCGTGATCGTTACGGACAAGCTGCGCAGCTGCACTGCCGCGAAGCGCGAGATCATGCCTGGCGTCGAGCATCGCCAGAGCCGCTACCTCAACAACCGGGTCGAGGTGTCGCATCAGCCCACCCGAAGACGCGAACGGCACATGCAGCGGTTCAAGTCAGCCCGCCACGCCCAGCGCTTCCTCTCGGTCCACAGCCGCATCCACAACCACTTCCAGCTTCGCCGTCACCGCCTGACCGCCAATGAACATCGTGCCGCGCGGGACCTCGCTTTCCGCACCTGGAGCGAGGTCGCCGGAGTTGCGACCGCTGCATGACGTCCAGCTCGCTATGTTGGTTCGGTCAGGCCTTCCCACACCAACCTGACAACACCGCGTCAGGCGCCGTTCGATCCCGAGCACGGCACGCCGACGACGTCGTAGATGCCTCCCATCCCACTGAAGACAGAGGCGACATCCTTTCATTCCTGGCTGCCCAGCCGGCGAGCGGCCGTGCGCGTATCCAACACTGTGGGCAGCGCGGGCATAGTCATGCGCTCAGCCGGATAGGAACAGGCCTACATTTCGGCAAACAAGAGGCCCCATCCATCACCGACGCAGCGCTTCACGCCGGGTAGGAAGTCCATGCTGGCCCAAGTCGTCCAGGGTGTCACGTTCCGCAACGGCGTTGAGGTCACCAACACGCCAGCGCAGAACGCCACCTGATCACGGCGTCACCCAAGTTCCGGCGTGGCTCGCCACCGACTATCTGATCAAGCTGAAATCGTAGCTGTAATGGTAGTCGTCCTCCGATCGAACAAAGAACCTTGTTCTTCATAAAAGCGTTTGTGGTATCGTACTGCTGGATGGCACCATGAACCGCTCTCATTTCTGCGCCACCGTGCTCCTGCTTGCCGCTGCGCTTGCCGGCTGTGCTGTGCGCCCAGCGCCACAGCCCGCTTTCCAAACAACCGCACAGCCGTCTCGTGAGGTTCTGGGCCTCGATGCTGCGGTGACGGCCCTTGCCGACACCCTGATTGAGCCCGTCCCTCAATCGCGCATTGTTGTAGACACGTTCATCGACTACGCCACTGGTGAGCAGAACGAGGCCACCCGCACCCTGGAAAGGCACCTTACTGCTGCGTTGCGCGCGCGCCAACCCGGCTTTGCTGTGGAGCCGCTCGGCGCGGCGGCGCTCGAGGCAAAGCCGTTGGTGCTGCTGGGCGCTGTGGCACCCGTCGCCGGCCCGGGCACCGCGACCCCGATCACCCGCGGGCGCCCTGGCGCCTACCGCATCTGGACCGTGCTGGTGGATCCAGGCACCGGGCGCATCACCGCCCGCGCGGAAGCCTGGCTGCGTCCCGAGGCGGTTGACCCCACTCCCACCCGATTTGTCCAAGCGGCTCCTGCTTGGACCCCAGAGCTGACCACGGTCGCCTACTTGCAAACCGCCGACCGCGGCGTGGGTGAGGTGGCGGACCCCAGCTACCTCGAAGGCGTGCGTGCCCAAGCGCTGGCTGCTGATGGCACTCGTGCTTTCGAGGTGGGACGCTACAGTGAGGCAGCCGCCATCTACCAGCAGGCTAGGCAGTTGCCAGGCGGTCAGCAGATGCGCGTGCTGAATGGCGCTTACCTCACCTATGTCGCCCTTGGTCAGCCCCGTGAAGCGGCGGACGCTTTCATCCGTGTCGTGGACCATGGGCTGACACGTGGGCGGCTGGCGATCCGCTTCGTCTTCCAGCCCGGTTCTACGGACTTCTGGCGTGACCGCGCGGTCAGCGGCCCCTATCCGGTCTGGCTGCGCCTGGTCTCGCAACGAGTGGCCGAACGGAACTCTTGCCTCATCCTGGTAGGCCATGCGAGCCCGACCGGCCCGGCCCTGTTGAATGAACGCTTGTCTTTGGCCCGTGCCGAGCAGGTTCGCAGACGGCTGACCGCGGAACAACGCTCCCTGGGTCCCCGCACGAAGGCAGTGGGCCGAGGCGCGCAGCAACCCTTGGTCGGCAGCGGTGCGGATGACGTCACCGACGTGCTGGATCGCCGAGTGGAGTTCAACCCGGTCGATTGCGGCGCTTTGTCCGAGCCGGGCTGACAACTAGCCCCAATACTGTTCACTTTGCGATCCGGATAGCGATGGCGATATCGACCCACGTC
>CAXTCN010000337.1:0-3955 GCA_964242575.1 uncultured Acetobacteraceae bacterium | reverse complement strand
TCTTTAAACCAGAACGCGGCACCTGAGGCCGGTTCAAAGACCTTGAAAGGGGTGGGTCTAAGGTCGATCGGAGCGCGATGTGACCGTAACTTGGATACGTCGATTATCAGCCGCAGTGGGCTGGGTTCCCGGAAGAGGCTGCGACGCCGCCACGCCAGTAACGATGATTCGGCTCGGCTCTATGCCTTGCAGCAGCAGATGCTGAGCAGCGGCCTCGGCACGACTGAGCGAAAGTACGGCGTTGCTTATCGCGCTGCCGGTCAAATCCGTGTGCCCGCTGATTAGGATGTTGATGTCGGTCGCGCGCCGCATCGCCTCGGCAGTGTTGTCCAACAGTGTCCTGGTGCGTGGAGGCAACTGGGTCGAGCTTGGTGCAAAATTGTCCGAAAACGCGAAGGCGCTTGCGCTCGTAGGACGCCGTTGTGGCGGACGCGGGCGCGGCGCCGACGTAGGGCTCGGTTCTGCGGTCGCCCCAGTACTGGGCGCAAGCGCTCCAACACCCGTCGCAGGGGTGGTTGTCAACACCGGATCGTCCCGGATAATGCGCGCTGTCTGTCCGGAACGCAGCTCTGGCAAGTGACGGGCATCGTTAGACGGTCCGGTTAGTACTTGGAGGATTTCGGCGGCGGTGGGCACACCAAGGAACTGTACGACCTGCGCGTGGCTTGCCTCGGAGACAGAGAGCGCAAGAGCCAGTGGGGCCGCGAGCAACGGCCAGCGGCGGGAAAGTCGGATCATAAACGTTTCCTTACCTGCAACTTTATTGAGTCGGGGCAGCCGGCGGCACCCTCGACCAATGACCAGCCGGTTTTCCGCGGCTGGTCTCAGTCAGTCCAACATCTGCACCGCCTGCTGCCCGCAAGGTGGCTGTCAGTATAGCGAAGCTGGCACCCGGCAACCGCTTCAGCGGTGAACCCCAGAGTGCGGCCGGTAAAACGCCCGCCCAGTCGCGCCCTCCGGTAGCACAAAGGAAGCCAACCTGCGGCGTCATGTGGGTCGGCTGAATCACCGGTCGCGCGCCAATGGCCGGCGGAATACGCAGTGGGGCATCAGCGCTGGCGCCGCTGTCTGGCTGATGCTGGCTCGGTAAGATGCGCCAAATGCCGCCCTCCTCGTCGCGGTAAAAGCAGGCAAGGTTGCCACCACGGTCCAGCGACACAGAAAGTTGCAGCAATGGTTGCGGCAACTCGACCTCGGTGACGTCAAGGCGAAGCCGTCGCGGCCCGGTCGGCTCGGGCGACGGCAAAGCGTCGGGGGTCGGACCGGGCGCTGCCGCAGATAGCTGTGCGTCAACCAGCGCCGCAAAGGTCTCAAAGGTGGGCTGGCCATTAGGCACTAGCCCTTGCTCGCGCTGGAACAGGCCGATGGCAGATGCCGCGCTCTCCGGAGAGTTCGGTATTGTATAGCCCAGGACCCGGAGCCGCCGGCGCACATAATCGTCTAGCCCACGCTCGTCGAGGGTGCGGAACCACGACGCGATCTGACGCTGTACGCCGGGGTGGCTCCGGTTGAGCTGCAAGCAGCGCCAGTAAGGTACGCGAGTATACTGCCCCAGCAGTTCCAGCAGACTCAGTTCGACTAGCGTGCGGACCGCTTGGTGCAGCCCCTCTCGCTCATCAAAGGAGAGCTCGAAGTTGATGCCCACACCGCGGATCGCGAAGTCGGCGCTAGCACCCCGGGAGGAATTCTTCAGCGTCACCTGATTTGAAACGGCCAGTAGGGTCCGAGTAGTATCCGGCTGGGCCAACCTCAGGTCTATCCCGATATTGGAAATGTCAGAGTTCTGGCTGACGCCAAACCGATTCTCTCCAAACCCAATTCCAGCTTGCGCATTCTGAGCCTGTACGTTCCGGTCTGCCTGTGTAAGAGCGCCCAACACCTGAACCGAGTTGGCGTGGGGAGAAGGCAGCAGCAGGCCAGTGATTGCGCCCGGCGACCCCACAGTCACCGCCGTTGGCAGCGTCCCTGGGGTCAGCACCTCTGTCGGAACCAAGGCATTGCTTGAGGCAGTGGCTCGTACCAGGGTAGCCATGATCATATCCCGCAGACCCGGTGAGATGCGTCCCGTGGCATCGGGTGTCAGCCCCACACTGATCGCTTGGCGCTGCGTTCCACGTGGTTGGCTGGCCATCAACTGGTCGAGGCAGACCAGTGACTCGGTGTAGGGCGTCAAGATGCGCCCAGGTGGCGAGATTGCCTGTGACGCAGCAAGACCGGTGCGTGGGTCCACTGAACTGCAACCCGCGCTGGACAGAAGCAAGCTCAATAGGATCGCGCTCCGTAGGCGATGCTTGCAGGCACAGGTGGCCCCGCGTGTCGGCCGTTTGGCGCCTCTTAACCGCTGTTGTTTCATCGGCATACCTGGATGATCGGCGCGCGCACATTTGCCTCCAGAACGATGGTACTGCCTGAGGTGCCCTGCGGCACCGTCGGTGAGGCAATATTCAGCGAACAGGAGGTCTGCAGGCCGGAAACCTTTGGCTTCGAGGCCTGATCGTTCGCTGCCGCGCGGCTGTTTCCCAGTGCGCTTGCGCCGGCGATGGCGGCACCGATGCTTGCCGGCGGCCGCACTGGGTTGTCGAGCACCGTCGCATCCCAGGGTCCGGCCGGTCCAAACGCCAAGGCAGACGTCAGACTCATAGTGAAGAAGGCGAGGCTAAGACCGACACGGGCGAGCAAACGAGACATGGCGGGTTTCCACTTTGTTAAAAGGTTTAACACCAAATCCCAAGTTCAACGTACTCCCTTCCTGTTCGAGGCACAGCCTGTCCGGACGTCAACAGTCTCCTCGTCCTCGCCGGGGGGCATTGGCTCCGTTATAGTACCAGGCGTGATCCTGATGGTGGCGCTGTATGGCTGGCAATCCTGACTTGCGTTGGCGCCACTGTGGACCTGCACGCGGCTACCAGGGCCTACAACGACCTGTGTGCGGTCAATGCAGCCGGTCTGGAGGATGGTAGTGCCGTCACCTACGCGAACGCCGCCACCCGATACAATGGAGGCGACGCCGTTTGATGCGCGGCTGTTGACACCGATTTCTACTTGTATGCCGTTCACACGGCGGTTTTGAACAATTGTCGTGTTATCACCGATGCTGATGTCGCCACTCGACACAATCGAGGCAACGCTGCTTGTTGGGCAGGCCAGGGTAGATGCGAAGCCTAGGGTGGAGAACGCGCAGCTAAGACCGACACGAGCAAGCAGAAAGGTCATGGCAAACTCCTGATGTCGCGAGGATGGCGCGGCCCACGCGAGCGGGCCGCGCCTCCCTGAGTCACTTACCCGACACGATGGACGCAACGCCGTTCATCGCAGTGGAGCCCCCGAACGCCAGGGCGGTCAGCGCACCCTTCACGTCACCCTTCTGGGTGATCTGGTTGTTGTTGCCCAGGCGCACGCTGCCACTCGACATGATAGACGCAACGCCGTTCATCGCAGTCGAGCCCCCGAACGCCAGGGCAGTCGCCGCACCCTTCAAGGTGCCATCCTGGGTGATCCGATTGTTGTTGCCGAGGCGGACACCTTCTTGAGCAGCGGCCGGCTGCGCGAGGCCAAAGGCCCCAAAGAGGACTGCAGCAAGGACAAGGCAATTCTTCGTATTCATGGTCCGCGGTTCCCTCTACTTGTTCAGGAGACATCTCCCGCACTCTTTTTACTCCCACGAGTGGGAGGGGGGTGGGCGCTACGCAGAGAAAAAACTTCTGCGGCATGTTGCACTCTATGGCCTGCCGAGGAGTCTCGGCATGTTGCCCTGGCTGCTGCAGCTGATTCCGGTGGATCGTAAACACGGTTTCCGTTTGATCCTGAACGAGGTTTCCGGCTGATCGTGAATACGCAATGCACGTCCGGAGTTCGAGAGGGTGATCCCCTACGTCACCCTGTGCCTCAGCACCACCGCCCGATCCATGTTGGGGTGGACGACCCCCACGGCATCATGTGCCAAGATTGGAGTTGT
>CAXTCN010000336.1:0-3973 GCA_964242575.1 uncultured Acetobacteraceae bacterium | reverse complement strand
GCGTCGCTCGTGCGGCGTGACCACGGCCCGCGCAACCGCGCCACGCTCAAGCGCGGGTGCCGTCGCGGAGGTGGTGGAAATAGGTTGGTGGCGTAGTCTCTGGTTTGTTCAACGAACCATGTCCGGCGTTTCAGCGCCGGCGGAGACCACGCCATGGAAGAGAATAGCACAAAGGCGCAAGCGGATGGCACGGGGCTGTTTGCAGGGGACGCCTGGTTTGACCCGATTGAGGCGGGCATCCGGGATCGGGTGCGCGGGTTCATTGAAGAGCTGATCGGGCAGGAGCTGGACGCGGTGCTGGGACGCGGGCGCTACGAGCGGGATGCGGAGGCGCCGAAGGGCTACCGGAATGGGACGCGCGAGCGCCAGCTGCTGGGCAGCTTCGGCCCGGTGCAGATCAGCGTGCCTCGGGCGCGGATGGCGGCCGAGGGAGGGGGCACGCAGGAGTGGCGCAGCGCGTCGCTGCCCCGGTATGCCCGGATGACCAAGCAGGTCGAGGCGCTGATCGCGGGTGCCTACCTGTCCGGGACCAACACGCGGCGCGTCAAGCGCGCGCTGGCCGCGTTGTTCGGCGGCGCAGTGGGCAAGGACGTCGTCAGCCGGACGTGGCGCAAGGTCAAGACGGACTGGGATGCCTGGAACGGGCGTGACCTGGCCGGAGAGGACGTGGTGCGGCTCATTCTGGACGGCACGGTCGTGCGCGTGCGGCTGGACCGCAAGGCGACCAACATCTCGCTGCTGGTGGTGCTCGGCGTGCGCCGGGATGGGCAGAAGGTGCTGCTGGCGGTCAAGAACATGGGCGACGAAAGCGAGGCGGCGTGGCGCGGCATCCTGGACGGCCTGATCGCCCGTGGCCTGCGCATGCCGGAGTTCCTGATCACCGATGGCGGGGCCGGGCTGGAGCGGGCACTGGCGGCGCTGTGGCCCGACGTGCCGGCCCAGCGCTGTACGGTTCACAAGCACAGGAATCTGCTGGCCCATGCGCCCGACGCGCTGCACGAGGAGGTCTCGGCCGACTACACCGACATGATCTATGCCGAGACCGCGAAGCAGGTGGAGGCCAAGCGCCGCGCCTTCCTGCGCAAGTGGCGGCTGCGCTGCCCGGCAGTGGCCGCCAGCCTGGAAGAAGCCGGCGACCGCCTGTTTGCTTTTCTCCGCCTGCCCCCGAGCCAGTGGAAGTCGGCGCGGACCACCAACGCGATTGAGCGGCTGCACGAGGAGTTCAAGCGCCGGATCAAGACCCAAACCGTGCTGCCGTCTGCCGAAACCGCCGCCATGCTGTTTTGGGCGCTGCTCGCGTCAGGCCAGATCACCATGCGCAAGGTGAACGGTTGGCAAACCTTGGGCGAGAAGCTTGCCGCTCCTGCCTCCGTTGACCTCGCCGCATAACCAACCCAACTACCATCCCGCTGGAGACACGCCGCTCAGCCAATTTCAACACAAGTCGCGACGGCACCCAAGCGCGTGGCACTCAACACCGTCCACATTGTCACGGGCAAGAACTCCATACGCCACACTATGCGAGACGCGGTGCTCGACGTGCGCGTCCTTGCCGACATCCTCAACCACATGCCCGTCGCTTGATGCGAAAGCCCTGGGCTGCGACCCCTGCCGACAGCGCGGGACGGCTCCCCTTGTCGTAGTTGTGCTACCCGCTTCAGAACGGAGGGGGACAGGTTCGGGTGTCCAACGTCATGGACGGGCAGCCGTGCAGACCCTGCCGTCCTGCGTGCGATCCGGCCATTGACAACCCGCCTGCCTGGGCGCCGTTCCACCGTCGGCCGGTGAAGAGAGGGGCGGATGTGGCGAGAACGGGTGGGTGCTGCTGCGGCGGCACTGTTCGGCGCGGCGGTAACGGTGGCGCTCTTCGGGTTCGGGCCGCTCGATCCGCGGAACGAGGGGTGGCTCTGGGCCGAACTCGGGGTGGACCCGATCCAGTCCTGGCTCGGCTGGACCTCCTTCCGCCGCTCCCCCTGGACGCTGCCGCCCGGCGCCAACCCCGACTACGGGATCGAGCTCGGCACCGCTGTTTACTTCACCGACTCCCTCCCGTTGCTGGCGCTGCCGCTCAAGGCGCTGCGCGACGCGCTGGAGTTGCCGCAATACATCGGGCCTTGGCTGCTCGCCTGCGGCGTGCTGCACGGGCTGGTGGGCTGGCGCTTGGTCGGGCTCACCACGCGCGACCCGCTCGCGCGCGCTTGCGGCGCCGGGCTCTTGGCGTTGCAGCCTATGCTCATGCACCGGATGACGGGGCACACGTCGGTTGCCGGCCAGTGGACGCTGCTCGCGGCGCTGCTGCTGGCGCTCGCCCCCGGGAGCGGAAGACGGGGCGCGGCGTGGGCGGCGCTGCTGGCCGTGACTGCCCTGGTCCATTCCTACCTGCTCGCCATGGGCGCGGCGATCTGGGCCGCAGACTGGACGCGCCGCGCTTGGCTGGAGCCGCCCGGCGGTCGCCGGGACTGGCGCGGGCCGGCGCTGGAGGCTGCGGCGGTGCCCGGGGCGGCGTTGGCCGCGCTCTGGGCCGGCGGGTTCTTCCTGCTGCGCGGCGGGCACGGGTCCGGCGTCGGCAGCGACTTCGGCCGCTACGGCACCTGGAGCTTCGACCTGCTGGGCTTCTTCGACCCCGGGGATTGGTCCGCGGTGGTGCCCGACTTGCCGGATACCGGCCATTGGGACGGCTTAGGCAGCCACTACCTGGGCCTGGGCGGGCTGCTGCTGCTGGCGGCCGGGGCCGTCGGTCTCGCGCTGCGGCCTACGCGGCTCCCGCGCCGCCTTCTCCCGCTCGCCGCGGCGCTGCTCCTCCTGCTGGCCTTCGCGGTGACGCACCAGGTCGCGGTGGCGGGGCGGGTCTGGACACCGTTCGAGCTGCCCGGGTGGTTCATCGGGGTCGCCGGGACGCTGCGCAACTCCACGCGCATGGCCATGCCGCTCGCCTACGCACTGCTGTTCGGCGCCATCGCCGCGGCGGCGCGCGCCTGGGGTGGGAGACGGACGGGATGGTTGCTCCTGGTCCTGCTGGCGGTGCAATGGGCGGATCTGCGTCCCGGCATCATGGCGCGCGGCGTCGCGGCCGCCACCGCGCCGCGCGAGGCGCCCGAGCGCCTCTCGGATCCGTTCTGGGCCGAGGCGATCCGGCGCTACGACCGTATCCGCTGCACACCGGCGGCGAACATCGGCTCCGGTTGGGACACGGTCGGCGTCCTCGCGGTGCGAGCCGGCGTGCCGACGGATTGCGTCTACCTGGCGCGGGTGGACGACGCGGCGGTCGCGGCGCTGCGGGCGAAGGTGACGGGGAGCCTGGCCTCTGGAACCCACGAGCCGGGGACGCTCTACCTACTGCGGGACGCGGAGAGCCTGGCCCTGGCGCGGGCCTCGCACGATCCCGCGCGGGACTTGATCCTGCAAGCGGACGGGCACTGGGTGCTGGCCCCGGGCTGGCGAGAGCGCCAACCCTCCCGCCCTGCCCAAGGGGAATGAAGGGACGTATGCGCGTGTCTGCCTGGACGAAGCCCAGCTTGTCGACGGCGCTGGCAAGGCTGGTGGGCGCGGATAGTGTTGCCAGGCATGCATGCGTCCGGAGGCGATGGAGGGTCGTGGTGGTCATGCTCGTCGGCAAGGGCGCACGCTCAAGCGGACTTGCCGATGTTCCAGAAGCTTGTGACCTGGCACGGGAACGTGCCGGTGACGGTGTTCCGCCAGGCTGACGGTTGCCAGTAATAGCCGAGCGGGATGAACGGCACCGTCTCGAAGGCGCGAACCTGGATGGCATCGGCAATCTGCTTTTGCGCGGCAAGGTCGGGCGCCTCGAGCCAACGATCGCGCATCGCCTCGATCTCCGTATCCTCCGGCCAGCCGAACCAGGCGCGGTCCTTGTTCGTGCGGGTTTGCTGGGAGATGCCGGGGTTCTGGATGTCGGCCCCTGACCAGGTCGAGTGGAACACGCTCCAGCCGCCTTTCTCCACCGGCTCCTTGC
>CAXTCN010000335.1:0-4048 GCA_964242575.1 uncultured Acetobacteraceae bacterium | reverse complement strand
GCGGAACCCATAATTAGGCTTAGAACGCCGCTCCGGAGTCCCGAAACCTTGTTGCAAAGAGTGCTCACTAAACTTCCCCTGCCAAACATCGTGCTGAATTGGATTTAACGCCGTCGCCGAATTCATTAACGCTTCTTTTACGGAGCGGTAAAGTTTCGTTAACGAACAGGGTGTATCAACCTCCCGTAGATACGTCAATCGTTATATTTCGGTTAAACGGATATTTCTAAGAACGCTGCCGTGGGCGTGGCGGCTGGCACGCGGCGGCGCCAGCCGGGTGACAGTGGCGGCCGTCCCACACCCTAATTCCCAATTTCGTCCAGACGGCGGCCGGCTCGCACCGACTCCGGCAGAGGGGTATAGTTGCCATCGCGCATCCTTGGAGCCGTTTATGGACATCAGCCTGCCCGACCGGGCCGACACCGCGCTTGACCAGCTCGCGCCCATCTCGCGGCAAATCTGGGACGCCAAGTACCGCCTCAAGGCGCTGGACGGCACGCCGCTTGACGCCACTATCGAGGAGAGCTGGCGCCGGGTCGCGCGCACCCTCGCCGCCGTCGAGACGGAGCCGGGCCGTTGGGAGGCGTCGTTCTATGCGGCGCTGCGCGATTTCCGCTTCTTGCCGGCCGGACGCATCCTGTCCGGCGCCGGCAGCGGGCGGCGGGTCACGCTGTTCAACTGCTTCGTGATGGGTGACATCGAGGACGACCTCGGCCGCATCTTCCACCATCTGGGCGAGGCCGCGCTCACGATGCAGCAGGGCGGCGGCATCGGCTACGACTTCTCCTCGCTCCGGCCGCACGGCGCGCCGGTGCAGGGCGTTGGCGCCGATGCATCCGGGCCGCTGTCGTTCATGGACGTGTGGGACGCGATGTGCCGCACCATCATGTCGGCCGGGTCACGCCGCGGCGCGATGATGGCGACCTTGCGCTGCGACCACCCGGACATCGAGGCGTTCGTGGCCGCCAAGCGCGAGCCTGGGCGGCTGCGCAACTTCAACCTGTCCGTCCTGGTGACCGACCCGTTCATGGCGGCGGTGGACGCCGACGCGGACTGGCCTTTGATGTTCGGCGGCCGGGTGTTCCGCACCATCCGCGCCCGTGCGCTGTGGGACGCCATCACGCAGGCGACCTATGACTACGCCGAGCCCGGCGTGCTGTTCATCGACCGCATCAACGCCCGCAATAACCTGGCGTACTGCGAGGACATCCGCTCGACCAACCCCTGCGCCGAACAGCCGTTGCCGCCGTACGGCGCATGCCTGCTCGGCTCCATCAACCTGGCCCGCCTGGTGCAAGACCCGTTCAGCACCGCCGCGCGGATCGACGCCGACGAGCTGGCGGGCCTGGCGGCCACCGCGGTCCGCATGATGGACAACACCATTGACGCCTCCGGCTTCCCGCTTGAGAGCCAGCGGCACGAGGCGTATGCCAAGCGCCGCATCGGCCTGGGCGTCACGGGGCTGGCGGACGCGCTGATGATGACGGGCCTGCGTTACGGCACGCCGGAGGCCGCCGCGCAGGCGGGCGAGTGGATGCGGCAAGTGAACCGCGCGGCCTACCTCGCGTCCACGGAGCTGGCCGCGGAGAAGGGCGCGTTCCCGCTGTTCGACCGCGACGCCTATCTGGCTGGGGAGACCATCCGCGGCATGGACACCGAGGTGCGCGCCGCCATCGCCAAGCACGGCATCCGCAACGGCCTGCTGACGTCCATCGCGCCGACCGGCACCATCTCGCTGCTGGCGGACAACGTTTCGTCCGGCGTGGAGCCAGTGTTCGCCCACGCCTACACCCGCCGGGTGCGGGAGCCTGACGGCACGACGCGGGAGGAACAGGTGTCGGACCACGCGGTCCGGCTGTGGCGCGCCCGGCACGGCGTGGACGCTCCATTGCCGGAACACTTCGTGACGGCCCAGGACCTAACGCCGGCCGAGCACGTTCGGATGCAGGCGGCGTTGCAGCCCTACGTGGACAGCGCGATCTCCAAGACGGTGAACGTCCCCGAGGACATCGCGTTCGAAGCGTTCCAGGAGGTGTACCGCGACGCCTACCGCAGCGGCTGCAAGGGCTGCACCACCTACCGCCCGAACGCCATCACCGGCTCGGTACTGCAGGTGAACCCGCCGACGCCCGCGGCCCCTGCCCTTCCGGTGCAGCCGGACATGCACGTGCGCTCCGAGAAGCTGACCGGCGCCACCTACAAGCTGCGCTGGCCGGACAGCGAACACGCGCTGTACGTCACCATCAACGACGTGGAGCAGGACGGGGTGCGCCGGCCGTTCGAGATTTTCGTCAACTCGAAGAACCTGGACCACTATGCCTGGGTCGTGGCGTTGACGCGGATGATCAGCGCGGTGTTCCGCCGCGGCGGGGAGGTCGCGTTCGTGGCCGAGGAGCTGAAGGCGGTGTTCGACCCGCGCGGCGGCCAATGGAGCCAGGGCCGCTACGTGCCGTCGCTGATCGCCGCCATCGGCGACATCCTGGAGCGGCACATGGTCGAGACCGGGTTCCTGCAACGGGAGGAACGCCTGCACAATGTGGTCGCGGGTGCGCCCGCGCCCACGGTGCTGGGGCCGCTATGCCCGAAATGCAGCCAGCCCGGCCTGGTGAAGGAGGCGGGCTGCCTCACGTGCCTGCACTGCGGCTGGTCCAGGTGTAGCTGATGCCCGCGCCGGCCGCGCCCGAGTTCGTGACCACCCGTGTGTTCAACGCGCCGCGGGACCTGGTGTTCAGAACCTTCACCGAGCGTGAGCACCTGACGCGCTGGTGGGGTCCCAAGGGCTTCACGGTGCGAAGCTGCCAAATCGACCTTCGGCCCGGCGGCCTGTTCCACTACGGACTGCAGGCGCCAGACGGCAGCATCTTGTGGGGCAAGTGGGTGTTCCGTGACATCGTCAGGCCGAAAAGCTTGGTGACCGTCGTGTCGTTCTCCGACGAGGACGGCGGCCAGACCCGGCATCCTTACGTGCCGAACTGGCCGCTGGAAACGCTGACCACCACGACGCTCATGGAGCAGGACGGCAGGACCGTGGTCACCTTGACGGCGACGCCAGCGGGCGCGAGCGAGGCGGAGCGCATCAGTTTCGAGGCCGGTCTGCCATCCATGCAACAGGGCTACGCCGGGACGCTGGACCAACTGGCGGAGCATTTGGCGAAACTGTAGCGCGGGCCTCGGCCGTCAGACGCAGGCGAGACGTGGAGCATGGCGCGACACGACCGGTTCAGTGACCCACCGGACCAGTTGGGCGCCGGGTTAAGCCGGTCGCCGGGTCCCATGCCGGAACGCCGCAGCCGGGTCAGCCGGAGGCGCGCATGCCCGCACGCGAGCGGCAGCGCCTACGGCATCGCCGGGCCGTTGCAGCGCCGCCGGGATCAGACCTTCGCGGTCTCGCCTGCCGCTTGGAGCTGCATGTAGCGCTTCGTCGTGGGCACGATCAGCTTCTCGCACGCCTCGGCGAACCCCTGCTCCTCCTGCAGGTTCTGCTGCAGCAACGGGATATGCTGCTCGTCGCCGACCACCTCGGCCATGGCGATCAGCGACTTGTATGCCGCCTGCTCAAGGTGCTCGAACGCATAGTTTGAGAAGCTGTTCTTGATGACCTCGTCCGTCGTGAACGCGTGGCCGATGGCCGCCACGTTGCCCACCAGGCCGGTGACTGTCTCCTTGAGGGCGCTGTAGCTGGTGCCATGCGCCTCCATGATCTGCTCCAGCCGGCGCTTCTGCTGTTCGCTCTCCTGGATATGCCGCTGCAGGCCGGCCTTCATCTCGGGGTAGTTCTCCAGCCGGTCCACTTGGCGCTGCATGATCTCGACCGCTTGCGTTTCCAGCGCATGGGCGTTGCGTAGGCCCTGCAAGTAAAGCTCTTGGTTCTTGGGGTCGCCTTGCATGTTCAATCCTTCTTGAGAAAGCCACCGGGAGCGTGGCGCGGCCCGGACCGCTTCGCAGCAGCGCGGCATCCCGCTTCGGGTTGCGTGGACGGCCTTGCCCGGCGCTGTTTTTTTCTAGGCCGGCAAAGTTGGCTGTTTGCTGAGGTTCTGCGTTGCGGTTT
>CAXTCN010000334.1:0-4063 GCA_964242575.1 uncultured Acetobacteraceae bacterium | reverse complement strand
GGGACCTGCGCCAGAAGCGCGACCGCGAGATGCACGGCCTCCCCGAATGGGAGGAGCTGCGCAGCCTCGCTTCCATGATCAAGGAGCACGCGCTCACCCACCTCGACGAGTACCTCAACCAGTTCGAGACGAACGCGCGCGCCCGCGGCATCCACGTCCACTGGGCCGCCGACGGGGCCGAGCACAACCGGATCGTGCTGGGCATCCTGCGCGACCACGGCGCCAAGCGGCTCATCAAAAGCAAGTCCATGCTGACGGAGGAGTGCAACTTCCGCGAGTTCATGGGGGAGCACGGGGTCGAGGTCATCGAAACCGACCTGGGCGAGCGCATCCAGCAGCTCGACGGGGAGGCGCCCAGCCATGTCGTGGTGCCCGCCGTGCACAAGCTGCGCTCGGACGTGGCCCGGGTGTTCGCGGAGAAGCTGGGGTCCGACCCCAACTCGCGCGACGTGCATTACTTGGCCGAGCGGCAGCGGGACGCGACCCGGCCGATGATCCTCCACGCCGACGCCGGCATGACCGGCGCCAACTTCGCGGTCGCGGAGACCGGCACCTTCGTCGTCTGCACCAACGAGGGCAACGCGGACCTGTCCGCCAACACGCCCCCGCTGCACATCGCCTCCATCGGGATCGAGAAGGTCATCCCCCGCCTGGACCACCTGGCGGTGCTGGTGCGCCTGCTGTCACGCAGCGCGCTCGGATCGCCGATGACGCAGTACACCTCGCACTTCCGCGGCCCACGGCGGGGCGGGGAGATGCACGTGGTGCTGGTGGACAACGGGCGGTCCGAGCGGCTGGGGATGGAGAAGTTCTGGACCTCGCTCAAGTGCATACGCTGCGGCGCGTGCATGAACACCTGCCCGGTGTTCCGGCGCTCGGGAGGCTTGAGCTACGGCGCGACCTACGCCGGGCCGATTGGGGTCATCATCGATCCGACGTTCAACGCCCGGAAATACAGCAAGCTGCCGTTCTCCTCCACGCTGAACGGCAGCTGCACCAACGTGTGCCCGGTCAAGATCAACATCCACGAGCAGATCGCCGACTGGCGCAAGGTGATGGCGGAAACGCACGAGCTGCCGCTGCTCAAGAAGGCGATGATGAAGGCGGTGGGCGCCCTGCTGGCCAGCCCGCGCCTGTATCGCGCCGCCCTGCCGTTGGCCGACAGCGCGCTGCGGCATTTGCCGCGCTTCGTCATCTACAACCGCCTGAACACCTGGACCCGCGGGCGCGAGATGCCGCCCGTGCCGAAGCAAACCTTTCACCAGTGGCACGCGGAGAACCGGGGGAAGACGCCATGAGCAGCCGCGACGCCATCCTCGCCGCCGTCCGGGCGCACCGGCCGAAGCTGGAGCGTCCGGAGCCGCTGATCCCGATGTTCGACACGGAGCCGCCGGCCGACCTGCTGGCGGCCTTCGGGCAGGTGCTTGAGAAGATGGGCGGCAAGCTGCTGGCGCCGGGCGCCAGCGACTTGCTGTCCCCTGTGCGGGCCATGCTGCGGGATGCCAGGGTCGTCTGCTCCAACGTGCCGGAGATCGCGGGCAACCGCACCCTCGCGCCGGACATGGCGCCCACCGACCTGGCCGACGTGGATGTCGGCATCGTGCGGGCCGCCTTTGCGGTGGCCGAGACCGGCTCGGTCTGCCTGACGGAAGCAGAGCTGGGCGTCAACACGCTGGGCTACCTGCCGCAGCACTTGGTCGTCTTGCTCGACCCGGCGGACATCGTGCCGAACATCCACCACGCCTACCGCCGCCCGGAGTTCCGCACCGCGCGCTACGCCGTGTTCCAAACCGGCCCCTCGGCCACCGCCGACATCGAGGGCGTGCTGATCCATGGCGCGCAAGGCGTACGCTCCTTGTCGGTGCTTCCGCTCGCAAGGCCATCGGCCCGATGACCGGACCTGGTGATTCTCCTGCCGCTTGCGCCGACGCGCCGCTATGAACCTCGGCGGGTGAGTAGGACATGTGGCGCCTCCGCACGCCCGCTCAATCCACATGGTCAAGACTCGATCTTCATTTGGATGTGCGCCGGGCAACGGATTCCTGTCCGGATCAGGTTCGACGCGGTGCCATCCAACGTGAGGCTCGTCGCAGGGCTAACCGCCACAGTCGCCATCGACCGGCAGCCGAAGGACGGGCATTAATATGGCGGGAGTTCGTCCAAGGGAACGGCGCTATCTGCTCGTCAGCCTGATCCTGGCATTCGTCGGCGGTTTCGCGGATGCCGGGAGTTACATCCTGGTGGGCAGCTTCACCGGGCACATCACCGGCAACTCGATCTTGCTGGCGGTTCATGTGGTGAACTTACAGTGGCGCCCGGCGCTAGGCTGCCTAGCCGCCGTGATCGCCTTCCTGGCGGGGACCGCGGGCGGCGTAAGCTGGCCGCAACCGCCGGGCCAATCAGCGTGCCGGCGCCTGGCACCCGTGCTCGCGCTGGAAACCGCGTTGATTGTCCTGGGAATAAGTGCTTCCTTACTGCCTGCGACAGCCCAAAACGATGTCTTCCTGGTAAGCCTCTGCCTCGCGCTCGGGTTACAGAACGGTGCGTTGGGCAAGATCGACTCGGTGCCCTTCCACACGACGTTCATCACCGGCCTGTCCACGACGCTGGTCGCGGCTCTTGCCGCTGGGAAACCGGGTGCCAAACGGCGGTTGCTGCCGCTGATCATCGGCTGCTTTATCCTGGGCGCATTCGTCGGCGCCTTGGCAGCCACTCGCGTCGGCATTGCCGGGTTCGCGCTCGTGCTGGCACTGCTTGCCTCGGCCTGGTTCCTGGCCACTACGGCTCCTACGAAGGACGAACTCTCTTGAGCAGCGCGCCTGATCGTGATGATTGTGGACGTGACCCGCAACTCGGCCATGTCGTCGGGCCAGGAAGGAGACCATCAGGATGTCTGGGGCATTCACGCCGCGGCGGCTTGCACAGCACCGTTTCCGTTGTCGTCGGCCAGCCCTGGATACTAGGGTTTGAACAGTGGCCCGAGCGTGCCGTCGAGCTGCCGCCGCGACTACAGCCCTCACGCCACGACACGGCGGCCCCTGTGTGAACTCGTGGACGGATTATGCCGAGTTCCGGGTTATGCTGAGCGGGGGCGCCCTGTCGAGACGGAGTGCCCCCGCTGCCGTGGTCGGCTCGGCATAATCAGAGGGCGGCGAGGAAGGCCAGGAGCTTGTCGTCGGGACGGTAGCGGGCAGGCACGCCTGATGGGATCGGCGCCAGCTTGTTGAGCGCCCGCTCTTTGGTCGCCAGGTCGGCTTCCACGTAGACATGGGTTGTTTCCAGGCTCTCGTGTCCGAGCCAGAGCGCGATCACCGCCATGTCCACGCCGGCCTGGAACAGGTGCATCGCCGTGCTGTGGCGCAGCACGTGTGGCGACACCCTCTTTGCACCGAGGCTGGGACAGGCTGCCGTGGCAGCGGCGACGGCGCGGCGGAGCAGATGATCGACGCCGTCGCGCGACAATGCCAAGCCGCGGGCGCTGGGAAAGGCGACACCGCTGCCCTGGTCGCCCAGTTCGCGGAACCACGCCCGCAACACCCGGGCGGTTTCCGCCCAGAGCGGCACGACGCGCTGCTTGCGTCCCCTGCCGTGCAGATCGAGGCAGGGACCAGCGGGGTCGAGGCGCACCTGCTCGCGCCGCAGGGTGGTGATCTCGGAGACACGCGCGCCGCTGTTGTAGAGGGTCAGCAGCAAAGCGTGGTCGCGCCGACCCGACCAGGCCGTCCGGTCAGGCGCGGCGAGCAGGGCCTTGACCTCGTCGCGGGTCAGGTAGCTGACCAGCCGTTTGTCGCCGCGCTTGACGGGGATCGCCATCACCCGCGTCACCTGCCCCAGGCTGTCCGGGACGCGCAGCGCGACCAGGCGAAAGAACGACCGGATGGCGGCCAGCCGGTTGTTGCGCGACCTCACCGTGCAGCCGCGGTTGCGTTCGATGTGGTCGAGAAACGCCAGCACGGCATCGGCGTCCAGGGCCGAGAGCGGCAGCGCCGCGGGTTCGGCGCCCGTCCTCTCCCGCATGAAGCGCAGCAGCAGGCGGAAGGTGTCGCGATAGCAGGCGATGGTC
>CAXTCN010000333.1:0-4118 GCA_964242575.1 uncultured Acetobacteraceae bacterium | reverse complement strand
TTGCAGCTACGATCAACTCGGGTGCCTCCGGCTTGCGCCAAGGTGCCTCGTCGAGCGTCGGCGGTTGGTAAGCCGGCATCCCGTCCACCTGGGATGCGTGAAAGGCGGTGAACCCGCGCAGGATCGGGATGCGCCGGGTGACAGTCTCGCCGTCGCCACTTGCACCGCCCTCGGGACGCTCGTGCACATCCAGGCGCTTGAAGAACACCACAGGCGTGCCGCGCTCGCCGGCGCGCACCTGCCATCCGCGCTCCGCTGCCTGGCGGTAGGTGAGCCAACGCGGGTCGTCGCTTGCGTGCGCCATCTGCGTCATGGCCAACAAGACGGCATTTATCCCGCGATAGGCTCGGCCGCTGATCGCGTTGCGGGGCATGCCGGGCTGCGTCGTGTGCTGGCCCGCGACCCAGGGCCGGCGCCAGGGCGTGGTGCCCGCCTCCAGCGCGGCGATGACGCGATCCGTCACCGCCTGGTAGTGGTCCGGCGTTCCTGCTCCGCCGTTGCGCCGCGTCGTTCCGTTCTTTGCCATCGTGGTGCTCCTTTCCGAACACCACCCCCGCCCTGCATCCCGGCGCACGGGGCAAGGGCGCGCGGCACGCGCGGGCCGCTCGCGGCCGAACCCTTGCGGCGGGTGCCGGGATGCAGGACGCCTCTCCCGCTCCCAGCATTCCCGTTCTCTCCCTGCCCTCTTTCCGTCCTCGTCGTCCTGCTTTGATTTCGACTGTAGAAGGGCCGCCGTCAGAAGCCCGGGCCTGGGTCGCTCCCCGGTCGCTTGCGCAGCGACGGCGTGGCGTCAGGTTCCGGCGCCGGCTTCGGCGGCGACGCGCTCGGCCACATAGCGGTCCACGAACTGGTCAGACACCGCCGGCGGCACGCCCTCCTCGACGAACATGCGGCACAGCGCTTCCAGCTCTGGCGTGGGGTGCACGCCTTCGATCGCATTGCTGTGGTGCATGGACCTGTAACGGCTGTCGAGTTCGTCCCGTTGCTCCGCATCGAGGCGCATGAATGGCAGCGCGCGCAGCTCGCGGCGGTAGCCCTCGATCACGGCAAACAGGGGCATGGATGGCTCTCCTTGGCCAACAACCCAGTCGGTTCGGTGTAGCACAAACCATCATCAGCTACCCGCATCCAGTCGGGTATCGCAGGTGGTTCTGCCTGGTTTGGCTTGACCACCTTTGCCGTCCGGGGACGTAACGCACGCGACCACCTGACCTTGTCCACGAGCGCGTTGGTGTTGCGGCGGCGGCGGCGGGCGCTATGCCAACTCCGTCCCCTTACGACAGCCTCCCGAACGTAACCCGCCGCCGTCAGGCTGGTGCAGGGTTCGTCCGCCCTGGTGTATGAGATGATGGACGAGAAGCCACGCTGCTCTGCCGTGCGCGCGGCCCAGCCGAGGAGCTGGGATGCGGCGTTCCAGCGCAGCGCCGACGCCACGTCCCGGCGAACGCACAGACGGTTCACCTCGACGATGCCGCGGCCGTTGTAGGCACGCGCAACCGGATTGCCCGCCGTCACGACGCCAACCATCGTTTGGCCATTGAAGATCGCTTGCCCAAACCGCCACGCCGTCGGCATCCCACAATGGGCATGGTATCGCCCGACGAAGCTCCGGGCCTGCGCGAACGAGACTGGGCGCAGCTCCAGCTGCCAGTCCAGCACCAGGCCGCATCCGCCATCGTCGGCCAGGCGGCGCAGCCGGTGTCCGGCGTAAGCCTCCGCGCCAAGCCGGCGCAGCAGCTCACGCCCCCACGCCGGGTCGGCGTTGACCTCCTCGACCAGGGAGTGGTGGAGGCTCTCGCAACAGGTGCTCCACATGAACTCGTGGCCCCACATCTCGAACAGCTCGACAAGCTCCGGCTCGCCGCAGAACGAGCACAGGACGGGCTCTGCCAACATATCCGCGGTCATGCCTGCCCACTCCGTGGCGGCACGTCACCTGTGACATAGGCCCGTCTCTCGTCGCCCCACGCCGCTTGCTGCCGGTCGTACGCACGCGCGAGGGCAAGCCCGCCACGCCCCAGCAGGTCCAGGCGGATCGAGGGACGGTAGCCCCCTGCCGCGGTCAGCAGGAGGAGGAAGTTTGGAAAGGCAGTGTGCCGGGCGCACAGCTTGTCCAGCCCCGGCGTTGGCCGCGGCGCCGGCAGTGTCCGGATGTCGGCGCAGAACGCCACGACCTGGCCGAGTTCGCGTGCCCGCTCGCGGCCCAGGCCGATGGCGGCCATGTGGCCCATGGATCCTCGGACCAGCACGGTCGCAGCCGGTCGAAGCCCGGCCGTGGCCCCGGCAAGGTCTTGGAACGTGAGGACGTGAAGCTGGTTCGGATGGCGCTTCCCGTTTCGGCGCCGACGGGACCGGGGCCGTTGCACGCGCACGGCGTCAAGGGGCGTGGCCATGGCTTATCCCTCCGTTTCAGGGATGGCGACGTGGTCGCGGTCGCGGCCATGGTCGATGCCGTCCATGCCAGAACCTAGGTGATGCGACGTGCCGGCATCGGCGATGAACATGGCTTCGCCGCACTCGCGGCAGCACATCTCGTCAGGACCGGCCGACACCTCGGCCAGGAATGCCCGGAACCGCCCGGCCACGGTGGGATCGGCCGCGATCTCGCGGTTGACAAAGGCCAGCAGCTCGCAAGCCTGGGTCGCCTCAGTCCAACTCTGCTTTACCACAACAGGATCAAAGATAGCCTCGGCCGACACCGGGGCATCCTCGCCGGCGGCAAGCCGCTCTCGCACCCATTCTTCCGTATCCACCCAGGCCAGGCTTTTGCGTTGCCCCAGATCAAGCAGCTGCGCGCCTCCGCCGAACCCGTCCAGCCTTGCTTTGGAACAGAACAGGCTCCAGCGAAAACCCCACAATCCGGTAAGGTCGAACGCCTCCGCGCAGAGCAAAGCGAAGTTGATGACGTGCTCAGGCTCGGCATTCACGTTTGCATGCAGCCAAAGGTGGGCACCTGTCGGCGGCTCGTCGGCCGCAGCCTCGAAGCCGATCGTCTCGCCGCCTGCGTCCAGCTCTTCTTCAAGCTGGCGGTAGAGGGCGAGCGCCGGCGCGACGTTTGCCGCGGACCCGACCGGGAACAACACGGACAGGGCGGTGAAGTAGTCAGCCATCATGGATCTCCAGAAATGCGAAAGGCCCGCACGATGGCGGGCCTTCAGGATGGTTGAGGGAAGTGCTACAGGCCGTGCGGCCGATGGACAGTGTCGTCGGACGGTGACCCGCAGGCATCATTACCGGCGAGCCGCGGCGTACGTCCCATCCATGGCTCAGGCCGGATGGCACGCACCCAATCGGCAAAGGACGGGATGCGGCCGAAGTCTTCGAGCAGGTGCTGTTCGCCGATCAGGCGGACCGGCACGATCCGCCCGGTGGACAGAGTAATCGTCACACCAAACACGCGTTCGGCTTCGAATATGCCCTGGCAGTGATGGCGCAATGCCCGGTGCCGAAAATCGCCAACAAGCTCCTTACTGGCGTCAAACCAGTTGTGGACTGCAATCGTGTCGTCCGGTTCTCCACCCCAGCGGCGGGCGGAGGACACGGCATGGTGGTAGCTGTGCGCCATGCTGTCCTCCTCAGAATGAATGTTCGAAGTAGTCGGTTTCGATGTAGCGAGCGTTGTGGTTGAGCGTGATCGCACGCGTGGCGACGTCGAACGTGAACGTGCCGAAGGCACCCTCTCCGTTCTCCCAACCTCCATGGGTTTGTCCCAGGAGATCATACGCCATCGTCTCGATCGCCTCGGCGACCTGGCGTGGCACCGTAGCAACGGCAGGCCCCTCCCAGACCACCTCCGCATAGAGAACCTCGACGTCCGGCAACGCGATCTCAGTATTGTCGCTCGTATGCGCGACCGTGCTCTCGATCTGGCCTTCATCTCCGCCGCCGTCGAAGCTGACCTCGACAATTGCAATGCCAGCGGCCGCGAGCGCGTCGAACACCCCTCTCTTGTTACCTGGCACTGCCGCATCTGCCAGCGCCCGCGCCGCGGCGACCTGCGCCTCGTAAGCCGTGAAGTCAGGGCTGACGCTCATCGCCGCGCCTCCTGCGTGCGGCTTGGCACCGTGCTGTCCATGTCCGACACGAAGCCAGGCATCGCCAGCACCGCGTAGAGCGCA
>CAXTCN010000332.1:0-4121 GCA_964242575.1 uncultured Acetobacteraceae bacterium | reverse complement strand
CCCAGGGCAGGTCGGCGAGCGTGCGCTTGTAGCGGCTATGGACGCGCTTGGACCGTTTGGCACAAAGCGGGCAGCCCGCAGCTGCCCGGCGCGCACGAAGGTTGATGGTGATGGCGGATTGGGCGGGCTCAAGCGCCCAGGTTTCGAGCCGGACGTGGGTCGCGTCCGGCAACAACCTGCTGACGAGCTGCCCCGACGATCCGGCTGTCCTGGGCCAGGCCATCCGCTCGCATTGGGCAATTGAGAATAGCCTGCATTGGACACTGGATGTGACGTTCTCGGGCGAACCTCTCGGTTCGGCCCGCGAGAACGACAGCCGCGTGCGCGACCGCACGGCCGCGCGCAACCTGGCGCTGCTGCGCAAGATCGCGCTCAACATCGTCAGTCGCGACAAAACAACCAAAGCCAGCGTGCGTGCCCGGCGCAAAAAGGCTGCTTGGAACGACGCCTACATGCTCAAGCTCCTGGCTGGATGATAAGTGAACTCTGTGTGGGACCGACTGGAAGCTCATGCGTTGCCCCTGCGGACGCCGCACGCACGCCTGTGAGCTTCCTCGCCGGTGCGGCACTGGCTGGCGCCTACATCGGCATTGCCATGATCCTCGCACTCACCGTTGCCGCTGGCCTGCCTGCTGGCACGCGGCCACTCGCCATGGGCGCGGTGTTCGGGATCGGCTTGGTGCTGGTCATCTTCGCCGGGGCGGAGCTGTTCACGGGGTATGCCCTTTACTGCACCGTCGGCCTTGCCCGGGGGACGATCACGCTTGCCGAAACCATGCGGATGCTCGGCCTTGTTTGGATCGGCAACCTTGCCGGCTCCCTGATCCTTGTCGGCTTGTTTGCCGCCGGAGGCGGAGGCGGGGTGTTCTCGACGCCGTTCTCGGCCTTGGGCCGGCCGTGTACGACCTGATTATCGCGACGGTCGGCAACGTCGCCGGCGGCAGCCTGTTTGTTGCCGGCGCCTATCTGCTCGCCGCCCAGCCCAAGGTGGCCAAGCCAGCCCACATCAATGACTGCATTCCAAGGACGCCTGCTGTCCCAGCTATCCGAGCTGCGCCACTCCCCAGCCCCCTTCTGCCTTCTGTGAAACCGGCGTAGGTGCGGTTCGGGGATGCTCACGGCACCGGCTGCCGGGCTGTGGGGAAACTGTCGGACGTAGGTATTTTCCGAGGCTACCGGGGCTGCGCCGCAACGGCGATGCTGCATGAGCAATTCAGGTGCGGCTCGGACGCCAAGTCCTTCAATCAAGCTTGTCCAGCGCCGGCCGGCCGGTCCGCCCGCGGCCCAAGTTCTTAAGTAATGCAAATGGAGTGACCTATGAATCCCTTGCCTCGCCGAAACATGCTCGCATCCACCGCCGCAATTGGCAGCCTGTTCACCGCCACTGTGGCAGCTGCCCAGGCGCCCAACGACCCATTGCAGCCCAGTCGCGGCCCTGGCGTGGGCGGCGCGGACCCTGGCCCGCGCGACCTTCCGCGCGAGCGGCAAAACCCGGACCTGCTCAACCCGCCCTCCACGGACAGCGGCACGCTGCCCAACCTGCGCTTCTCCTACGCTGACGCGCACGTGCGGCAAGCAAGCGGCGGCTGGACGCGCCAGATCACCGTGCGCGAGCTTGGCATTTCGAAGGACATCGCCGGCGTGAACATGCGCCTGAACGCCGGCGGCATCCGCGAGCTGCACTGGCACAAAGAGGCCGAGTGGGCCTACATGCTGTACGGCACGGCCCGCGTCACCGCGATTGACGGGCAGGGCCGCCAGTTCGTGAACGATGTCGGCGTGGGCGACCTGTGGTACTTCCCCGGCGGCACGCCGCACTCCATCCAGGGCCTGGGCGGCGACGGCTGCGAGTTCCTGCTGGTGTTCGACGATGGTGGCTTCGACGAGGACAGCACCTTTCTGATCAGCGACTGGTTCCGCCACGTGCCGGCGGACGTGCTGGCCAAGAACTTCGGCGTGCCCGCCAGCAACTTCGGCCACACGCCCAAGCCAGAGGAGCTTTACATCTTCAAGGCCGACAAGCCCGGCCCCCTCGCCAACGACCACTTGGCCGGCGTCCCGCAAGTGCCAGCGGCCGACACGTTCACCCACCGCATGTTGGCGCAAGAGCCGCTCCGCACCAAAAGCGGCACCGTCCGCATCACCGACTCCACCGTGTTCAAGGCATCAAAGACCATCGCCGCTGCGCTGGTCGAAGTGCAGCCGGGCGGGATGCGCGAGTTGCACTGGCATTCCAACACCAACGAATGGCAGTACTACCTTGAGGGCGAGGGCCGCATGGGGGTGTTCGCTGGCGCCGGCCAAGCAAGGACGTTCGACTTCAGGGCCGGCGACGTCGGCTACGTGCCATTCGCCATGGGCCACTACATCGAGAACACCGGCACGACGCCGCTGCGGTTCCTGGAAATGTTCAAGAGCGACCAATATGCCGACTTCTCGCTCAACCAGTGGATGGCACTGACGCCCCCTCAGTTGCTCGCGTCGCACCTGCGCCTTGACCCGCAAGTCACGGAAGCGCTGCAAGCCAGGAAGTCGCCCGTTGTCCCGGCCTGATGACGGCTAGGCCGGACAGGCTGGCTGCCTCGCCGCCAAGCCTTCGGAGGCACGCATCAGGAATGCCACGGGACGAAGTGCAGCGGTTCGGCGGACCATTCCCCGCTTCCGCCGCAGCACCCGGCCCAAGGCGGCCGCCCTTGCCACAGGCCTGCTGCTCCCTGCTTGGAACGCGCACGCGGAGACACCAAGCGTGCGGGTGGGGGAGCTGACCCTCAAACCCTATGTGTTGGTTCAGCTCGACGAGGGCGGGACCTTTGACCAATCCCGCCGCGGCGGCCAGGGCACCGGGTTCAACGTCCGCCGGGCGCGTGTGGGCGGGCAAGGCACCTATGGCAAGCAGTTCGAGTTCGACCTGATCTACGACTTCGGCGGCACGCTGGGCAGCGTGTCACGTATCTTCGAGGCCGACATCGCCTACACGGGCTTGGAACCGTTCGTGGTGCGCGGGCGGGATCTACAAGTGGGCTTTCACGCTCGAGTACGCGCAGTTCGCCGCCGATCTGCTGTTCCTTGAGCGCGCGAGCATCGTCAACATCGTCGGCGGCCTTAGTTGCCGGGACGGGCCGGGTTGGCGACCAGGTCGGGGCTGGGGGCGACCGGTGGTTCGCCGCCGTGTTCCTGACCACGGGACGGACGGGGCTGGGCGCCAACAGCGACCAGCGTGCAGTGCTGGGACGCGCCGCCGGGCTGGCAGTCAAGACCGAGGACGTGGCGCTCCACCTGGGTGTGTCCGGGGCCTGGCTCTACCAGCCGTCACGCAACGGGGCAGGCTGGCGCACCCTCACCTTCTCTGACCAAATGGAGCTGCAAATCGACCGGGCGCCGTAATCCTTGTCTGCTGGCGCCGTCCCGGCGAGCGGCGCGAAGCTCGGAGGGATAGAGGCTGGGCTGGGGAAGGCTTTGGGCGCAGGCGGAGTGGTATAGCGTTTCGGTGGACCACACCGGCAGTGGTGAGGGCGGCGATCCGTTCTTCTCCGGCTGGTATGCCCAAGCAGCCTACACCGTGCTCGGCAAGCCCCGCCAATGGAAGCCGAAGATTGCCGCCTGGGGCAGCCCGGTTCCCCATGCCAGCTTCAACCCGCTGGCTGGCGAGTGGGGCGCCGTGGAGGTTGCTGGCCGGTTTTCGGCGGTGGACCTGAAAAGCGCAGGCGTGCGCGGGGGCCGGCAGCACGTATGGACGGCCGGCGTGAACTGGTATCCATTGGAGCCAGTCCGCTTGACCCTCGAGTATCAGCACGCCTCCGTTGACGAAGGCCGGGCGCCCCGGGATGTCAATGCAATTGTCTTAAGGGGCCAGCTCTTCTTCTGATTGCAACTGGTCAGGGTCGGCACGGCCTGAAGCTCACCTCGAAGGTTCAACCAATGCAGCTTCCTTCAGCAAGGGCGTCGACAAGGTCGGCAGCTTCCAAAAAGGCCAAGACCTATTCAATCCAGAAACGCTTGCCCAACCTGTCTTGCACTTGGGCGATAGTTACCTGGGTTGCCCGCCTCACGTTGCCGCTCTGCTTGGCGGCCTGCCAGCCTGCGGTTCTGGACCCTGCGGGTCCGGTCGCGGCGGCTGAGCG
>CAXTCN010000331.1:0-4121 GCA_964242575.1 uncultured Acetobacteraceae bacterium | reverse complement strand
TGCAGGCGGCCCACGTCCTTCACGAAGGAAGGGTGCATGCGCGAGGGCGCGCCGGTGGCTGTGTTGCCGATCGTGAGCCGGGCACCTGGCGCAACCGGCGCTTCCGTGGCGGCTTGCGCCTTGGCCTCTATGCCAAGCGCAGTGGCCGCAACGCTGGCGCCCATGACGAAGCGCCGGCGCCCCAAGGCGTCCGGCTGCTCCGCCCCGTGCACGTGCGTGCTGATGGGCTGTTAAGACATTGCTAGCTCCTCCTCACTTGAGAATGCTGCGGCCCGGCTAGCCGTTGCCGCGGAACGCGGAGTAGAGCTGCATCCCGCCATCCACGAACAGGGTCGTGCCAGTCACATAATCAGCGGCGTCCGAGGCAAGCCATGTTACCGCCGCGGCCACATCCTCCGGCGCGCCAAGGCGGCCATAGGGGATCAGCTCGATCAGCGCTTTTTCCTGGACCGGGTCGGACCAGACGGACTGGTTGATAGCCGTGCGGATCGCACCCGGCGCCACTGCGTTGACGCGGATGTGCCGCCCAGCCAGCTCCTGCGCCGCCGTCCGCACAAGCTGCTCCACGCCGCCCTTCGCCGCCGCGTAATTCGCGTGGCCAGCCCAGGGGATGACCTGGTGGACCGAGCTGATGCAGATGACCTTGCCGGCCGCACGCGACACTCCCTCGCGGACACCCTGCCGCACGAACACGCGCGCTGCGGCCTGCAGGCAAAGAAAGGTGCCGGACAGGTCCACAGCCAGCGCCGCCTCCCATTGGTCGAGCGTCATGTCCAGCAACGGCGCATCCACCTGCACGCCCGCATTGGCGACCATGATGTCAAGCGTGCCAAAGCGCTCCACCGCTGCGTCCACCAGCCGCCCGACGTCGTCCGGCTTGGAAATGTCGGCCTCCACCGCCATCGCTGTCCCACCTGCATCGGCGATGCCGCGGACCACCTGCTCGGCGTCCTGCCCGGCGCCAAGATAGTTCACCACAACAGAAGCGCCGGTCTTCGCCAAGGCTTGTGCGATGGCGGCGCCCAGGCCAGACCCGCCGCCGGTGACAACCGCGCACTGCCCATGCAGCGCCGCGCTCATTCCTGCGCCGTCAGGAGCGTGATGCCCTTGGCGCACACGTCCCCACCCCTGCCGCCTGTGGCTTTTGCGTCACGAACTAACCCAAGTCCCATCATACCTCCTATCTAGCCGCGGACCACGAGCAGCACGCCCGCCGCCATCAGCGCCACGCCAGCAAGCCGCGCCAAGCCCGCCGTGTGCTGCTCGAACCCGAGCCAGCCAAAATGGTCGAGCGCCACAGACCAGGTGAGCTGCCCGATGACGATCAACCCGGTTAGCGTCGCGGCGCCCAGCCGGGGCGCCAGGACGATGTTGCCGGTCAGGTAGGCGATCCCAAGTGCCCCACCTGCCAGCCACGCCCACCAGGGCGCACGGGCGAGGTGCTCGCGGTCCGGAAGCGGCGCCGGCGCCAGGAAAAGGATCGCGGCAGCCAGCACCAAGGCAACGGCCATGTTGACCGCCGCCGACGCGAATGGATTCCCGAGCGCACGGGCCAGGATGGAGTTGCTGCCGACCTGCGTGGTCAACAGCACGCCGCACAGCAGCGCCACGGGGAAGAGTGCGATGCTCAACATGGCCCATCCTGAAGCATGTGCCCGCCAGGATCGTACGCCGGCCCGGCATAGCCGGGTATCAGGGTGGCGGCCCGGCACCCTGCGCCAACCGCCGACAGCGTTCCAGGCCGCAGGTATTGCAGCAGCTCGACACCCAGGCCTGAGGACCCTATCAGCGAGGTAATCAACACCACAGCGCCTGGCACAGAGGAAAGCGCCTCCTGTTCCGGCCCTAGGTTGATCGAATGCCCTGAAACGCAGAAGCCGAGGCCGCGGTAAAACTCAACGCTGGCAATCGTGTCCTCGACGACAAGCGCCATGTGATCAATCCCGAGCACCAGCCGGTCGCTCCGCTCCTGCCACGCCGGGTTCCCCTTGCCCGGCGGGAAATGGATCAGTTCGAGCGGATGGCCGTCGGGGTCCCGGAAATACCAGGCCCCGATGCCGGATGCGGCGGGGTTCCAGGCCGGCAAACGCTGCGGCATGGAGGAGGTAGCTTCGGCGCCAGCAGCGAGCGCCAGTCCTTGTGCGGCAAAGATGTCCTGGACAACCAGGGCCATATGGCGGAACACGGCGTCGTTGCTGGCCCGTGGAACCGCAGGTTCGTCGGAATGCCGAAGCTGGACCGCCGCCGGGCCAATATGCAGCACAGGCCCATCCGAGGGCGGCAGGCCCAGGAGCGCCGCGTAGAACCGGGCGGAGCGCGCCACGTCGCGGACGGGCAGCATCACGCCCGCGCACCTCACGCCCATCACGACAAGCGCCCGCGGATGTGGTCGGCCACGCGCAAGGCATTGGCGATGATGGTGAGCGTCGGGTTCACGGCGCCGCTGCTTGGGAAGAAGCTGCCGTCCACGACGTAAAGGTTGTCAAGTTCGTGGGCGCGGCAGTCCAGGTTGAGGGCCGATTGCTGCGGGTCGGTGCCGAAGCGCACTGTGCCGCACTGGTGCGCCACGCCGGGAAGGCCGATCTGCTGGCCAAGGTAGAGACGGCGCGGCAGGAAACGCATCTGATGCCCGGCGCCGTCCAGCGCCTTTTGGAAGGCTTGGCGCAGTTGTTTGTGGGCGGTGCCGTTGTTCACGGTGTAAGCCAACTGGATGCTGCCGTCCCGCGCGAGCGTGACGCGGTTCGACGCCGATGGCAGGTCCTCCGTCATCATCCAGAAGTCCATCGTCCGGCGCGCGACGGCGGCGAGCAGGGAGCGGGGCGCGGGGACTGGCAGCTCGGCCGCCAAGGTGCCCGCGTCCGTCTTGCCCAGCATCTGCACGTGCCCAAGCGGGTGGTCGTGGCCGTTGCCACCCCAGTAAAAATCGTTCAGCCCGATGGTCTTTTGAAACCGCGTCGGGTTCAGCTCCGGCATCAGCGCGATAACGGCCGAGTTGATGTGGCACATGTAGTGCCGGCCCACGACACCGGAGCCGTTCGCCAGGCCGATTGGATGCTGGGCGTTGGCGGACCGGAGCAGCAGCGCGGCGGAGTTGATGGACCCGCACGCCACGACAACCACGTCGCCCCGGACCGTCCCGCGCCGTCCGTCGGCATGCACCAACTCGACACCCACGACCTCGCGTCCGCTTGCCCCGGTGACCAGCCGCTCGGCTTGGGCATCCTGGAGCAGCGTGACGCGGCCGGTGCGCAGGGCCGGGCGCACCGCAATGACCTCCGCATCCGCCTTGGCGTGCAGCAGGCACGGGAACCCGTCGCATGTGGCGCACAGGATGCAGGGACTGTTGTCCGGGTCGGCATCATTGCGCAGCAGGCCCATCGGCAATGGAAACGGGTGATAGCCTGCCCGGCCCAAGCTGCCGGCGAGCGCTGCGACCACAGGCTCGTCCTCCAAGGGAGGGTGCGCGTAGTCCTGCGTGTCCGGTGGATCGGTTGGGTCAACGCCGCGACGACCATGCACATGGTAGAGCACCTCGGCCTCGCGGTAGTAGGGCGCGAAGTCGGCGTAGCCGAGCGGCCAGGCGGGCGAGATGCCGCCGTGGTGGCGGACTTCGCCGAAATCGCGCTCGCGCAGGCGGAACAGGGCGGCACCATACAGCTTGCTGTTGCCGCCCACCCCGTAATGCGCTTGCGGCTTGAACCCACGTCCGCGCTTGTCGCGCCAAGTCTCGTTCGTGGCATAGCGCCGGGCGCCGAACACTTGATCGGACTGCCAATTCTCGGCTTCCCGCGGGAGGGCGTGGCCGCGGTCGATCAGCAGCACGCGCTTGTCGGTTGTCTGGGCCAAACGCAAGGCGAGCGTGCCGCCACCCGGCCCGGAGCCGATGATCACCACGTCCCAGTGCTGGCCCGCGATATCCGAGTTCCTGTCTGCGGCCTCGCCAGGAAGCAACTTCCCATGCTCAACCAGCAATTTGGAGGACCTCCCCGGCCCGACTTTTGAACGGCATCGCTGCTACCCCGCTCCCGCACACTGCTGCGCCCCGTTCCAGGTAGGCCGCGGTGAGGCCGGCCTGCCAATGCTGAAGCAGCATGGATTCGATGCGGCATGGAGCGCCCGCA
>CAXTCN010000330.1:0-4143 GCA_964242575.1 uncultured Acetobacteraceae bacterium | reverse complement strand
AAAACCGCAACGCAGAACCTCAGCAAACAGCCAACTTTGCCGGCCTAGAAAAAAAGGATACGTCCCCCGAAGCAGCGCCGCCTGCCAGTTGCCTTGCCGGATGCGGATGTCCGTAGGCTGCTGGGCTGTGTCAGCAACCCGAACCACAAAACCTGCCTCGCGCTCATGTATGCCTGCGGTCTGCGGATCAGCGAGGCCACGACCCTGGAGGTCGGCGCGGTCGACGGCGCCAGCTATCTGCTGCGCATCATCGGCAAGGGCGACAAGCAGCGTCTGGTGCCGCTGCCGGCACCCCTTCTGGACGAGTTGCGCGGCCTGTGGCGGAGCCATCGCCATCCGCGCTGGCTGTTTCCCAACCGCGATGG
Organism: uncultured Acetobacteraceae bacterium; assembly: GCA_964242575.1. Taxonomy (GTDB): domain Bacteria; phylum Pseudomonadota; class Alphaproteobacteria; order Acetobacterales; family Acetobacteraceae; genus JANPPS01. The sequence goes on along the minus strand of CAXTCN010000330.1, from coordinate 3,778 downwards.
CGCCAACCCGGTCAGCCCGCACGTGCTGGGGCGCACGTTCAGAGCTGCGACCGCTGCCGCGAACATCACGCAGCCGATCACGGCGCACTCGTTGCGCCACAGCTATGCGACGCGGTTGCTCGAACATGGCATCGACACCAGGGTCGTGCAGATCCTGCTCGGCCACGCCAACATCGCCACCACGGCCATCTACACACACCTGACCGAGCCGACCCGCGTCTCGCTGCGAGGCGTTCTAGACCGATTGATGACCGGCCTCTGACGCGGCGCCCCGGCCGTGATCGAGGTGGCGGATGTGTTCCGCCGCTTTGCCCCCGACTACCTGGCGGCCCATGGCGCGTCGATGCTGCCATCGCATCAGCGCGCCATCACCGACATCCTGGCCTGCCGCACTGAAGCCCTCGGCGGGCACCTCTGGCGTTGCGACGAGTGCAGCGCCGAGAGGTTCTCCTATCACTCCTGCAAGAACCGGAGCTGTCCCAAATGCCATGCCGACCAGACCGAGCGCTGGCTGCACGCCCGCCGTGCCGAGATGCTGCCCAGCCGCTACTTCCATGTCACCGTCACCGTGCCCGAGGAGTTGCGCGAGGTGCTGCGTGCCAACCAGCGCGACGGCTACGCCATCCTGATGAAGGCCGCAGCCGAGGCGATCATCGAACTCGCCCGCGACCCCCGCCACGTCGGCGGCACCGTCGGCGTGCTCGCGGTCCTGCACACCTGGACCCAGCAACTCGCCTTCCACCCCCACGTCCACTGCTTGGTCACCGGCGGCGGCGTCTGCGATGACGGCCTTCTGTGGCACCCGGCCCGCAAAGACTTCCTCGTGCCAGCCAAGGCGCTGGCCAAGCTCGTGCGCGGCAAGCTCAGGGCGGGGTTCGCGGCACGCCGCCCCGACCTCGTGCTGCCCGAGGCCGCCTGGTCCAAGCCCTGGGTGGTCCACTGCACCGCCTGGGGAGAGGGCGAGCAAGCCGTGCTCGAATATCTCGCCCGCTACGTGTTCCGCGTCGCCATCACCAACGCCCGCATCGTCGGCCTTGATGACCAAGCGATGACCATCCGTCACAAGCACCGCAAATCCAACCGGTGGCGAACAAGCCGCGTTCCCGGCCACGAGTTCATGCGCCGGTTCCTGCAGCACGTCCTGCCCAAGGGCCTGCACAAGGTCCGCTACTTCGGCCTTTGACACCCGGCCAGGCGTGAGCAGGCCGCCCGCGCCCGCCTCCTCCTGCAACTCGACCGCCCAGCAACCGCGCGCCATGCCGAGCCGGTCGAGGACGCTGCTGACCTGGTCTCCAACCGCATGCGGCCTGACGAACCCCGCACCTGCCCGTGTTGCCGGCAAGGACACCTGGTCCGCATCCGTCGCCTCTCCCCCAAGCAGGCGCGAGGACCATGACGCGGCGGCACCGGGCTGTTCGACAATCACCGCTTCGCTCTGCCAGGCCAAGCGACACCGGACTACGGCCCTGCGCCTGCCCTTTGTCGCCCAAGGCGCGGGCATGGCGCTCCAGACAGGCCGGTTCGAGCCGGCGATGCCGTCACATCACCCACGCCCACCCGGGTTGCCATGCCTGAACGCACGGAACCCCGCGTTGCAGTGCCGCCGGGCCAGCCAACGTTCGGACCCGTCCAGCTCCCAAGCCGGACCCTGGCCTGAAATCTCCATAGGCCACCAACCCAGCCGTCCGTGCCATGGCGTTCAGCCCAACCAAGTTTCTACATCGGCTACGCGATGCAGAAACTCTTAATTCGTTTTCCGTTATGTCACTGACGAGAATAAGAAATTTCCTTATGCGTACCAGAAAGCCAGTTCGTCAGTTCTGGCCTCCTTGGTCGGCTTGGAGCACCGCGGCAGCCGATGGTCCTGAACTCAGTTCCAGCCATCGTTAGTATGCCGGCGATCCTAGTCGCCGACGCATAAGATCGAAGCTTGCACTTCGTGATGCGGTAGCGGGCGCGCGGAGTGTGATGGCTGTGGGCGGCGTTGTGCTTGAACGGTATGAAAGGAACATGCCTGCGCCCCCAGGGTCAGGTTAGCGGGGCACCCACGCACCAACACTGCCTTTGTCGTCACCGCAACCTTTGGAACGCTGCCGGCGCGTTTGGCCTTTCAGCTCCCGTTGCCCCCAGGACCGAAATAAGTGCAGCTTTCCGCGTTGCTGTCGCGATGCACGGCGACACGCGCCAGACCGGGGCAGTTAGGGGCAACGGCGCGCCAAATCCAGGCAGCCAGGTTCTCCATGGTGGCCGGGCCGAGGTCTACCACCTCATCAAGAAAGTGATGGTCCAGCCCATCTCGTGCCCCTTCCAGAGCACGCTCGAACAGGACGAGATCCACCACCATGCCTGTGGCCGGGTCGGGGGTGCCGCGCACGACGACCTCGGCACGATAAGAGTGGCCGTGGATGCGCCGGCTCGGCTCGGCGTTCACCGCGCGCCCGGACAGGGTATGAGCCGCGTCGAAGCGGAACTGCTTGGCAAGTTCGAACACCGGTCAGGGTATCCCGATCAGCTTGTGGGTTTGCAGGCTCAACCGCCAAGTGGGATGGGCGAGGCAGTATGCTACCGCGGCTGCCGTGTTGACGGCGCGGTCCGGCCCGTCCATCGGTTGCAACCAGTGGTGGGCGAAGCGCAGGTCCCGCGGCAGCGCGTCAGGCTCCAGCCCGGCTTGCGGGTAGACGAGCTTCAGCTCCGATCCCGAGTGCAGCCGCCACGGCGCGCCTGCCTTGGGGCTGACTGTGATCCAGTCCAGCCCCGGTGGCGGGTCCAGCGTGCCATTGGTCTCGACGGCCACTTCGAAACTGCGTGCGTGCACAGCCTCGACCAGGGCCGCATCGAGCTGCAGCAGCGGCTCGCCGCCGGTGAACACAACATAACGCCGGTCGCTTCCGCCGGACCAAGCCGCCTCAATCGCGCCTGCAAGCGTATCGGAGGTCGCAAACCGCCCTCCACCGGACCCATCCAGGCCCACGAAGTCGGTGTCGCAAAAGCGGCAGGTCGCGCCGTCACGGTCCTCTTCGCGGCCAGACCACAGATTGCAGCCTGTGAAGCGGCAGAACACGGCCGCGCGCCCGGCCTGGGCGCCCTCGCCTTGCAACGTCGCGAACAGCTCTTTGACGGCGTAGGTCACTGTCTATTCTTCCTCTCTCAGTGTCTAACCAAAATAACTTGTAGCAATAACAGGAGCTTACGGGTTCTTTGTAAAATTTAGCATGCTGATATCATTCAGTTTATTTCGTTACGATACTCGTAGTCGCCTGACCATATGTTGCTAACCCGTTGGTAAAACTCAATATGATTGTGGTCAGACACTCAGTCGCTTGCGGCACGGGGCGGCTGCTTGGCCAACTCCGCTGCGCGCCGTGCCGTGCGGATATGCTGGGCCGCGTCGATCAAATAAGCTCATTGACCACGAAGCTGTGCGGGTTGGCCACCTGACGCCGTACCGCCTCCACCAATGGGTCAGGGCTGTCGGTGTCCGTCAAACGAAGCCCAAACGGACACTCGGCTATGATGGTCCGCTATGCGCCCGTTTCAGACATACCTGGCGTCGGTGGCAGCGCCCGAAAGCAGACGCCCGTTGAAGCGCCGAGTTTATGGCCGCGGCATTTTTATATTGGTCACACGTGCGTTTCCGTTTTCCTGAGTTTCTGCGGCACGCGCTTCCCGAGGGGGTCCGCCCATCTGGCGGTTACACAGCGGCTAGTCGGGGGGATAGCTCAACTTATACCAGACGCCCTATCCACTGACTGCTCTGGCCCAGGTGCGGCGAGTGATG
>CAXTCN010000329.1:0-4155 GCA_964242575.1 uncultured Acetobacteraceae bacterium | reverse complement strand
GTGATGCACCCGGGAAGGGGTCTCCGTTCGTGTCGAGACGATCAGGCACACGCCGACGACGATCACCGCCGTGGCGAGCAGCATGCGCGCGCTCAGCGGCTCCGCGAACAACAGGCACCCGAGAGCGATCGCGACGACCGGGTTCACGTAGGAGAACGTGGTCGCGACGGAGGGCGACACTGTCTTGGCCAAGAAACCGAAGGCCGTGAACCCGACCACGGCGCTGAGGGTGAGCCATCCCAGGCCCAACCAGGACTGCAAGGTCACGGCGCTCAGTTCCAGCCCCTTGACGTCCCCGAGCAGCATGGCCGCAATGAGCAGCACGGCGCCGCCGCCCAGAAGCTCCACTCCCGCGGTGACCCGGGGGTCGTCGGGAAGGTTGAAGCGCGGCGCGAACACCGCCCCGAACGCCCAGGACACCTGGCCCGCGACGATAAGCGCTACGCCGAACGGGTCCAGGTTCGATCCAGGCCTGAGAAGAAGGCCGACGCCTGCAAAGCCCACCGCCAGGCCGAGTACGGCGCGGCGCGGCAGGGTTTCGCGAAACATCGCGTAGCCGAGGCAGGCGGCGATGAGCGGCAGCAAGGCGGACAGCACGCCGGCGATCTCGGACGAGACGCTGCGCTGGCCGACGGTGGCGCCGCCAGCTCCCAGGGCGAGGATCAGGATGCCGATTGCGACGGAAGGCAGCCATTGCCGGCGGCTGGGCGGCTGCGCCCCGGACTTGATGGCCCAGGCGAGCAGCAGCGCGCCGGCCACCAAGCCCCGCACCGCGACGAGGGTGAGCGGGGGTAGGCTGGCCAGGGCTGCCTTGGCGCCGGCCGGGCCGGAACCGAAGAAGGCGTAGGTGGCCGCGAGGGCGAGCGGGACGCGCCAGTCAAGGCGCCGCAGCCAGGACCGCAGGGCCGTTCTGGCCGTCGTGTGCGCCTCTGGGTCCGAAGCGGGCGGCGAGGGGGCAAGCGCGACTGTGGCGCCTGCGGAATGCGGGGCTGCACCCTGTTCTTTTGGGGCGGCGTCAAACACCCACGCACCTCCAGCATTGCCGTCCCAGGGTCGAACACGGGCGGCGCAGAAGAGTTCAGGAGAAATCACGCCGAGCCTGAGATCAGCAGAAGGGATTTATTAAAGAGACTGCCTCCAAGGCGACCGGTATGAGACGATGCGATAGCACCGATCCTTACGCTGCTGCGTTCCAGGACGGTATGCTGTTGAAGCACCTCCAAACCGCTCTGGTTCGTAAAGCCGCTGCCGGGTCACCCTTAGAAAGACGCCGCATGCCGATCCCCGCGCGCCTATCCGTGCCCGGCTGGAGACGAGTGCTGCGGCGCTCCGTCCAGCGCGCCTTCCAGGAACGCCTGCTGGGCGAGGCGGCAGCGGTGGCGTTCTACGCCCTGCTCGCCGTCTTTCCGGCGCTTGCCTCCCTGGTCCTGCTCAGCGGGACGGTGGCCGATCCAGTGATGGCCGCAGAACGCCTTCGAAGCTTCGCCGGCTCGCTTCCGGCTGGCGCATCAGAGGTGGTGGGCGACGTGGTAAGGCGCGCTGCGGCGCATGGCGGTGGCCGGCCCGGCCTGGGCATCGGCCTTGCTGCGGCTGCCTTCTGGAGCGCGACGGCCGCAGCGATGCACCTGATGGGGGCGTTGAACCTCATCTACCACGTGCAGGAGAGCCGGAGCCTGAGGCGCATGATCGGCACCGGGCTGCTGGTGGCGCTTGGCGCCCTGGCCTTTGTCGCACTGGCGCTCGGCGGCGTCTTGGCCTTGCCGCTGGCGCTGGGCGACCAAGCTGGACCGGGCAGCAGCATGGGCTGGCTGCTCCGCTTGCTGCGCTGGCCGGTCCTGCTCGTCGTGGCGTCCATCGCCCTTGCATACGTCTATCGGCACGGCCCAAGCCGGACCTCTCCGCCTTGGAAGTGGGTGAGCTGGGGCGGTGCGGTCGCGGCGTTCGGATGGCTGCTCTGCTCCGCGGCCGTCTCGTGGTATGTGCAGGATATTGGGAGTTATAACTGGCTCTACGGCTCGGCCGGCGCCGTGCTCGGCTTCATGCTGTGGGCCTGGGTGTCCAGCGTAGCGGTCCTGATCGGCGCCGTGGTGAATGCGGAGCTTGAGCACCAGGCCATGCCCAGCACCGTGAACGGCCAGGCCTCGTCCTGATAGGCGGGGAGGTTCTTGCCCGCCATCCAGCCCGGCGCCGTCGCGAACTCGGCCTAGTGGCAGAGAACACCATCACATGCGGATGTGGTCGCGTCCTCCTACTCATCGTCGCCTTTTCTCCGCTGCCGTAATCGCGTTAGCCTATTGCATCTCGTCGGGGCAGTAACGGTCCTCCTCGATCATCTGCCGCAGCCCGCGCACCTGGCCCTAGATGCGGCGCAGGCGCTTCAGCAGCGGCTCCCGCTCCTCGGGCGTGCGGTGCAGGTAGAGGCACCCGTCATGGAACTCGCTTTGCATCCTGTCCTGACACTCCTACCCAGTATGTGAAAGCGTCGGCTGCAAACACTTTCCGAGCGGCGTCGTTCCTGCCGCGCCAACAATGACATGGAGGATGGGCCAATGTACTTTCACGACAAGCGCCTGCAATACCCGGTCCGGGTCGAGACCCCGGATCCCTTGTTCGCCCGCTAGCTCCAGCAGGCGATCGGCGGCGTCGAGGGCGAGATCCGCGTTTGCATGCAGTACTTCTTCCAGGCTTGGGGATCGCGCGCGCCGGACAACAAGTATCGCGACATGCTGCTGCACACCGCGACCGAGGAGATCGGCCACATCGAGATGCTGGCGACGGCGGTGGCGCTGAACCTGGAGGACGCGCCGCTCTCCTTGCAGGAGACCGCGGCCGAGGCGCACCCGGTCGTCAACGCCATCATGGGCGGCGAGCGTCCCCGCCACGTGGTGGAGGGCATGCTGCAGCGGCACCTGCTCTCGACCGGCAAAGCCGCCCTCCCTGTCAACTCGGACGGCATACCGTTCGACATGTCGCACATCTACGCCAGCGGCAACTTGGCGGCGGACATGTACTGCAACGTCGCGGCGGAGTCGACAGGGCGCGTGCTGGCGGTGCGGCTCTATAACGCGACCAAGGACCTCGGCATGAAGGACATGCTGAGCTTCCTGATCGCGCGCGACACGATGCACCAGCAGCAATGGCTGGCGGTGGTCGAGGAACTCGGCGGCTACCAGGGCGCGTTGCCGATGCCGAACTCCTTCGACCAGAGCCAGGAGAACCAGAAGTTCAGCTACGCCTTTTCGGCACCGACAGGAACGCGACGCCGCCGCAGCCGGGCCGATGGACTCAAGGCCCGTCGCTCGACGGCAAGGGGCAGTTCACGGCCATGCAGGCCGAACCTATGGGCAACGAGCCGGTGCTCGGTCCCGTCGAGCCGCTGAGCGGCGCGCAAATCGAGCAGATCGCGCCGAGGAGGGCTGCGGAGTAGCATCCGACAGGACGCCCCGGTGCGCAGACTGGCGCACCGGGGCGTCTGATTGGACGGATTGGGACGGCAGGCACCGCCTCACGACAACCAAGCCGTTGTCGTGAGTAACAGATTTCCGGGCCGGACAGGGCGTTTCCGCCCACGACAACCCTGCAGAAATCAACCCACCATCATCCTGCCGTGCCAGAGGAGGTCATTGTGAAGCTCGTGATCCCGAGCTGGCGTCGCGGCGGTCGGGTATTGAGCCGAGGCTCTTGTTGGGTTCTGTGGTGGTGGGCCGAGGTCATGCGACCAGGGCCGCAACAAGGGCGTCGAGCAGGGCTTTGCCGCGTCGGCGCGCGTTGTGCGTGAACTGGGAGAAGCCGAGGCAGAGCGGCAGCTTGTCCTGCGAGATGCCCCGGCGCGGGCGCAACCAGGAGCGCAGCAGCGGCCAGAAGCCCTCGACCGTGTTGGCGTGCGCCTCGCAGGACCCGTCCCCCTCCTCGTCGCGGGCATACGCGCCGCGCCCATGGCAGGCCGTCTTGCGCCGGCAGCCCCAGGCGGGCAGGCGCGCGTGGAGGCCATGCTGGTCCGTGTGGGCGCGGGCGCCCTTCGCGACCGCGGCTTCGGATGTCAGTGGCGCCTGCATTCTGGTTCTTGCGCACTTTCCGTGCTGTCGTTGCGGCTTCGGATAAGCACATAGGAGGAACACAACTCCTTTCTGAAAGCCAATCTTGCCCAAGCGCCTC
>CAXTCN010000328.1:0-4180 GCA_964242575.1 uncultured Acetobacteraceae bacterium | reverse complement strand
CAGACCAATCAGCCCGAGACCAGCAAGCGGGCTGCCCCAGGTTTTTGACACTCCCTTACCTTAGCTCGACTTTGGCCAATCCTGGGCGGGCTGACGAGGGGTAGGTGGCGGAGTGGGTTGGCGCGTTAAGCTGGCGTGTCCCCGCCAAGAGACGCCGCCATGCCTCGCCTGCCGCCCCGCTTCGCCGCGGTCATCCTAACCTTTGCGCCCGTATTCCTTCAATGCAGTTGGCGGCACGCCGAGGTGCTGCTGGTTGGTGCCATCCTGCCCCGGGCCGGCGCACGGTGGCCAGCGTGCTGCGGATCACCGGCCTGGCGCGCGAGCGGCGGTTCGTGAACTGCCATCGCGTGCTCAACCGCGCCGCCTGGTGCCCGCGCGCCGCCGCGCGCCTGCTGCTCGGCCTGCTGATCGCCGCCTTTGCGCCGAGCGGGCCGGTCGTGCTGGGGATTGACGACACGATCGAGCGCCGGCGCGGCAAGCGCATTGCCGCCAAGGGCATCTACCGCGATCCCGTGCGGTCCAGCCACGGGCACTTCGTCAAAGCGAGCGGCTTGCGCTGGCTGAGCCTCATGTTGCTGGCGCCGGTGCCCTGGGCGGGACGCACCTGGGCGCTGCCGTTCCTGACGGCGTTGGCGCCCTCGGAGCGCCATTGCCAAGAGCGTGGGCGGCGGCACAAGGAGCTGACGGACTGGGGGCGGCAGCTTGTGCTGCAAGCCCGCCGCTGGCTGCCCGGCCGCAAGCTGGTCGTGGTGGCCGACGGCGGCTTTGCCGCCCTGGAACTGCTGGCAGCGATCAGCCGCCGCGGTGTTGCCTGCGTCACGCGCCTGCGGCTCGACGCTGCCTTGTACGACCCGGCGCCGTCGCGCTTGCCTGGCACCAAAGGGCGGCCACGCACGAAGGGCAAGCGCCTGGCCACCCTGTCCGCGGTGCTGGCCGACCCGGCCGCGACGTGGCAGCGCATCACGGTGCCGGGCTGGCATGGCGAGGGCGAGCGCACCGTCGAGGTCAGCACCAGCACCGCCGCGTGGCGCCACAGCGGGATGCCCGTTGTCCCGATCCGCTGGGTTCTGATCCGCGATCCCCTGGGCCGCTTCGACCCGCAGGCCCTGCTTTGCACCGACCCGGTGCAGGACCCTGTCCAGGTCCTGCGCTGGTTCGTCCAGCGCTGACAGAGGGAGGTCACGTTCCGGGAGACGCGCGACCACCTCGGCGTGGAGACACAGCGCCAATGGTCGGACAAGGCCATCGCGCGCACCACGCCCTGCCTGCTCGGCTTGTTCTCGCTTGTGACCCTGCTGGGACGGCAGCTCACGCCCCAGGCACGCCGCGCCGTCGCGACCAGCGCTTGGTGTCGCAAGCAACGTCCGACCTCCCCGACACCCTCGCTGCGGTGCGACGGGAAATCTGGCGCGAACAGGGTTTCGTCACGTCTCGTAGAACCTCAGACGTGCGAAAACTCCGGCCAGCGCTCCGAGACGGCATAGCCTACGCGCTTTGCCAGGCCGCATGATGGCCAAAGTCGAGCTTAGCATCTCAGGCAATCTCCTCGACGGTGTCGTAGCCTATGGACGCGACGTATTCCTCTGCGGGTACGGGCGCCGGAGGGGAGAACGGTCCGTTGGGAAGGGACTCGATCATCGACCGCGCGAGCTCGAAGTGCCTGCTGTCGACGCTGGCGCCCGAGAAGCCCGCCCCCAATGCCAGCCGTACTTGTTGAACGCTTTCCAGAGATGCAGGAAGCCCGCCTGGGTGTAGGCGTTGCCCATCGGCATGACCCCCTCGCCGAAGTAGAGGTCGATGGCGCAGCCCTAGCTGTGGTTCGAGAACTTCGTCGGGCTGTGCTTGACGGATCGCACGCACAGCATCCCCGCGGTGCGCAATGTGTCATGCCACCGCCAGGTTCTCGTCGCGCACCTCGGCGAACACGTGCTTCAGGCTTTCCGCCGCGTAGTCCAGGCCGGAAACCTTAAACGGCCCGACATCCACGCTCCAGGCGATCCGCGATTTGAAAGACCCTGTTGGCGGCGCGCATTTCGGGGTCAGCGCGCCCGGCGTGCCGAGCTTCGCCTGCATCACCGATGGCGGTGCCGACTTGAGGTTGTGGTTGATGCCGTTGGGAATGGGCACTGCATCCGACAGCTTGGCCATTTTGGCGCTCCTCCACGAGAAACTGCATGTTGATATCCGGGAGGTATGTGCGAACACAATCTAACAAACATCCGAAATCATGATTCAGCGAGACTGGTCTACCCGCTGAAAAGTGGCTCTTCCGCCCTTCGTGTGGTCGTTACGCTGCGAGCAGCAGGCGTTGGCGGAGCAGGGGTCGGTTCAGGACTCGTGCTTGTGCCGCGCGCGGCACAAGCACGAGTCCTGAACCGACCCCTAGCCCGGCTTCCTCCACCTGCCGGTTGCCGACGCCTCGATGCACCGAGCTCACCGAGGTCCACTGCGGACCCTTGCCGAGGAAACGGCGCGCGAAGTCCGGCGCACACCGTCGTCGGACCCACTTCGTTCGGGCGCCGCGGTAAATTCTCACACCTACACCACCGACAGGCCAAGAGGCGCCACCACGATGCGAACCCGTCCACGTTGCCGGCGTTGGCCCGGCTGCCCGGCGATGCAGCCGGGCCTCGGAGCAAGATCATGAAGACGATGAACGATCTGTTCCTGCACTTCCTGCAGGACATCTACTATGCCGAGAAGGCATTCGCGAAATCCTCCAGCAAGATCATGAAGGCCGTCGGGAACGAGGAGGTCCGTGCGATCCTGCGGAAGGCCAAGGAGCACGCGAACGAACCAATCGAGGCGCTCGACCGCGTGTTCGAGGCAATCGACAAGCGACCTCGCGGCAAGGCGTGCGAGGCCATGAACGGCCTGTTGGCCGAATGCCAGGAGGCGATCGAGGAGGGCGAGCCTGGCCCCGTGCTCGATGCCGCCCTGATCGCCGGCGTGCAGGGCATCAAGACATACGAGGTCACCCGCTACGGCTCGTTGCTGGCGTTCGCGCGGCAGATGGGCCTGGACGCCGCCGTCAAGGAACTGGAAACGTTGCGCGATGCGGCCCGCAGCGACGACCAGGCACTCAGTAAGATCGCCGAAGGCAACGTCAACGTCGAGGCGTCCGCCGAAGCCGGAGAGGACGACGAGGGCAGGGAGCCGGACGCGGACGAGGAACCTGGCGAGGAGGACGAGAAGGGCAAGCCGAAAGCCGTCAAGAAGCCGGTGGCCAAGCGCCGGAGCTAAGCAACCGACCTCGGGGACGTGCTTCCTGGGGGTCGCGCGTCCTCGTCGGTCTTGAATAGATCGCAAGTCGGGGTTTTGGGTTCAAACCCTCGGAATTTCTGAAAACTGTTTTAGTTCAGCGGGCGTTGGTGCATGGACCCGAGCACGGGCGGCAGGGTCCCTGACCTGCACGGTTCAGCGGCGGATGCTGATGGGCTTGACGGTGCGGATCGTGCGGTTGAGTACTTGGACGGCGGGGGTGACCTCACCATGCTGACCGGGCCGGAGTCGGGGGCGTAGCTTGGGCCCGATCAGGTGCTTGTAGCGGCCCATGGTGGTTTCTGCGTGGTTGCGTCTTCCGTACTCGGTCGCGCGCTGCCATCTGATGCGGCCCCGTTCGGTCATGAGCTGGATGTGACAGTCGCGCGGGCTTTGCTGATCCAGATCAGCTGTGCTCAGCACGGCGTCGGCCCTGGATGGGATGATCACCTCGATCGGTGATCCCAGCTGCCGGGCCGCTGCGGCCTGGTAGACGGGGTCACGGCCGTAGGCGCCGTCCGCAGTGAGGCTTGCGATGGCGCTTTCGCAGTGGCGCCAGCAGGTTCGGCAGCGTTGTCAGGTTGGCGAAGTCGGGGCGGAGATGGCAGCGTGCGCGGCATGACGACGTCGCCCAATCCCTATCGTGGTTTCCGCTTTCCGGTTGAGGTGATCCAGCACGCGGTGTGGCTGTATCACTGCTTCAGCCTCAGCCTGCGTGACGTCGAACTGATCCTGGCCGCGCGCGGCGTGCTGGTCAGCTACGAGAGCATCCGCGAGTGGGGCCTGCGCTTCGGCCGCCTGTTCGCCAACATGCTGAAACGTCGCAGGCCTCGATTGGGGGACAAGTGGCACCTTGATGAGGTATTGATACTGTCGTCGAATTCAGGCTGCCTGGGCCAGGGCTGCGAAGCGCGTCACG
>CAXTCN010000327.1:0-4185 GCA_964242575.1 uncultured Acetobacteraceae bacterium | reverse complement strand
TGATCGAGCCCAGCGCGACCGACTGGGCGTTCAATCCACCAACGGCGGTGTTCAGCGAACCAAATAATGACATGTGATCTCCTGCGCTTGATATTCACATAAGCGTCTGGAGAATTTGCGTTACCTCGAACGCGAATTTTCTTCACCGCATATATGTACTTTCCGGATAGGGAGACCGCGCGATGGCGAAACCGGAATGGCTGCGTTGAAGGCGACCTCGGCCATACGATTGCATGGCGCCGCGGCCGACGGGCTGCAGGCCGGCCGTTCGGCACCGTCTGAGCCCGGGTTCGTCGACGCGCTGGCGGCAGCCACGCAAGACGCACCCAAAGCGGGGGTGGTTGGCAGCAACGGGTTGGGGGATGACGTCAAGGACAGCCCCAGCGCCAGCGGCGCAAAGTGGACCGATCCCGTTCTGCAGCCTGCGAAAGGCATCCTGGTCCATGCCGGGGTAGGCATGGCGACAGATCGTTGGGTTATCCGAGACTGGCTTGCAGCGCTGGCAAACGCGGTGCCTGACCTGGAAGAAGGCGAGCCTGCGGACGATGCGGGCCGGGCGAACGGCATAGATGCCGCGCCGCCCGAAGGCGGTTGGGGTTCGCAAGGCGCGGGCATCTTCCCGGCGCAGACCCAGCAAGACAGCTTCCTTTCCGTTCCCCTGCCGCCGGGCAGCACGGCTCCGGGCTCCGAGGAACCGGGCATTTCAGCTCCAGTCATCCGGCTGCTCCCGGCTCCAAGCGGTGCGCTTGCTCCATCGGCCGCAAAGGAGAATGCGCAGGACGCGAACGCGGTGGGTTTCGCGGTGACAGCATCTCGGACTGCGCCGGAAATGGACGGGTTTGTGCTCCCGTCCTCCCACGCCAGGGGCGCGGAGCAAAATATGCCGCCGGATGCGCTCCTGCCGCTTGCAGGCAGTGCCCTTGGCGCGCCAATCCAGTCCGGCGAGGCGGCGCTTACGCCATCTTACGCCGCGGTAGTCGAGCCAGGGATCCTGCCAGCCGTTCCCGCATCGCTTGCAGGCAGCGCCCTCGGCACGCCGGCTACGCCGGGCACGGCAGCGCTTACCCTGCCGACGGCCAGCACTAGCGTTGCGGAGGCGGTAGAGGCCACACGTCTCGCAGACGCCCATGCCATGGATCGTGCTGCCCCTCCGGCTGTCGCACTTGCCGCGGCGGCGAGTGCGGCAGCGCCAGTGCCTGCTCCAGGAGGCGTTCGTTTACAGACCAGCCGCACTGGATCGCCGGATAGCGGAAAGAGGGGCTTAGACGCTGCTGTCAGCCAGGATGCGCCACTGGCGGCGAGGCTGGATGCAGTTCCCGCATCCGCGGCCGTGTCGCCATCGGGGATCAAGGCGGTGTCCGATCATGACACGGGCAAGGTGCCGGATCGGGCGGACGACGCATGGCCGCCCACACTATCACCACCTCTATCTCCCATCGACGCATCTCCAGGCGGTGGCCTGATTGCGACCATAGAAGCCGCGGGCTTTGTGGCGCAGGGCGCAAGCACACGTCCTGCAGCCCTAGTAGGCGTCATGTCCGGGCATACGGGCTTGAGCTTGCACGAAGGACACTCCGGCGAGTCCGGGGATGGCTTGGGTGCGGCCGGCCCCGGGCAATCCGGTCAGCTCGATGCACCGCACCGGTCCGAGGACGGCCTGCCAGGCGGCGACCAGCAGCACGGGGGCGACCGGGGCCACTCCGGTTCCCTGGCCCAAGCGGGCGGGCTATCGGCAGGCCGGGCTTCCTCCGCCCATGCTGGCGTTCCTGCAACGGTGACGGATCAGGTGGTTGCCGCGGTCGAGGCGATGTCCCACAGGAGTTCGTCCACTGGCAGGGTATCGGTCTCCATCACACCGGACGAGCTCGGACGCATCGGCATCACGGTGGAACGGCAAGCGAACGGCACGACCACCATCCACGTGCAGGCGGAACGGCTCGCGACCCTGGACCTGCTGCGGACCGACCAGGCGGCGCTGGTGCGGGCGCTGGACCAGTCGGGACACGGCCGGGATGACCACGCCCTCTCCTTTTCCTGGGACAACGGAGGCGGGCATCCGGGGCAAGGCGGAGCGAGGTGGGGCATGCAGGACGAACAGCATGGCGGACCTTCCGGTGTGGAGACAGGCCGCGGTTCCTACCCGGATGCCCGGCTTTCCCTGGCTTCCAGCGCGGCGGCCCGGGGCGGCGTCGACGTCACTGCCTGATGCACAACCAATCGCTCAACCAGCAACCACGGAGTCTCCCATGACCATATCGAGCACGTACGCCGCCCCGATCGACGCAGCGAACGCTGCCGCCGCGGCAAGGGGCGGCGGCGCCAAGGCAGCCACTGCCACGAACACGCTATCGAAGCTGGCCGGCAACTTCGACGATTTCCTGTCGCTGTTGACGACGCAGTTGAAGAACCAGGACCCCACCAGCCCAATGGACACCAACCAGTTCACGAGCCAGCTGGTGCAGTTCACAGCGGTGTCCGAGCAGATCAGCACCAACGCCACCCTAAGCCAGCTGCTGGCCGCAAGCCTGGCGCAGCAGCTCGGCCAGGCCTCGGGCCTCATAGGCACCGAGGTGTCCGTTTCCGGAGGCGTCCTTCCATTGCAGAAAGGGCTGGCGCAGGCCGACTTCCAGAGTGGCGGGGCGCAGCCAGTGCAGATATCCGTCTATGACGCGAACGGCTCCCCCGTCCACAGCGAGACGCTGGACGCCGTTGACGGCTCCAACAGCTGGACGTGGGACGGGACGGGCTCGCACGGCGAGCAACTGCCCGATGGCGCTTACGGGATTGCCGTGACCGCCGCGGGCACCGCCCTGGACGTGCGTGCGGTTGGGACCGTCACCGGGGCCGAGCAATCGAACCAAGCGGTCCAGCTCCGGTTCGGCGCGGCATCGGTTGGCTACGACAAGGTGGTTTCGCTCGGCCGAGCGAGCTTTTGAACAGGGCAGCCCGCGCGCTGTGACAGGTGGGCGGGCAGGGGCAGTGGGCCTCCGGCCTGATCCGGGCCGTCCCGGTCACCGGACCTTGCCAACGGCGGATTGAACCAAAGGCGGACGACATGGACCAGATTACAGACGGCAATGCCCCCTTTCCCTTGAATGGGGTGGAGTCGAACCTGGTGGTGCTACGGATCAAGAAGGGTCTCGGGCAAGCCGGCGACGGGGCCGAGCCCCGCTACAGCCAGCGGCTCTCCGACCGCATCACAGGATCCTTCTATGAGGCGTGCAGGATCGGCAACCTCGATGCCACCGCGCATCTCGCGACGGCGCTGGAGTACGAGATCGCGCGCTCCATCCTAGTTGCCGGGGTCGAGGACCGTTACGATGGCGATGATGCCACCGCGGTGCGGGCACGATACGAGCTCGAGCTGAGGAAGAGGGTCCGGGAGCAGGCCGGCCAGGAGCCTTCCGTGGCCGGCTAAGGCAGGCCACGCCGCCTTCTGGCTCGCTTGCCAGCGAGGGCTGGGGGTGGAGGTTCCCGATGTTGCTGGGGACATCCGGCTTGTGGACGAGCGGCAGGCTGGAAGGTTTTTCCCAGTCCTGGCGGAAAGCGTCGCCGGCCCACCCGCAAATGCTCCGGCACGCTTATAAAGTTATTCCAGCAATGGAGAGCGCCGTGATGCAATCTGGGTACGGGCCGCTGGCCGGCTCGATGCCGACCCACTTTACCACCCAGGGCTCGCGTTGAAGCAATTCCTCGACAGCCTGAAGTCACTTGGCGCGATGCGCTTGGCAGGGATCGCCGGCGTGGGCCTCGTCGTCCTGGCGATCGTCGGCGCGGTCGTGCTGCGCGGCAACGCAGCGCCGATGTCGCTGCTGTTCGGCGATCTGGAACTGCGGGACTCCGGACAGGTCACGGCCTCCCTTGAGAAGCTGCGCATCCCCTACGAGCTGCGCGGCGGCGGGTCGCAGGTATTCGTTCCCTCCGACCAGGTCGACCGCATGCGGCTCGCCATGGCGCGCGACGGCGTCCCCGCCGGCGGGTCCGTCGGCTACGAGGTGTTCGACCGCGGCGACAGCCTGACCTCGAACCAGTTCCAGCAAGGGATGAACCAGCTGCGCGCGCTCGAAGGCGAGCTCGGCCGCACCATCCGCACCATCCGTGGCGTGCGCAACGCTCGTGTGCACCTAGTTCTTTCCAAGCGCGAACCCTTCGCGCGCGAGCAGCAGGACGCCCAGGCGTCCATCG
>CAXTCN010000326.1:0-4236 GCA_964242575.1 uncultured Acetobacteraceae bacterium | reverse complement strand
GGCTCAGGCCGCCTGAATTCGCCGACGGTATCTAGGTCTCGTCCACGTACCAGCTTGTCGACTGCGGCGCGCGCCACTGCCAACGCAGCCGCTTCTCCATCTCGGGCGCATACTTCTGCACCCAGCGGTAAATCGTCGAATGGTCAACCGAGACGCCGCGCTCGCCCAACATCTGCTCAAGATTGCGGTAGCTCACCCCATAACGGGAATACCACCGGACCGCCCAGAGCACGATCTCGCCCTCGAAGTGACGCCCCTTGAAGTCCGACACTGCCTGCTCCCCGCCCACGCCCAGGACCCATCCCGACGGAAGGCGGCAAGCTTTGCAACAGAGCCGCGGCGCGGGGTGCCCGAGCTGGCCCGGCGGTGGACCGCGCCGGCCGGTTGACGCGGCCTTGCGACGCAATACGCTCGCGGTGGCATACGGGAGCAGATGATGCGACGCTTTGGTTGGCTCGTGGCGGCACTCCTACTTTCACTCGGCGGGGCTCGCGCGGACAATGTGTTACGCGTTGTGCCGCAGTCAGACTTACGCGTGCTCGATCCACATGCGACCGCGGCGACCATCACGCGCATACATGCGATGATGATTTACGACCAGCTTTACGGTCTCGACGAGAAGCTCGAGCCGCACCCACAGATGGTGGCGCGTAAAACGATCTCGGCCGATAAGCTCACCTACGAGTTCACTTTGCGGCCGGGCCTGACCTGGAACACTGGGCAGAAAGTCACGACGGCGGACGTACTTGCCTCTCTTCCCCGCGCGGCCAAGCAGGACCCGCTGTTGCAGGTCATGATGAAGCGGGTTACTGCACTCGAAACTGTGGATGAGAGCACGTTCCGCATTCGACTTTCCAAGCCGTTTCCTCTGATGGAGGCGGCACTTGCGGCGAATGGCGCGATCATCCTGCGCGCCGAGGACATCGCGGCGGCCGGGTCCGGCGTGCTGTTCACCACGAACGGCTCCGGCCCGTTCCGCTTCGTGCGCGACCAATACGTGCCCGGCGCCAAAATCATCTACGAGCGCAACCCAGACTACGTACCGCGCGACGAGCCGGCCAGCGGGGTCGCCGGCGGCAAACGGGTGCTTGTGGACCGGGTCGAGTGGCTGGTCATTCCGGACCTGCAGACGCGGGTGGCTGCGATCCAGAAAGGCGAGGTTGATCTAATAGACCAGCTTCCGCATGATGGCATCCAAAGCCTTGCCCGCAACCGCGACATCGAGATCGCGGTTGTGAGTAAGCTGGGCAACCAAGCATTCATGCGGCTGAACACCCTGTTTCCACCGTTCAACGACGTCCGTGCCCGCCGCGCAATCGCGCTGACGATCAAACAGTCCGACTACCTGGGCGCAGCCTTCACCGACGACCCGACATGGTGGCGCGAGTGCTTCGCCTATCTCGGCTGCGGCACGCCCAACGGCTCGGAGGCGGGATCGGACGCGTATCGCAAGCAGGATCTCCAGCGCGCCAAGGCGTTGCTGGCGGAGGCGGGCTACAAGGGCGAGCGGATTGTGGTGCTGTCCAGCCGCGAAATCCCTCTGATCGGAGCGCTGGCGGAAGTGACGGCGGATGCGCTGCGGCAGATCGGTGCCAACGTCGATCTCCAGGAGAGCGATTGGGGCACGCTAATCGTGCGCCGAGCCAAGCAGGAGCCGCCGGAGCGCGGCGGCTGGAGCATCTTCAGCTCCGGGACCGACGTGGTGACGGTCACGCAGCCAGCGACCAACATTCTTGTGGATACGCGCTGCGACCGTAACAACTATGCCGGATGGCCCTGCTCGGACAAGCTGGAGGGGATGCGGACGGAGCTGATTGATGCTCCGACGCCGGACAAGATGGCGGTATATAATACGGCACTTTGGGACGAGCTGCCGACCATCATGCTCGGGCAGTATTTACAACCAGTCGCGTGGCGGAAGGTGGTCTCCGGCCTTCCTATCTCGAGTACGCTGGTGTTTTGGAATGTACGCAAGCAGCAGTGACATCGAACGCGGCGCAGGAGGCCCGTGTCGCACAGTTCGAGCCCGCTAAGGAGCCTGTTGCGAGATTGCCGGCGTAGAGGGCGTTGGTGCACGGAGGCGAGTGCGAGCAGCACAGTCCCTGACCCACACGGTTCAGCGGCGGACGGAGACGGGCTTGGCAGTGCGGATCATGCGGTTGAGCACCTGGACGGCGAGCGCGACCTCGCCGTGCTGATTGGGCCGACAGCGAGCACGCAGCTTGGGCCCGATCAGGTGTTTGTAGCGGCCCATCGTCGTTTCCACGTGGTTGCGCCTCCCGTATCCGGTCGCGCGCTGCCAGCCGATGCGGCCCCGCTCGGCCATGAGCGTGACGTGGCGGTCGCGCGGACTCTGCTGATCTGGATCAGCTGTGCTCGGCACGGCGTCGGCCCGGGGTGGGATGACCACCTCGGGCGGTGGCCCGGCCTGTCGGGCAGCGGCGGCCTGGTAGACGGGATCACGGTCGTAGGCGCCATCCGCGGTGACGATGGCCAAGGTGCCCTCGCACTGGCGCAGCAGGGCGGGCGCTTGCACCGCATCGTCTGCGTCGCCGTCCGTCAGCACGTGTGCGGCGATCTGGCCGGTGCCGGCGTCCACGCCCAGGTGCAGCTTGAGCCAGCGTCGGCGCAGCCGGCCGTGCTTGGCCGCGCACCACTCCCCTTGGCCGAACAGCTCAAGCCCCGTGCCGTCCAGCACGAGGTGGACCGGGTCGCCATCAGGCTGCACACGCGGCTGGCGTCCGGCAAAGGCGCGACCTCGCCGGCTGAGGGGGGTGTGGTCCGGCACCGGCAGCGCCACGCCGAGCAGTTGCAGGACGCTACGGGCGAACCCTTCCGCCTGACGCAGGGCCAGGTGGAACACGAGCCGCAAGGTGAGCACCAGCTCGATCGCCAGCTCAGAGTAGCGCGGCTGCCCGCCCGGCGTGCTCCGACGCGGCGCTTGCCATCCCGCCAGCGCCGCTTCCTCGACCCAGAACGTCAGGTCGCCCCGCCGACGCAACCCCGCCTCGTAGGTCCGCCAGTTCGTGACACGGTAGCGTGCCCGTGGAATGTGATGGCGGCGCGCGGCGTTGTGCTTGAACGGCATGGCGGGAACATACCTGCCCCATCAGGGTCAGGCCACCCCGGCATCCATGCACCAACGCCCATCATCGCGATACTCGATCTGGCATGGGCTGTGCTCAGGATCGTGAGTCGAAAGACCAAGGCCGAGATTGCCACCTTCGCCAGCATCGACGACTTGATTGCCGCTGGCTGGGCCATCGACTGAGCGCGCCCTTGCCACCCTACCTTGCCATTAAGACCGAGGACTGGCAGGAAAACGTGCTCATGCTTTGTCGCCCGTGACGCCTGGCCCTCACGCGCAACGACCCAATTCGCCGCCCCGCGTCACGCACCTGCTGAGCGGACTTGCGATCGGCGGCAAGGAACGAGCGGCGCTGCGTCTGGCCAACCGGGGCATCGCGGAGGGCGCCCAGCACCGGCTGTTTCTGTTCGACATGCCATACCGCTCGCCAGACTTGGATTTCGAGCCGGGCCGCATCCCAGTAGACTTCCGCCACCGTGGGCCTGGCCTTGATGTTGGTCTTGTCCTTACCTTGGCGAAGTGCCTCGCGATGAGTGAAGTCGATGTCGTGCACGCCTACAACGACACGGCGCTGTGTTATGCGGCGCTCGCCGGCGTGGCGCTGGGCCGCTGGGCACCGCGTCTTGTTGCCACGTTCCACACTGCCCCCAGCCATGTGACGCGCGCGGCGCGCGTCCTGACCCGCTGGTCCTCAGGCCGGGCGGACGCTGTCCTGGCCGCCTCGGATGAGCTTGCAGGTGCGCTCGTCGTCCAAGGCTGGGTCCGGCGATGCGACGTGATCTGGAACGGCATCGACCTTGACCTGTATTGCCCGCGCGGCAGCGACGGGGGTTGGCGCGACCGGCTGGGCATTGCAGCCGCCGCTCCCCTGGTCGTGCACGTGGCGCGCTTCGACGTCATCAAGCGGCACGTTGATCTTATCGCAGCCGCACGCCTTGTGCTGCGTCAGCATCCCGACGCAGTGTTTGTGCTGGCGGGCCAAGGGCCGCTTCTCCCGTCAATCCAACGCTTGGCCGCAAACCTCCCCGCCATTCACTTCGTACCACATGTGGCGGACCTCGCACCCTTGTTGCGCGCCGCTGATGTGTTTGTCGGCGTGGTTCAGAACCCGGTCTTTTTGGGTTACACAGGTCGCACGAAAAGCGCCG
>CAXTCN010000325.1:0-4239 GCA_964242575.1 uncultured Acetobacteraceae bacterium | reverse complement strand
ACGCCCGGTGGAGCCGATCGACACCAGGCTGCTGGCGGAGCTGATCGCCATCGAGATTGCCGCCGGTGCCTCAAGGGCCGCCGCCAAGGAGAACGCCCTGGCTGCGTTGGGCGAGCGGGATACGGCCTTGGCCGGGATCGTCTTTCCTGAGAAGCCATCCATGCGTGCCGGTGAACTCGGTGAGCGGCTGCATCGGCTCATTGCCCAGCTCGCCACATTGGTTGTGGGCGCGACATCAGAAGGAGGGCAACCGGAAGGTGGGTGGCCACTGGCGGCTGAATGAGTCTGCCCCGTTCCTGTCATCCATGAGCTCTGGCTGTCGCTTGCCATCCCACACACGCCTGCCAGTTGCTGTTCAGGAAGGAACTTGCCTTATGCGCCATACCATCGCGGCTGTAGTCTTGCTCGCAGCCGGCTTTGCCACCCCGGCCCGCTCGCAGGGACCATTCCCGACGTTCGTCTTGCCCGGGCAGGATGTGCGATCGAACAGCCCCGGCCTACGATGCGCCGTCACCCAGCGCCCGGGTCTTGCGCACCATGCCCGCCGCCATTGCCGTGACCGGCCCGGCTCGGAGCGGGTTCCTGCCAATCCTTATGGGCAACGGGCAGCCAGCCTGGATGAAGGAGCGCGACTTCATACC
The DNA here is from genome assembly GCA_964242575.1 of uncultured Acetobacteraceae bacterium. GTDB lineage: Bacteria > Pseudomonadota > Alphaproteobacteria > Acetobacterales > Acetobacteraceae > JANPPS01. The sequence continues at coordinate 3,598 of CAXTCN010000325.1, read as the reverse complement.
GGTCTCGCGCTTCAAGACCTGCTTCATCCAGCGCACGCGAGAGGGGAGCCTGCGCTGGACAGTGTTCAACAGCATCCAGTAGGGCAGTCCAAGCCATGACCGCTTGCCTCTGCCCCACCAGGCTGCTGGCAGTCCCTGTGCGGAGTGTCGCAAGCTGTCCGTAAAGCTGCGCTGGACCGGCATGTTCCCTTGCAGAGCCGAAACGCCAGCCCGCCGCGGCGGCACTTGGCTGCTCAGGGTGCAGCCGGCGAAGGACCGCTCGCGCTGGGCTTGGAGCGTCGCGAAACTATGTAGCAGGCACACCCAGAATCGTTGACGTGAACAACTACCAAGGATGCTTGAAAATGAGCGATGCGTGGCTTGAGGACGATGGCCGTCGTACATGTATGAACCAAGTGGGCGATTTTGCGGTTCAGTTTGCGGTGCGTGACGACGCTTATGATGAAGCGGGGGTTTCCCTGCTAGGTGAGCCCTCCTCCTCACATGACCGGATCGTCGGAGTGACTCTGGACCCAGAGGACAGTCTTTCAATCCAATGGCTTTCTGGCACGGCCACAGACTTCGGAGTTGTGGCACCAGCTTTTGTTCGAGCCTCACGCAAGGCAAAGGGCGTCCGTTTGCATTGGCGGAACAGTCAGCATCAGACCATCCAAGAAGCAGTCTTTGCTGTAGTCAGCAAATAGCATCCATTAGGACAGTCCAAGCCATGATTGCTCGCCCCTGCCCCACCCGAATGCTGGCAATCTCCGTGCGGGGCGTCGCAAACTGTCCGTAGAATTCCGTTGGATCGGCGCATTCCCATCTAGAGCCGAAAAGCCAGCCCGCCGCGGCGGCACTTGGCTGCTCACGGTGCAGCCGGCAAAGGACCGCTCACGTTGGGCTTGGAGCGTCGAGCACTCCGGTGGCGGTGGTCCCGCAAGGCATGGCGACACCAACAGCCATAAGTTCTCCATGGCGTTTGCCGAGCGCGCCGCCGACGCCCTGGAGGCCGCGGACCCTCCAGGCCCGGATATACCAGGCAGTCCGGAGTAGGGTCGCCTACCCGTCGTTCTTCGCGCGGGTCAGCCACCACTTGACCGGCTGCGGACCCTTGTTGCGCGTTGCCGCCCGGGGTCGCTTCGGCTTACCCGTGCCCGCCGGCATATTCACATTCTCGGACGGCTCAATCCCGGGGATGGTGGCTGGAGTTTCGTCCCCGGTAACCGGCTTGGCCATGGCCAATGCTGCCGCTTCTGTCCGGGCAACCTGCTGCTGCAGCTCGGCCCGCAGCGCCGTGACCGTCGCGTCCTTGCCCTTGCCGGACGCGAGCGCGGCATCCCTTGCCTTCTCGCACTCGGCAAGCGCGGCCTGCAACTTGCCGATGGTCGCCTGGGCATCAAGCAGGGCCTGCTCGGCACGCTGACGGGCCGCTTGCTCTTCGGCCAGGTCGGGTCCCAATGCATTGTCCTGCCGAGCAAGCGACGCCGGCAAACTCAGGAGCCCAGCGCGCACGCTCCCGGCAGACGATGGCGCGTGCGCAGCTCCCACGCGGCGGGAGAGCGCAACCTGGGGCGTAACAGAACCACGGCCTGGCCCGTCTCGTCGCGATTTTGCCCCGGAGCCCATCTGTTCGAGCGCTAGGCGCATGCGGGCCTCGACTTCGCTCTGCTCGCGTTCGTCGAGGTCGTCCCGCCGCAGCGGGGTGTTGGTGTCAGGCATGTGCTTGCAGGTCCTCTATCGGCTGGGACCAGATACCCAACGCAGGCACGGGTTGAGCCGGATGTGTCTCACGTGATGGCTGCGCGATCCCGGGACGCCTTCAAGACCTGGGCGACAACCTCGAACGGCAGCTTAGCTCCGGAGATATGCCGCTGCTGCTTACCCTTCAATGGCCGCGACGGTTTCGAAACGGGCCATTCGCGCCGGGCGGGCGGACACTGATCCTCCAAGCAAGGAGAGCACCCATGTCCTGCCGCAACACTATCCTACCCCTGGCCGCACTCTTGGCCGGCCCCCTTCTGCTGCCCCTCTCGGCCAGTGCAGAAGGACCGGCGCCGGCGGTCGCCGTACGCCCTTCGCTTCCTGTGCCGGAAGTCTGGTCCGTCCCGCCTGAGGCGGTGCGCTCCGCAGCCGTCATGCTGCACTCTGCCTGTGCTGCGTGGCCCCGGCAGGTCCCGGTCGCGCCTGAGTCGAACTCACCGCCGCTCGCGCGCGACAAGCCAGCAGAAGCGACACTGTGCGAAGCCGCGCTCGATCCAGCGGGCCATCGGATGTTCCTGATGCTTCTGGGAGGCCTATTTGCCATGCTCGGCGTCGGCGCAGCTGTGGGAGCCTACGCCACCGTCGCGACTCTCTTCCGGCTGCTGGGCGTTGCCCTGGAGCGGGCGGCCTTGGCCTTGTGGGACAGGCGGCCCCGCCGCCAGCGCGGCTGGTACGAGTAACCCCACGTGGCTCCGGATGGGACCGTCGGCACAGCGCTCCGGACACCCGTGCCGACAGCACCCGCCAAAGGCGGGCTCACACCGGCTCAGGCGAGGGCTGCTGCACATGACGGCCCCATCCTGGTGCTGGCGGGTGCCGGCACGGGCAAGACCAAGACGCTGACTGCGGCTGCGGGCTGGCGCATCGACGCCTTGAAGATACCAGCATCCCGTGTCCTTGCCGTCACGTTCACCAATAAGGCCGCCGGGGAAATGCGTGACCGTATCCGGGTCATGCTGGGCGGTGCCGGCGCCCCGTACTGGCTGGGCACGTTCCACGGCCTCGGCGCCCGCCAGCTGCGCCACGAGCCGGAGGTCGGGCAGCTGCGTCACGGCTTCGACATCCTCGACGCCGCTGACGGCCTTCGCCTGGTGAAACGCAGCATGGCCGCCCTCGGCCTCGACCCGCAGCCGGGTGCCGAAGGCGACGCCTACTCGCCCAAGGCATTGTGCAAAGCCATCAGCCGCCTAAAAGACACGCTGGTCACGTCCGACCAAGTTGCGGCCTACATGGAAGCCAGGATCGCCGACGCTGAGAGCAGCCGCACGCCGATCGACGCCGCCGGCGCCAGGACCACGGCCCGCGTGTATGTGGAATACCAGCGCCGCCTACGTGATGCCAACACGGCCGATTTCGGCGACCTGCTGATGTGGCCCACAGTTGCCATGCAGCATGACGAGACCTACCGGCAGCGTTGGGCCGGGCGGTTCGACTGCATCCTGGCCGATGAGTATCAAGACGTGAACCATGGGCAGTATACTTGGCTCATGCTGCTGGCGCGTGATCATCGGCGTATCTTCATTGTCGGAGACGATGACCAGAGCATCTTCTCGTTCAGAGGAAGTGATGTGCGCTTCATACGCAACTTCGCGCAAGACTTTCCCGAAGCCATCCAGGTCCGGCTGGAAGAGAACTTCCGTTCCACGGGACACATCCTCGCCGCTGCCAATGCTGTGATTGCCGCCGACCAGATCCGCCTGGGCAAGACGCTGTTCACCAGCAAGGGTGCGGGCGAGCGGATCGAGGTCGTGGGTTTTCGCGGTTCACAGGAGGAAGCGGCCGGGATCGCGTCCGAGATGGTCCGGCGCCACGCGCGAGGTGTGCCTTGGGGCAGCATGGCGCTGCTCTACCGCGGCAA
>CAXTCN010000324.1:0-4243 GCA_964242575.1 uncultured Acetobacteraceae bacterium | reverse complement strand
ATAGGCGTGGCCCATCTCCAACCCTTCAAAACCTCTGTGCAGAGGTACTAGTGGCGAAGCCGCCGCGGGTGACGCAGACGCTGCACGCTGGGGCAGGGGCCGCCACGGCGCGCATCTCGCCGGACGGGGGCCTCGCGCTGGTCGCCAACCGTTTTGCCGGCACGGTGTCCGTGTTCACCATCAAGGACCGCGTGCTGACCCCGGCCGGCACCGTGCCGGTCGGCCCGGACAGCCTGCCGAGCGGCATCGCCTTCACGCCCGACGGCAAGGCGGCGCTGGTCACCCGCAACGGCGACCACATGGTCCAGGTGCTGAACATCGACGGCGCGGACGTGCTGGCTGACGCGCGGCGCATCACCACCGGGGTCGCGCCCTATACCATCGACATCACCGCCGACGGCAGCCTGGCGGCGGTCAGCAACATGGGCCGTGGCGACGGCGACGTGGACACCGTGAGCCTGATTGACCTCACGGCCCGGCCGTTCCGCACGGTGCAGACGCTCACCATCGGCCGCTCGCCCGAGGGGCTGAAATGGTCGCCGGACGGCCAGTTCCTGGCGGTCGGCGCGCAGGACGGCACCACCAAGCCGGCCAGCAGCCCGTTCGCCCGCGACCGCGGTCGGCTGGTTATGCTGGCGTTGGAGGACAAACGGCTGCGCCAGGTGGCCGAGGCGCCAATCGGCCGCTGGTCCCAGGGCATCGCCTTCACGCGCGACGGCCGCACGGTGCTGGTGCAGAACATGGTGGAGCGCACGATTCAGGTGTTCCGCTGGGACGGCAGCAAGCTGTTCGCCGGCAACCCGCTCGACATCAACGCCGGCCCGGCCGCCATCGCGACGCCCTGGCCTTAGCGCCGCCTTACGCCGTAGCCGCAGCCCGCACGCCAAGCTCCCGCTCCATGGCCTCGCGCATCAGGAACTTCTGCATCTTACCGGTGACGGTCATTGGGAACTCGTCCACGAACCGCACGTGGCGCGGCACCTTCTGGTGCGCGATCTGCCCGCGGCAGAACGCCTGCACGTCCGCCTCCGTCAGCGTCTCGCCCACGCGCAGCTTCACCCAGGCGCACAGTTCCTCGCCGTAACGCGGGTCTGGCACGCCGAACACCTGCACGTCCTGGATGGCCGGGTGCCGGTACAGGAACTCCTCGACCTCGCGCGGATAGACGTTCTCGCCACCGCGGATCACCACATCCTTGATGCGTCCGACGATGTTGCAGAACCCCTCCGCGTCGATCACCGCGAGGTCCCCGGTGTGCATCCAGCGCGCGGCGTCGATGGCGGCGCGGGTGCGTTCGTCGTCGCCCCAATAGCCCAGCATCACGCTGTAGCCCCGGGTGCACAGCTCCCCCGCCACCCCGCGCGGCACGATGCGGCCCTCGGCGTCGATGATCTTCACCTCCAGATGCGGATGCACCCGTCCCACCGTGCTGACCCGGCGCTCCAATGGGTCGTCCACCGAGCTTTGGAAGCTCACCGGACTGGTCTCGGTCATGCCGTAGCAAATGGTGATTTCGCGCAGGTGCATGCGCTCCACCGCCCGGCGCATGACCTCGATAGGACAGGGCGAACCCGCCATGATGCCGGTGCGGAGCGACGAGAGGTCGAACCGTTCGAACTCCGGATGCTCCAGCTCCGCGATGAACATGGTCGGCACGCCGTGCAGCCCGGTGCAGCGCTCGTTGGCCACGGTGCGCAGCACCGCCAGCGGGTCGAACCCCGGCTCCGGATACACCATGGCCGCGCCATGGGTGGTGCAGGCGAGATTGCCCAGCACCATGCCGAAGCAGTGGTACAGCGGCACCGGGATGCACAGCCGGTCCGCCTCTGACAAACGCATGGCGGCGCCGATGAAGTAGCCGTTGTTCAGCACGTTGTGGTGCGTGAGCGTGGCGCCCTTCGGCGCGCCGGTGGTGCCGCTGGTGAACTGGATGTTGATGGGGTCGTCGAACTGCAGCGTGGGCTGCAACCGGGCCAGCGCCGCCCGGTGCGCGTCGGTGGCGAGACCGGGCACGTCGTCGAACGGCAGGCAGCCCGGGGCCGCGCCGCCGATCTGGATCACCGTCCGCAGCGCCGGCAGCCGCGCGCTGGACAAGCGGCCCGGCATGGACGCGGCAAGCTCCGGCACCACCTGCGCCAACATGCCGAGGTAGTCGCTGCTCTTGAACCGCGTTGCCGTGACCAGCGCCTTGCAGCCCACCACGTTCAGCACGAACTCCAGCTCCGTCACGCGGTAGGCCGGGTTCACGTTGACCAGGATGATGCCGGCCTTGGCGGTCGCGAACTGCACCACGACCCATTCGGCGTTGTTCAGCGACCAGATGCCCAGCCGGTCGCCGCGCTCCAACCCCAACGCCAGCAGCCCGGCGGCGAACGCCTCCGCCTGCCGCGCCAGCTCGGCATAGGTCCAGCGCACGCCCTGGCTGGGGATAATCAGCGCCGGGCTGTCCGGAACGCGGGCGGCGGTGCGGTCCAGGTTCTGGCCCAGCGTTTCGCCCAGCAAGGGCACGTCCCGCGCGCCGTGCACGTAGCTGCTCCCGGGGCTGTTCCCTGGGCTGTTCCCTTTGGTCATGCGACGCTCCTGACCTATATTTGGCTGGAACACAAAAGGAATCCTCCCGTGTCCGCAAGCCTGCCCAACCGCCTGCCGGGGCTGAACTTCGACCTGGGCGAGGCCGCCGACATGCTGCGCGGCTCCGTCGAAACCTTTGCCGCCGACGAGATCGCGCCCCGGGCCGCGGAGATCGACCGCAGCAACGACTTCCCGGCCGATCTATGGCGCAAGATGGGCGACCTCGGCGTGCTCGGCATCACCGTGGAGGACGAGTACGGCGGCGCCGGCATGGGCTATTTGGAGCATTGCGTGGCGATGGAGGAGATCAGCCGCGCCAGTGCCTCCGTGGGCCTGAGCTACGGCGCGCACAGCAACCTTTGCGTGAACCAGATCCGCAAGAACGGCAGCGAGGCGCAGAAGCGGCGCTATTTGCCGGGCCTGGTCAGCGGGGCGCAGGTCGGCGCGCTGGCGATGAGCGAGCCGGGCGCCGGGTCGGACGTGGTGTCCATGCGGCTGCGCGCGGACAAGCGCGGCGACCGGTATGTGCTGAACGGCACCAAGATGTGGATCACCAACGGGCCGGAAGCGGACGTGCTGGTGGTGTATGCCAAGACCGATCCCGCCGCCGGGTCGCGCGGCATCACCGCGTTCCTGATCGAGCGCGGGATGCCCGGCTTCTCCTGCGCGCAGAAGCTCGACAAACTCGGTATGCGCGGCAGCAACACCGGGGAACTGGTGTTCCAGGACTGCGAGGTGCCGGAAGAGCAGGTGATGGGCGGCGTGGGCCGCGGCGTCAACGTGCTGATGTCCGGCCTCGACTACGAGCGCGCGGTGCTGGCGGCGGGGCCGCTCGGCATCATGCAGGCCTGCATGGACGTGGTGCTGCCGTATATCCATGAGCGCAAGCAGTTCGGCCAGGCGATTGGCGAGTTCCAGTTGATGCAGGGCAAGATCGCCGACATGTACACCACGCTGAACGCGGCCAAGGCATACGTGTATGCGGTGGCGAAGGCGTGCGACCGGGGCGAGACCACGCGCAAGGATGCGGCTGGCGCTATCCTGTATGCGGCGGAGCGTGCGACGTGGATGGCGTTGGAGGCGATCCAGGTGCTGGGGGGCAACGGGTATATTAATGATTACCCGACGGGGCGACTGCTGCGCGATGCTAAGCTGTATGAGATTGGGGCGGGCACGAGTGAAATACGTCGGATGCTGATTGGGCGGGAGCTGTTTCGGGAGACCGCTTGATCTAGGAGATTTGCAGCTTCGCTCGGGCAGCCTCGGCGAGGAACCGCGACCGGTTGCTGGTTGCCGCGTCAACGGCCTGTACCAAGTCCTCCGGTAGGGTGACGTTCAGGCGGACCGTGCGGGATGGCTTGGTCGCAACATCGACGAGGAAGCCCACCGCGTCCCGGTTACGCGGATCGGCCATGACGGTTTCCAGGGAGGACGGCTCCGGGATCGACTCGTTGTCCTTGGACATGCCTTCCACGTGGAAGGCCAACGCCTCCGCCGCTATGCGGCGTGCATCCTCTAGGTCGGTCCCCGCAGTCACGCACCCTGGAAAGTCTGGGAAGTCCACCCCGTAATCGCTGTTAGGCTCCTTGCGGAGCAGGGCAATGAAGGCTGTCATTATATTAGAGCGTCCTCAGCCTGACTAGAATCGAACAAGCGCTTGCGTTTGGTGTCG
>CAXTCN010000323.1:0-4245 GCA_964242575.1 uncultured Acetobacteraceae bacterium | reverse complement strand
ATCCGCGGCACCCGCCGCTCGGCCAGCCGGCGCAGGTCCTCGACGTTGGTGATGGCGCTAGGCATGAGGGTGTCGATCTTGCCGTTTCTCTCGTCTTAGCCACTGCACCGTGCCCCGTCCATGCCAGGCCAGCGCCGGGCCAGCCTCAATAGCAGCAGGCAGGCCCAATGACCGCGAAGCTGTGCAAAATGGCCATCGGCCTAGGCTATCCAGAGGACATCAGCGTCGGCCGCTTCCCGACGCCTCGCTGACCTGGCCCCAGAAGCCGGTCTTGCGGCCGTGCTTGGCACGCAGGCGGCCGACAAAGGCGTCATGCGCCTCGAAGGCGCCGAGGTCCTGGATGCCCGGCGCAAGCGACGCGCACTCGAGCAGGTGCCGGGCGGCGTGCTTGTAGCGGGTCGACTTCGTGCCATCCAGCGTGTCCTCGATCATCGCCCGCCGGAGCAGGGCCGCCGCCAGCGGATGCCTGCCCTCGATCAGCCGCGCCGCCGGGTCGAGCATGAAATACAGGTTCCCGTCGATCTCCGACGCCCGCGCCAGCACGAGCTGCGCCGCACCGGCCTGGTCCGGCCATTCCTGGAAGAAGTGCAGCGCGGCGGAGAAGCTCCTGAAGCCGAGCGCGTGCTGTTTGGCCCGGTCCTCGGCCTCGACGTCCTCGAAGCCCGGCAGCCGCTTCAGGTGGGCGCGCAGCTGCGTGGCGGAGAGCCGGTCCTCGAACGCCGCCCAGCGCAGCCGCTGCGCCTCTTCCGGCTGGCCCGTCGCGTCGAGCGCCTCGATGGTGGCCGCCTCCCACGCGCTGTCGCCACCATGCTCCGCGAGGTAGAGGGCCTCGTCGTCCCGTGCCGGGGCAGGACGCTGCTTCGGCCTCGCCGCCTCCAGCGCGACAAGCGCCTCGGCCGCCCGGCCGGCGGCGAGGAGGCGGCGGCCGATCTCCGCCCCCGTGTGCGGCCTGCTGCGTTCCGCCCCAGGCACCAGCGCGATGAAGGCATCGACGTCGGCTTGGCCGTCCGCGATGTCCTGCAAGGCCCGGCGCACCGCGCCTGCCCGCCAGTCCCGTCCGCCCGCCCTCGACCGATCCGCCAACGCCTGCGCCAGCCGGCCCTTCAGGTGCGCCGCACCCGCGTCGCCGAGAGCCGGGAGCATGGTCGGCACCAGGCGGTCGTAGATGCCGTACTCGTTGGCCAGCAGCGCGGTGAACACCCGGTCTGCAAGGCCCAGCGGATCGGGCCTCGCCTTGGCTGCGATCGCGCCGAGGTCCTCGCAGGCTGACCAGAAGACACCCCCGACCGAGCCGCCGCTGTCGTCCACGCGGTTGAGCACCGGCTCGGCAAGGTCCAGGAAGCGCCACATCAGGTCCAGCGCCAGGTCGGGGCGGGTGGGCGCGACCCGGTCCGCGATCATCGCCCGCTGCAGGTCGAGATCGCGCACGAAGTCCCGCCGCTTCTGCCAATCAACGAAGGAGCGCGCGGACCGCAGGGCCGTGATGCGCTTGCCGATCTCGGCCGCGATGGCGTCGCCGCCGGTCTGCGCAGCGAGCTCCAGGCGCAGGCGCCGCTTGACCTCGGCATCGCCGTCCGCGAGCTCGACGAGGATCGCGGCCAGGCGCTCCGGGCCGAGCGCCGCCAGGTTATCCAGGTTGACCGTGTGCTTCGACGCCATTGGGTCAGCGTCCCCAGAGGCCTTCGAACCGCCGGCCTGCGGTCCGGGTGTAGTGGACGGTGTGCCGCGGGTCGCGGTGGCCAAGGTAGTCCTGGATGAGGCGCAGGTCGTGGCCCTTGTCGGCCAGCGCGAAGCCGCAGGAGTGCCGCAGCGTGTGCGGGTGCACGCCCGGCAGGCCGGCGCGCTTGGCCGCCGCGGCGATCAGGTAGTTGACCGCCTGCCGGGTCATGGGCTGGCCGCGCTCGGAGGTGAACAGCCAGGGCAGCGCGTCCGTGCGGGTGGCGAGGTGGCGCTTGACGGCGCGCAGCTCGTCGCCGGCGATCGGCTGCTCGACGGACAGCCCGCCCTTGAGCCGGCGCACCCAAAGCCGGGCACGGTCGAGGTCCAGCTCGTCGCGGCGTAGGCCAACGGCCTCGCTGACCCGCAGCCCGTGGCGGTAGGTCATGAGCAGCAGCAGGTGGTCGCGCACGCCGTGCCGCCCGGCCTTGGCCGCATCCAGCAGCTTGGCTACCTCGCCGTGGGACAAGTAGTCCTTGGCGCGCTCGTGCCGGTCAGCGGTGTCGGAGAGGGTGTCGGCCGGGCCACTCTTTACCTTTCGCCCTTTGGTCGGGTTCTCCGGCACGCCTGCAATCCCTTGCTGTTCCTGCACGCAGGCTATCGCACTCTTAACAAAATGCGTGTTCGGCCCGTGTTCAAGCAGGGCGGAGCCGTTGAAAACGGATCGCAGCGCCGCGCCTGCGAACAGGCCGAGGCGGCATTGCAAAACATCGTGACCGCGCGCGAACCGCCGAGCAGAAGCGGGCCGAGGCCAGGGCGACCCAAGCGGCCGAAGCGCCGACGCCGCGGGCAGTGGCCAAGCGTGCGAGGTCTGGCAAACCGAAACCGGTGAGGTGGTGGCTACCGAGCTACAAGGCTACAGCAAAGGCGCGCTGGGAGCGGCGCCCGCTCACTTCCGCCCCCGGCCGATCCGGAAGGACGCCGGCTCGAACTCGGCGAGTTGCTCTTTGGTCAGCTTCGGCGCGTCCTCGTTGTAGCCGATCTCCGCCTCCGGCCGGCCGCGGGCGGCGAAGTCCAGCGCGTCGAGCGCGTCTTGGTCCAGTTGCGGCGGCACGGGATCGGGCGCCTGGCGCGGCTTGGTCGCCACGGCGGGACCGTGGCGGGCGGGGCGGGTCTCAGCGGAAGAAGACTTGGCGCTCGGCATCGTTGGCGAACCGGATGGTGATGATGTGCAGATGGCCACTCACCTTGGCGTATACCACGAAGTACACGGCATAGGCGACGCCGAGATCCCGCCCGACGAGGGCTTGGAAGCGGTCGGGCGGGCCGGGATGCTCCGTGTCCTTGCGCTTGAACACCCGCGACCAGTCCGCGTGCCGGGCCGCTTCGAAGCGCGGGGTGGGGCGTTTGGCCTCGTGGGCGGCGCGGTTCGCCTCGTCCCAGGTGATGCCGGCGAAGATCTCGGCCCGCGGCCCGCGGAACCCGGCCAGCTTGCGACGGGGCGGCACTACGCCCCGTCCTTCACCGCGTTCAGGTGGGCGTAGAGCGTGACCCGGCTGACGCCGTAGCGACGGGCGACGCTGGAGACGGTCACCTCGGGATCGCGCAGCAACGCTTTGATCTCGCGCACCTCCCTCAGCCCCAGCTTGGGCGGCCGCCCGCCTTTGCGGCCCCGGGCGCGGGCGGACGCGAGGCCGGCGCGGGTGCGCTCGCGGATCAGGTTGCGCTCGAACTGGGCCAGAGAGGCGAACAAGTGAAACACCAGCTCGCCTGTGGTCGTGACGGTGTCGATGCGCTCGGTCAGGCTTTCGAAGCCGACGCCCTTGGCCTGCAGCTCGGCGACGATGCGCACGAGGTCGGGTAGGTTGCGCCCGAGCCGGTCCAGGCGCCAGACCACGAGCGTGTCGCCGGGCCGCAGGTCGGCGAGCACGTGCGCCAGCTCGGGGCGGTCGGCGGCGGACTTGCCGCTTTGCTTATGTGGACGACCTTGGATAAGCAACGTCTGTTTATCCGGCTGCAGCATAGTCTTGCGTCGCATCGGCAAACCCGGTGACGATCGCAATTCCCTGGTAGGGAGCGTTTCCCGTTACGTAACGGGGTACAATGGGCTGGCACCCGATTGCATAACGCGTGGTCGGCGCGTTGGCGTGACATGCCAGAACGGCTCGATCATGTCGGGCCAGGGCTTGCTCATTGTCGCAGCAGCCGGCGTCTTGCGATTGTTCAAGCATCTGCGCTTTCCGTTCTGAACTGCCGATCGGCGTCGGGGAAATCCGGTCAGTTGCGCCCTTATGTCCGGCCTGTCGTGCGATAGGTGCCGCTGGCCATCATGGGTGTGCGCTTGCGTGTCAGGCACCAATCTTCACAGCGCGCTCAAGGCGCAAAGGATTCTGCGGTGTCGCCTGAACTGTCTTGACCAACAGCCTTTCCCATCACGCCGTTCAGCGCTTCCTGCCGGATCAGCCGGGCTTGCGCCCATCGCCTACCATCCTGCGTGGGAGCGTCACGCCGCTGCTGCGGCCGCGACCCGTCCTTTTGCGTGGTAGACCTCTTTGCGCGTCATCACCGCCCAGGCGATGCGCGCCATCT
>CAXTCN010000322.1:0-4274 GCA_964242575.1 uncultured Acetobacteraceae bacterium | reverse complement strand
ACGGACGGTTTGACCAGCCGGCAATCCAGCTCGCGGCGTAGCGCCCCAGGTTTTTGACACTCTCGGTCATGACCTACTACATGGCCGGACCCATCTACGTCACCGCCCTGTCTCCCTTCCTGCTCGGCGAACGGGTGGGCTGGCGCCGATGGACGGCGGTCGCGGTGGGCTTTGGCGGCGTCGTGCTGGCCCTGCATCCCTCGCCCGGCTCGGTCTCCTTCGGGGCTGCCTGCGCCCTGGTCGGAAGCTTCTGCTACGCCCTGTTCCTCATCGCCACCCGCAAGCTGGCTGGCACGCCCGGCACGGTGCTGATGACCGGCCAGCTCCTGACCGCTCTCCTGTTCGGCGGCGTGCTGGTGCTGGCGCATGGCTGGACGCCGCCCGGCGCCCTGGACCTCGGGCTGATGCTCCTGCTCGGCTTCGGCTCGCTCGGCGGCAACCTTTGCGTCAACCAGTCCTTGCGTCTGGCACCGGCCTCCGCCGTCGTGCCCTACCAGTACACGCTGATCCTTTGGGGCATGCTGTTCGGCTACCTCTTCTTCGGCGAAGTGATCGGGCCGCTTCCGCTTGCCGGTGCCGGGATCATTGTCGGCGCCGGCCTGTTCATCTTCCTGCGCGAGCAGCAACTGCAAAGACGGATCACCTGATCCGCCCTTGTCGTAAATCAGTGTCGACGAGTGGCTCGTCCACAGCCTCGGTGCAGGTCGTTGTCATGTGGCACGGATAAGGCGCGCCCTGAGTAGGGCGATTTTTGTTTATTCGTAGCCTTGCCATACCGCCCTGCGGACGTCCGTTTACCCTTGTCGCCTACTCCAGAGCGGATTGTCCGTTATCGGCCAACAGCAAAGACAAGTGCGTGCGCCAGCCGTGACTTCGTGCTGAAATTTCCCGCCCGCAACGGCGACCCGCCGTTATGACCAATGCCAAGCACCGAACAAGTCACCCACCCGCCCGCCCCATCGCCCAAAGCGCGAAGGCCTGGATCAGCGCCGGTTCGCGCAGGTATTCGTAGCGGCCGGAGCGGCCACCGTGCCCGGCTGTCATGTTGGTCCGCAGCAAGATCGGCGCTGACCCTGCGGTATGGGCTCGGAGCTTCGCGACCCACTTCGCCGGTTCCCAGTAGGTCACCCGCGGGTCCGAAAGGCCGCCCAGGGCGAGAACCGGTGGATACAGGCGCGCGGCGACCTGGTCATAGGGCGAATAGCCGGCGATCACGTCATAGGCCGCGGAGTCGGTCAGCGGATTGCCCCATTCCGGCCATTCCGGCGGCGTCAGCGGCAAGGTCGTGTCCGACATCGTGTTCAGCACGTCGACGAACGGCACCGCCGCCGCAACCCCGGCCCATAGCTCGGGCCGCATGTTCAGCACTGCGCCCACCAGCAGCCCGCCCGCCGAACCGCCATAGGCGACGATCCGCCCCGACGCCGCATGCCCCGCCGCAACCAGGTGGTCGGCGCAGGCGATGAAATCGGAGAACGTGTTCGGCTTGGCCGGGCCGCGCCCATTGAGGAACCAGCCCCAGCCTTTCTCCGAGCCGCCGCGCACATGCGCCGTCGCCCAAATCCAGCCGCGTTCGACCAGGTTCAGCGCCTGGATCGAGAAATGCGGCATCGTGGAATGGCCGTAGGCGCCATAGCCGTAAAGCATGACCGGACAGGCGCCTGCTTCGAACGCATCGCGCCGGGCTAGCAAAGTGATCGGGACGGTAGCGCCGTCCGGCGCCGTCGCCTGCAGCCGGCGCACCACGTAGTCGGCGGGGTCGTGTCCGGACGGGATCTCTTGTGTCTTCCGCAGCACGCGTTCGCCGGTTGCCATGTCATAATCGAAGACCTGGCGCGGTTCGCGCAGGCTGTCATAGGCGTAGCGCAGCGTGGTGGTGTCGTACTCGTAGCCGCCGACCACCGACAGGCAATACGCCTCCTCGTCGACCGCTAGCGGCCGAGCCTCACTGGTCGCACGCTGGGTGATGACGATGCGGTCGAGCGCGTCCACCCTCTCGACATGCACCAGGTGCCCGGCAAACAGCGCGAAGCCGGTGATGAACCGGCCCGGACGGTGCGGCACCAGATCCTGCCACGCGGCCCGGGACAGGTCGTCCGTGGACGCCGTCACCAGCTTGTAGTCCAGTGCGCCGTCGGAGTTGGTGCGGATGACGAAGCGGTCGTCCCAATGGTCAACGCTGTAGCGCACCCCGGTCTCACGCGCCGCGACCAGGCGCGGCGTGGCGGTCGGTTTGGCGGCCGGCACGAGCCAGGCCTCGTTCGTCTCCTGGTTGCCAAGCGAGAGAACGATCCACTGCCGCGACGACGCGACCCCGACGCTCACGAAGAACCCCGGATCGGCCTCGCGGTAGACCAGCACGTCGTCGGCCGGGCCGCCGTCGACGGGCCGGCGGAACACGGCGGAGGGGCGTCCATTGTCGTCGCGCAGCGTCCAGAACATGTGCGTCCCACACGGCGAGAAGACGAAGTTGCCGGTGCAGCTCGCGATCTCGGCGCCCAGCCTCGCACGGGTGTCCAGGTCGATGACATGGATCGTGTAAACTTCCGAACCTTGCCGGTCCTCGGCCCAGCCGAACCGGCGATGGTCGGCGCTGTGCTCGGCGCCGCCCAGCCGGAAATAAGCGTGCGGCTTGGCCATCGCGTCCACGTCGAGCAGCACCTGCTCCGTGCCGCCCGCCGCCGGCACCCGGACCAGCAGCGGATGCTGCGCCCCAGGCGCGTAGCGACGGTAGTAGGCCCAAGGGCCGTCCGGCGACGGCACGGTGCTGTCGTCGGCCCGGATCCGCCCGACCATCTCGTCGAACAAGGCCTGCTGCAGCGGCACCGTGTCGGCCAGCACCGCCTCGGTGTAGGCGTTCTCCGCCAGAAGGTGGTCGCGGATGTCGGGCCGCAGCACGGCCGGGTCACGCAGCACCGCTTGCCAGTTCGAGTCCTTCAGCCAGGCATAGTTGTCGGTGCGGCTGCGGCCGAGTTGTTCGATCGTGACGGGGTGGCGTGGGGCGGTAGGGGCCTGCATGGGGGAAGACACTGTCCCAGGCGACGCAAAAGGCCAAGCAGCTTGTCAGCGGGCGTGCCACCATGCCGGTCCGCCGCCACGCCGAAGCGGATCGGCCGCTCCCGGCCAGGGCTGCGCTGGTGCGACTGAGTTTCCTCTCCGGACCCGGCCGCACATGAACGCACGGCTTCACCGAGGCCCTGCAACCACGAGCCGCCGGGCAGCCGATCTGGCAGCTGCCCGGCCGGTCGATGTCAGGCGGCGGCCGGGTAGTCCACGTAGCCCTCCCGACCCTGGCTGTACCAGGTGCGGGCCACATCCTTGGCGAGCGGCATGCCATCGGCGATCCGCCGCGGCAGGTCAGGGTTTGCGATGAACGGCCGGCCGAACGCGATCGCGTCCGCCTTGCCGTCCGCCACCGCCGCGACGGCGCCTGCCGGGTCGTAGTCGGAGTTGAGGATCATGGGCCCGGTGAAGACCCGGCGCATTGCGGGGGCGATCGGGGGATGGTCGGATTTTCCGAAAGTGCCGCCCTCGCCAGGCTCTCGCATTTCCAGATAGGCTACGCCGGCTTCCTGCAGCACTTCAGCAACCGCTACGAACAAGTGCGCAGGATCACTGTCGTTGCAGCCCTGAATGGCACCGTTCGGCGACAGCCGCACGCCGGTCCGGTCGGCACCTACGGTCTCCGCCACGGCCTGCACGACCTCCCGCAGTAGGCGGACGCGGTTCTTCGCCGGGCCACCATAGACGTCGGTCCGGTGATTGGTGCCGTCGCGCAGGAATTCGTCGATCAGGTAGCCATTGGCGGCATGGATCTGCACGCCGTCGAACCCTGCATCGAGCGCGTGGCGGGCGGCCCGGCGATAATCGTCGAGCAGGGCCGGTATTTCGTCCAGCCGCAGCGCCCGTGCCTGGTGGTACGGCTTCTTGCCATCATAGGTATGGGCCGTATCCGGCGCCGTGGTGGCCGACGCGGCGACCGGCTGCTGGCCGCCCAGGAAGTCCGGGTGCACCAGTTGCCCCATGTGCCAAAGCTGGGCCGCGATGCGTCCACCGGCCTGGTGGACCGCCGCTGTGACGGGCCGCCAGGCGGCGACCTGCTCCGCGTTCCACAGGCCCGGCGCATACGGCCAGCCCAGGCCTTGCTGACTGATGCCGGTGGCTTCGGAGATGATCAGGCCGGCGCCCGCCCGCTGGGCGTAATACTCGGCCATCAAAGGGGCGTGGTTCAGAAAGTGCCATCTCCAGGTAACACCGGAAATCGATAGGGCTGT
>CAXTCN010000321.1:0-4287 GCA_964242575.1 uncultured Acetobacteraceae bacterium | reverse complement strand
CAATAGGCGTGGCCCATCTCCAACCCTTCAAAACCTCTGTGCAGAGGTACTAGACGAGACGGTGAACTACGTCGCGGCAATCGGCCCGCGGATCGGCATGCCAAGCAGCTTCGGGCCGGGCGGCTTCGACTAGCCCGATGTGGTCCAGGTGGCGGCACCGGCCCAGCCCGGGTCCGCCGACGCCGCTTACGCCGGCGGCGGCATGACCGGGACCGATTACGCCGCGGTGCGGCGCTGAAGCCGGCTGCGTCCCGCGACCGGTTTGGTGGATAAGGGCAGCGGTCCTATCTCCCTCGCAAGATCAGCAAGGGACCACGCACCTGGGGCAGTTGGCCGGAGAAGCGACCGCAATGCCGGCCGAGACGCTGTCCGGCCTGGTGGAGCGCGTGACCTACCACAACGCCGAGAATGGCTTTTGCGTGTTGCGTGTGAAGGCGCGCGGGCAGCGAGACTTGGTGGCCGTGGTCGGGCACGCGGCCGCGGTCAGCGCCGGCGAGTTCATCAGCGCCACCGGCTGGTGGGCTACCGACCGCGAGCACGGCTTGCAATTCAAGGCGGCCAGCGTCGCCACCACGCAGCCGACGACCCTGGAGGGCATCGAGAAGTACTTGGGCTCGGGCATGATCCGCGGCATCGGCCCGGTGTATGCCAAGAAGCTGGTGCAGGCGTTCGGCGACGCCGTGTTCGACCTAATCGAGCAGCAGCCGCAGCGTCTGCGCGAGGTGACCGGCATCGGCGCCAAGCGGGCTGGGCGCATCGTCGCGGGCTGGGCCGACCAGAAGGCGATCCGCGAGATCATGCTGTTCCTGCACGCGCACGGCGTCGGCACGTCGCGCGCGGTGCGCATCTTCAAGACCTACGGCCAGGACGCCATCGCGCGCATCACCGAGAACCCCTACCGGCTCGCGCGCGACATCCGCGGCATCGGCTTCCGCACCGCCGACCTGGTTGCGGCCAAGCTCGGCATCGACAAGGAGGCGATGATCCGCGTGCGGGCCGGCCTGTCATTCGGGCTGGCCGAGGCAACCGGGCAGGGCCATTGCGGGCTGCCGGTGGCCGAGCTGACCCGCAGCACAGCCGAGCTGATCGAGGTGAACGCGGGCTTGATCCAGGCCGCGCTCGGGCTGGAGCTTGGCGACGGCGCGCTGGTGGCCGACACCGTGGACGGCGAGCCGTGCGTGTTCCTGGCCGGGCTGCATCGCTCGGAGCAGGCCATTGCCGAACGGCTGCGCCTGCTGTCCCAGGGACGCCCGCCCTGGCCGGCGATCGACGCGGGCCGGGCGGTGCCGTGGGTGGAGGCCAAGACGGGGCTGGCGCTGGCGCCGAGCCAAGTGGACGCGCTGCGCCTGGCCGTGCACAGCAAGGCGCTGGTCATCACCGGCGGCCCGGGCGTGGGCAAGACGACGCTGGTGCGCTCCATCCTGACGGTGCTGGGCGCGAAGGGCGTGGCAGTGGCGCTGTGTGCGCCCACGGGCCGGGCCGCCAAGCGCCTGGCCGAGAGCACCGGCTTGGAGGCGCGCACCATCCACCGCCTGCTGGAGGCCGATCCGAAGACAGGGGGGTTCAAGCGCGGCGAGGCGCACCCGCTCGACTGCGGCCTGCTGGTGGTGGACGAGGCCAGCATGGTGGACGTGCCGCTGATGCGCTCCCTGCTGCACGCGCTGCCGGACACGGCGGCGCTGTTGCTGGTCGGCGACGTGGACCAGCTGCCCAGCGTGGGACCCGGGCAGGTGCTGGCCGACGTGATCGCGTCGGGCGCTGTGCCGGTGGTGCGGCTGACCGAGGTGTTCCGCCAGGCAGCGGCCAGCCGGATCATCGCCAACGCGCATCGCATCAACGCAGGCGCGATGCCGGAGCTGGCCGCGCTGGAGGGCTCGGACTTCTTCTTCGTCGAGGCGGCCGAGCCGGAGGACGCCGTGCGCAAGCTGCTGGCCGTGGTGCGCGACCGCGTGCCGGCACGCTTCGGGCTGGACCCGGTGCGCGACGTGCAGGTGCTGTGCCCGATGAACCGCGGCAGCCTGGGCGCGCGGTCGCTCAACGTCGAGCTGCAGCGCGTGCTGAACCCGCCGGGCGCAGAACGGGTGGAGCGGTTCGGCTGGAGCTACGGCGTGGGCGACAAGGTCATGCAGGTGGCGAACAGCTACGAGCGCGACGTGTTCAACGGCGACCTCGGCCTGGTCACCGGCCTGGACATGGAAGAAGGCGCGCTCACGGTCAGCTTCGAGGGGCGCGCGGTGCAGTACGGCTTCGGCGAGCTCGACGAGTTGGCGCTGGCGTATGCGGCCACCATCCACAAGGCGCAAGGGTCCGAGTATCCCGCCGTGGTGATCCCGCTCATGACGCAGCACTACGCCATGCTGGCGCGCAACCTGCTCTACACCGGGGTCACGCGCGGCAAGCGGCTGGTGGTGCTGGTCGGAAGCCGCAAGGCGCTCGCCATGGCAGTGCGCAACAACGGCGCGCGACGCCGGTGGTCCAAGCTGCGGGAGTGGATGGCGCCCCGCGCCACCGGCCTCGGCACGCCGGGCCGGGGACGGACGCACGGGTGAGGCAGTGAGGCAAAGACCTGGGGCGGACAGCGGGCAGGCCGACCTGTTCGGCGCCCGCCGGGCCGCTTCGGGACCGAAGTCGATCCTGCAACGTGCCCATCTGCTTGTGATGACGCTGCACCAAAAAGCTTTCAAAAGGTAGGATTCCCTTGCAAGGTTCGTGGCAGAGCGGAAACCGCCGGGCCTGCCAGGGGAGCGAGACATGCACAGACGGACATTCGTGGGCGTTGCCGCCGGCGCCTTGTTGGCGGCGCCTGCCGTCCTGCGTGCCCAGCCGGCCATCACGTTGAATGGTGCATCGCAGTTCAACGACGAGCACGCCTTCACGCGCTGCTTGGTGCGGTTTCAAGAGTTGATCGCGCAGCACTACGGCAAACCCATCAACTTCGTGCTGCACAAGAACAGCAGCTTGGGCCTGGAGAAGCAGTACTTCGAGTATATGGCGCAGGGGCGCGCCGTGGATTACGCCATTGTGTCTCCCGCGCATATGTCCACCTTCTCTCGTGCAGCCCCGTTCATTGATGCGCCGTTCCTGTTCCGCGATCTGGCGCATTGGAACCAGGTGCTGGAACAGGACCTGTTCAAGCCAATCGCCGATGAGGTCGAGAAGCGCGCGAAGGTGTTGCTGGTCGGCTACGCCGGGGGCGGGGTGCGAAACATATTCGCCAACAAACGCGTGTCGAACCTGGCCGAAATACGCGGGCTTAAGGTGCGGGTACAGGGCGCGCCCATTTGGAGCCGGGCCTTCTCGGCGATTGGCATGTCGCCGACGGTCATCGCCTACAACGAGATCTACAACGCGATCCAAAACGGCGTCATCGACGCTGGCGAGAACGAAGCGGCTGGCGTGGAGCAGATGCGGTTTTATGAGGTCGGGCCAAACCTTCTCATGACGCAGCACGCCATCACGATCCGCCCAGTCTGTTTCTCCGCCGTGACGCTCGCGCGGTTGCCGCCAGACCTGCAGGCCGCCATCCGCCGGGCAGGGCGCGAGGCCGCAGCCTATGGTCGCCAGATCGAGGCGGGCGAGGACACGACCAAGATCGACGCACTCGAAAAGGCCGGGCGGCTGAAGCGGGTGGAGTTCACCGAACGGCAGGCAATGAAGCAGTTGGTGGACCCCGTGATGGCAGCCTATGCTAAGGAGATAGATGCGGACGGCATCATGGCGCGCATCAACGCCACCACCGCCTGAACCGTTAAACCCGATGTACCGCCGAATTACTTACTACTACAGCCAACTGCTCTCGGCTCTGCTGGTCCTGACCGTCGCGGCGCTGGTGCTGCCGGTCAGCCTGCAGATCTTCTCACGCTTCACCGCGATCATTCCGCACTACATCTGGACCGAGGAGATGGCACGCCTGATGCTGGTCTGGACGGTGATGCTCGGCGCCATGATCGGCGTACGTGAGGGCGCCCATTTCACCGTTGACGTCTTCCCCCGCCTCAATGCCCGGGCTAACGCAGCGCTGGAGCTTGTCGTAGGCGTGTTCATCCTGCTGTTCGCGGTCGTGTTCTTATGGTGGGGCTGGGAGTTCACCGAGTTCGCCTGGTATCGCGTCAGCGAGCTTGCCGAGTTGCCACTATGGCTGATTCACGTGGCTTGGCCGCTCGCAGGCGCATCGTGGATCCTGTTCATGGGCGAGCGAATGGTCAATGATCTGAAAACATTGCGGGATGGGATGCCGCGCAACGCCAACTCGGTCGGCGGCACCGGCACTTGACCCCATGATGGGCA
>CAXTCN010000320.1:0-4312 GCA_964242575.1 uncultured Acetobacteraceae bacterium | reverse complement strand
ACAGCGAGACCTGGGGCCTGTTCCGCGCCGTCGATGCGACGCTCGCGAGCTTGTCGCGGCTGCCGCACGGCACGCCGCTCTGACTGTTGGCGAGCAAGCCCGTCTCCAGGCGTCTCCTGGAGACGGCCGTCAGGCCAGGCTTTTCTCGTCCCGCGTGATGTGGATGGGCAGGATGATGCGCGCCTGGCTGCCGCCGCCGATCCGCGATTCCGTCACCAGGATGCCGCCGTGCGCCTCCACGATGCGGCGCGCCGCCGCCAACCGGTTGGCGCCCTGTTCGGAGCGCCGGGCGGTTTCGGAGGGGTAGCCCGGGGACGGGTAGCCCGGGCTGAGCGCCTCGGCCGTCTCGATGGGGCCGCTCCCGGCGGGCGAACTGACGAGCACCTCGACCGACCCGTCGCCCCGGCGCCCCGCGGACAGCTTGACCGCCGAGCCCGGCAGCGTGCGGGCCAACGAGGCGCTGACGATGCCCTGAATCGCCCGGTGCATGCTGTCGCGGTCCACGCACATCGACACGTTGCGCGGCGGCAGGCTCACGTTCAGCTCGACGCCCCCCTTCACGCTGGCGGGGTAGCTGGAGCGGAACACCCGGCGCACTGCCTCGCCCAGGTCGGTCCACTGCACGTCAAGGCGCGGAACCTGGTCCTGCGGCGTCGCGAACTTCAGGGCGTGGTTGGCCAACGCCGTCAACTCGCGTGAGCTTTCGACCAACTGCCGGGCCGCGACCTGGACCTGTTCGGGCTTCGAGGCCAGGCCAGGGTGGATGTCCATCGCTTGCGACAGGGTGAGGATGCGCTCGACCGGGGAGCGCAACTGCTGCGAAAGCTCCTCAAGGAAGCGCACCTGGGCCAGGCTTGCCTCCTCGGCCGCCTGCTTGGCCTGCCGCAACTGCGCCTCCGCGTGCTTGCGGTACAGCACGTCGAGGTAAACCGACAGCGCCGCCTCGATCAGCTCCTGGTCGCCGGCCTCGAACGGGCGGCTGACGTTGCTTTCCGAACGGTTGCCGATGGCGAGCGCGTGGCCGCTCGACGGGTCATAGGCCCACAGCACGAACGGCAGCCGCAACACGTCCAGCAACCCGGCCGGCGGCGGATCAGGGCGGAGCGAGCTTGTGAAGCAGAACTCGGGCGGGTCCGGGATCATCACCGCCTCGTCCGCCTCGACCGAGGTGCCGCCGATCGCGTGCGCCACCAGGAAGCGCCCGCTGCCGGGCGGCTCCTCGCGCAACAGGGCGGCACGGTCGCACAGCGCGTTCTCGACCACGACCTGAAGCAGCGCGCCGCCGACGTCGTGCGTGGCCTGGGTCGGCTCGGCCAGGCGATACGCCTCGCGCACCAGCCTCACCACCGTGCGGCTGCGGCGCGCCTCAAGCACGGCCTGGCTCTGTTCCTCCTGCAGCCGCAGCAGCCGCGCGCCCAGGTCGTTGCATTCCCGGCGATAGTACTGCAGCTCGCGCTCGTTCGGGTTGCCGATCCCCATGCGGTCGTGCATCACGCGGCCTGCGTCAACAAGGTGAGGACGCCGGTCCAGTCGAGCGGCCGGCTATAGCCCTCAAAAGGTGCGATCTCGACGCCGGAATAGAAGCCCAGCAACGGGATCGACGGGTCTAGATTCTGCATCACCAGGCCGGCCTCCTCCAGCGCGGCGCCGCTGCGGGCGCTGGCCCGGCCGGCGCAGTCGATATACAAGCCTAAGAACGGTTTAGGCGCAACGGACCTCGCTTGCAGCGTGGCGGTCCCGTCGCGGACGGAATCCAGCATCAGCGCGTTGTCGCGCGCCATGATCTGCACCGTGGCGCCCTCGCGGAAATCCGGCTCGAACAGGGTGATGGACCCCATCGCCCGGTCCGCGCCCAAAATCAGGCGGTTGACGTAGGCGCTCTCGTGGTAGGGGGCGAACGGGTCGCCGTGCTTCTCGCCCAAGGTCGCCACCAACGACAGGTCGCTGCCTTCTGTGCTGCCGAGCCGCAGCCCCAGCATCCGCTCGATCACCGTCAGCGCCGGCTCGTGGTCCAGCTCGTGCACCACCGCGCCGTCGATTCGGGTGATTTGCATGAAACTGCTGACCGGGCGGCAGCCGTGCAGCACGACGGTGTCCGCCGTCACCGACGGCGGGAACACCAGCGCCACCGCCGCGTGCTTGCACACCCCCTCGCCGTCGAACACCCAGCCGTCCGACAGGTTCATGTCCGTCAGCAGCCCGCCGCCGATCAGGTTGATCCGCTTGTCGCCGAGGCCGGCGTGGAAGCCCTCAACAATCGCGCTGGCGTGGTGCAGGCGCAGCGGCATGATCGAGGCCACGCTGTCAAAGAACAGCAGCACCACCGCGCCGTCCGCTGCCTGGCTGGCCACCTCGCGGGCCAGCGCCTCGCCAGCCCGCGCCTCGCCAAACAGAAGGTCGTGCGTGACGTGCACCCGCGGCGCCAAGCCGGACGCGGCGAACGCCATGACGCCGATTTCGAGGCCGCTGTAGCCGAGCTGGCCGCAGGCGATGGCGCCCGCCGCCGAGCCGCCCACCACCGGGACCGCGCCGAACATCCGGCGCAACGCGGTGAACGCGACCGCCGGGTCGTGCTTGCCGCCGCAGAACACCAGCAGCAGGATCGGCTGCATCCGGTCCAGCGCCGCGCAGCAGCGCTCGATCGCCGTCACCGTGTCGTAGTGGGTGGCATACGCGACCCGCACCGTGGTGTCGGCGCTCCCGTTCAGCTCTGCACGCAAACTCGATATCATTTGATAACAGTAGCACGGTTTCGGAGAGTTTCGCGGAAATGTTGTGTTAGGTAGCAGGATTGCGCGCGAATTTACGATGGCGTGTTAACGTCTCATTTCAGGAACAGCCTCGCCCAGGCCGCTTCGCCCGGCGGCGCGGACCTGCCATGGCGTGTGCTCCAACCAAACCAGGGCTTGGTCTAGTGGGCTGGTTCCGGCGAGGGCAAGCGCCAGGCGGCGGCGTAATCGTCAATGAACGCCCGCATCGGCGTGGGCGGCCGGCCGATCAGCCGCTCCAGGTCGGGCGACACGGCGGCGGCCCAGCCCAGCCGGGCGGCCGTGTAGACGCCAACCATGACAAAACCGAGCGCGAGGGGCCGGCCCGAGGCGTGGACATGCCGCACGAACGCGAGCACGCCGGGGTCGCGGTATGTGACTGGCTGCCCCCGCGCGTCCGAGAGCATGGCCGCGACCTCCGCCAAGCCGAGCGCCGCGCCGCCCGTCAAGGTGTAAGCACAGCACTCGTGCCCCGCTTCGGTCAGCACCCGCACCGCCGCCTTGGCCACGTCGCGGGCGTCCACAAAGCTGGTGCGCCCGCGCCCGGCCGGCGCCCAAAGCTCGCCCCGGTCGCGGATGTCGGCCTGGTGCACGATGGCGAAGTTCTGCATGAAGTCGTTGGGGCGCAGGTGCGTCCAAGCCAGCCCGGACCGCTCCAGCAGCCGCTCGATCCTCCGGTGCGGCAGCAGGCGATTGCGCTCGGCGCCACGCACCGACAGGAACACGACATGCGCCACCCCGGCCCGCTGCATGGCCTTGATGAACGGACCGAAATCGTGGCGCGCCCGGGCCAAATGCGGCGGACGCAACAGGAACACGCGCTGGACGTTATTAAGCGCCGCGTCGAAGCTGGAGGGGTCCAGGAAATCGAACCGCACGCGCCCGCACGCTTCGTTGCCGTCATAAGGGTCGCGCACCCCGAGGCGGGCCGGGACATGTCCTTCAAGGCGCCGGGCCACTTCGCGGCCGACCGTGCCGTTGGCGCCTGTGACCAGGATCATCCGCTCTCCATGCCCCGCAACCGACGCCGGCAGGATGATACGGGCTGGCGGACCCGGTGAAAAGGCCGGCGGCGCGCTGCCGCCGGCCCAGTAGTTTTAGCCTTGGCCGGAGCCGCCGAACATGCCGCCAGCAGACGCGCCGCCCATGCCGCCCTCGGACGAAGCGCCTGAGTAGTTGGCGCTGGACCGGGTGTCGCCCAAGCCCGCGAACGGGTTGCCGCCATAGGCCGAGGACGGACCCGCGCCACCGTTCACGGAAGCGAACGGGTTGCCCCCGGCGTAGTCGTTCGGGTCCACGTTGCTGAACAGGCTCTCTGGCGTGACGCCCGGCAGGTCAAGTAGGCGACCGAACGGGCTTTGCCCCAGCAGGGAGCCCAGGTCTTCGCCGCCACCCTGGCCGCCCTGGCCGCCGCCGCCGAAGCCGCCAGCCGCGCCGCCACCGCCCTGGCCACCGCCGCCCTGGTCGCCGCCACCGAAGCCGCCCTGGCCGCCGCCGCCACCCTGGCCGCCGCCGAAGCCGCCCTGGCCGCCGCCACCGAAGCC
>CAXTCN010000319.1:0-4340 GCA_964242575.1 uncultured Acetobacteraceae bacterium | reverse complement strand
TGGTGGCGACCGCGGTGGTCGAGGCGGGCCAGTTCCGGATGCGGCACGCTCCCAAGGAGCGTCTGCTGAAGCGGGCGGATGCGGAGGCGGTCGCTGCCCTGGCGCAGGGCTTCAGCGGCCCGCTTGCGGTAGAGGTGGAGGACAAGCGCCAGGCGCCGCCGCGGCTGCACGACCTGCCATCCCTGCAGAAGCTGTGCGGCTCGCGCTTCGGCTGGTCGGCCACCCGGACGCTGGAGGTGGCGCAGGAGCTGTATGACGGCCAAGGCAAAAAGGTCATCACCTACCCGCGTGCCGAAACCCGCTACCTGCTCGAGAACCTGATCCCGGACGTGCCGCGGATCGTGGCCGGCCTGCGGGCAGGGCGGGCGTTCGGCGCCGTCCCGGTGCCGGAGCCGCCCCTCATACGCCGAGGCGCCAGCGGCACGTTCCATGACAAGGGCCTGGCCGGCGTGAGCCACCATGCCGTCATCCCCAACGCCAACACGGTGGGGACGCTGGCCGAGGCGTGGCCGCGGTTGTCAGGCGACGAGCGCCGGCTGTTCGACGTGATCGCGCGCTCGTACCTGGCGGCCATGATGCCGGACTTCCGCTACCGCCAGACCACGGTGGCGCTGGACATGGCGGGCCACCTGTTCCGTGCCGTGGGGCGGCAACCGGTCGAGCTTGGCTGGCGGGCGGCGTTCCCGGACTGGCAGCCTGCGGAGGAGAAGGGCGAGGACGCCCAGCTCCTGCCGGGCTTGCGCGACGGCGAGCCAGCGCTGCTGCGGATGCGGCGGTGGAGGACAAGGAGACCCGGCCGCCGCCGCGCTACAACGAGGGCACCCTGATCGACGCCATGCAGAACGCCTGGCGCTTCGTGGGGGACGACGCGCTGCGGGAGCGGCTGCGCGAGGCCCGCGGCATCGGCACGCCGGCGACCCGGGCCGAGGTCATCCGCGGCCTGAAGGCACAGGAGTTCCTGATGGCGAGCGGCAAGCACATCGTGCCGACCGGACGCGGCCTGGCGCTGTTCGGCGTCCTGGAGCGGGCGGACCCGGCGCTGGTGGGCCGGCAGGAGATGATGGGCGCCATCGATGCCGTCTGCATGCAGGCGCAGCGCATCATCGGCCGGCTCACGTCGGACGCAGGCGAGGGCCTTGCGCCGGAACGGGGCATGGCCGTCGCTGCCGCCCTGCCCAGACGCGCGTCGGAACAAGCCTCACAAACAGGCACGAGGGACAGCAACGGGCCGGGCCGTCAAGCCGGGCGCCAAGCAGAGGGCATCCAGCAAAAAGACCAGGGCCACGGCCGTGTCACCGGCAGTGCCGCCTGACACGGAACAGGCACGTCCCAGCGAAACGCCGTTGCGCATCCCGTTCGGCAACAAGGAGACTGCGCAGCAGTTCGGCGCACGTTACCGCGCCGGCGGCTGGTATGCGCCGCCCGGCGCCGACCTCGGTCCTTTCCGTGAGCGTGGGTGGCTGTGACATGCTCCAGGCTCGCTCACCACGGGTCGCACAAGAGCCGCATCGGATTTGATGCTGTCGGGACAGCCGGGGTCGTCCTAACATCTCCTGACAGGGAGACGGGGACTTATGGATCTGGGGCAGCCAGCACGCAGCGCGATGGCGGCCCCGACCGAGACGCTGTCCGGCCTGGTGGAGCGCGTGACCTACCACAACGCCGAGAATGGCTTCTGCGTGCTGCGCGTGAAGGCGCGCGGGCAGCGCGACCTCGTGGCCGTGGTCGGGTTTGCTGCCGCGGTCAGCGCCGGCGAGTTCATCAGCGCCACGGGCTGGTGGACCACGGACCGCGAGCACGGCCTGCAGTTCAAGGCGGCGAGCGTCGCCACCACGCAGCCGACGACCTTGGAGGGCATCGAGAAGTATCTCGGCTCCGGCATGATCCGCGGCATTGGCCCGGTGTATGCCAAGAAGCTGGTGCAGGCGTTCGGCGAAGCGGTGTTCGACCTGATCGAGCAGCAGCCGCAGCGTCTGCGCGAGGTGACCGGCATCGGCGCCAAGCGGGCTGGGCGCATCGTCGCGGGCTGGGCCGACCAGAAGGCGATCCGCGAGATCATGCTGTTCCTGCACGCGCACGGCGTCGGCACGTCGCGCGCGGTGCGCATCTTCAAGACCTACGGCCAGGACGCCATCGCGCGCATCACCGAGAACCCCTATCGGCTGGCGCGCGACATCCGCGGCATCGGCTTTCGCACGGCGGACCTGGTCGCGGCCAAGCTCGGCATCGACAAGGAAGCCATGATCCGCGTGCGCGCCGGCCTGTCGTTCGGGCTGGCCGAGGCGACTGGGCAGGGCCATTGCGGGCTGCCCGTGGCCGAGCTGACCCGGAGCACGTCCGAGCTGATCGAGGTGGGTGCTGAGCTGATCGAGACCGCACTTGGCCTTGAGCTTGGCGACGGCGCGCTGGTGGCCGACACCGTGGGCGGCGAGCCTTGCGTGTTCCTGGCCGGGCTTTACCGCTCCGAGCAGGCCATCGCCGAACGATTGCGTCTCCTATCCAAGGGTCGCCCGCCCTGGCTGGTGATCGACGTAAGCCGTGCGATCTCCTGGGTGGAGAGTAAAACAGGGTTGGCGCTCGCTCCGAGCCAAGTGGAGGCGCTGCGCTTGGCGGTGCAAGCCAAGGTGCTGGTGATTACCGGCGGCCCGGGCGTGGGCAAGACAACGCTGGTGCGCTCCATCCTGACGGTGCTCGGCGCCAAGGGCGTGCGGGTGGCGCTGTGCGCGCCCACCGGCCGGGCGGCCAAGCGCCTGGCCGAGAGCACCGGCTTGGAGGCCCGCACCATCCATCGCCTGCTGGAGGCCGATCCGAAGACGGGCGGGTTCAAGCGCAGCGAGGCGCACCCGCTCGACTGCGGCCTGCTTGTGGTGGACGAGGCCAGCATGGTGGACGTGCCGCTCATGCGCGCGCTGCTCCTGGCGCTGCCGGACACGGCGGCGCTGCTGCTGGTGGGCGACGTGGACCAGTTGCCGAGCGTGGGACCCGGGCAGGTGCTGGCGGACGTGATCGCGTCGGGCGCGGTGCCGGTGGTGCGCCTCACGGAAGTGTTCCGCCAGGCGGCCCAGAGCCGCATCATCACCAACGCCCACCGGATCAATCAGGGGCAGATACCGGAGCTGACGGCACCGGAGGGCTCGGACTTCTACTTCGTCGAGGCAGCCGAGCCGGAGGACGCCATACGCAAGTTGCTGGCCGTGGTCAGCGCCCGGGTGCCGGCGCGCTTCGGACTGGACCCGGTGCGCGACGTGCAGGTGCTGTGCCCGATGAACCGCGGCAGCCTGGGCGCGCGGTCGCTCAACGTCGAGCTGCAGCGCGTGCTGAACCCGCCGGGCGCAGAACGGGTGGAGCGGTTCGGCTGGAGCTACGGCGTGGGCGACAAGGTCATGCAGGTGGCGAACAGCTACGAGCGCGACGTGTTCAACGGCGACCTCGGCCTCATCACCAGCCTCGACTTGGAGGAGGGCGCGCTGACGGTCAGCTTCGAGGGACGCGCGGTGGCGTATGGCTTCGGAGAGCTGGACGAGCTGGCGCTGGCGTATGCGGCCACCATCCACAAGGCGCAGGGGTCCGAGTATCCGGTGGTGGTGATCCCGCTCATGACGCAGCACTACGCCATGCTGGCGCGCAACCTGCTCTACACCGGCGTGACCCGGGGCAAGCGGCTGGTGGTCCTCGTGGGCCAACGCAAGGCGCTCGCCATGGCCGTGCGCAATGGCGGCGCACGCCGGCGATGGTCCAAGCTGCGCGAGTGGATGGCGTCGGACGGCCGAGGCCAGGAACGCTGACCGGCGCCGGACCGCTCCGGGTTGCCGCTGCTGGCGCAACTTCCTAGACTGCCGTCCATGGACGCTGAGCCCCCTGTTCCTCCGCGCCCGCGCCCGCGCGTGGGCTGGAAGACACGCTTGCGGCGCTCGACCTGCATCTGGGCGACGCGGAGAAGCAGGCCGCCGCCGTGCTGAAGGCGGCACGCCGCCTGCGCCGCGCCGCCAGCGAGGGCAACGTCGCCAGCTTGCTTGCCGGCATCGCCGGTGCCCAGGCGGACGTCGCCCGGGCCGGCGAGCTGTTCGCGGTCGCCGCCGCGGCGTTCGGCTACGATGTCGCTGAGGCATTCGCCAGCGGCGCATGGCTCGATGAGCTGGCCGCCGCCGCCCGGGCCGCCGGCGTGACGCTGGTGCGGCGCGACGGGCGCGTGACCGCCTACCCCGTGGCGTTGCGGCTGGATGGCCGGGCGCAGGGCGTGCGGGTCGGACGCCGGCTGGAGCGGCGCATCCGGCCCAGCTTCCTGGTGGCCCAGCTCAAGGCGCTGCAGCAGCGGCCGGAGCGGTTCAACGCCCGGCAGT
>CAXTCN010000318.1:0-4380 GCA_964242575.1 uncultured Acetobacteraceae bacterium | reverse complement strand
CGACGATTATCCTAAGCTGCTTACCACCGGCCCCCATGGCATCTCTGGTGCGGCAGCAAGCTGCCGCGGGCCTGTATGGGAGTTTGCCGACCGGGTCCAAATCACGCTCGCGTACTCGAAGTACGGCGTTGCAGCCTGGTTGTCCCGATCCCGTCTCGCCGACCGTTGTGCCATACCTTCCGCTCGCCCCTACGCCCTCGCGATCAGTTCATGCCGCCGCGACCGGAGCCCTATAAACCCCACCTTTGACCAGCAAGGCCCAGACGATGCGGGCCGTCTTGTTGGCCAGGGCCACGGTGACCAGCATCTTGGGCTTGCGCGCCAGCATCCCCGCCAGCCACGAACCCTCCGGCGCGCCGCGCTGACCAGCCCAGCGTACCACGGCGCTGGCGCCCAGGATGAGCAAGCGCCGGATGGTTCGCTCCCCTCCGCAGCCATTCCAGCAGCTTCGCTGCCGGAACCTTCAGGCTGCTTCGCCCATTTTCGAGATCGCACCAAGCTTCTGCTTGCCGCCGGTTGATCTCTGCAGCGGCACAAGCCCGAGCCAGGCGGCGAAATCCCGTCCGGCACGGAAGCCCTCGGGAGCCGGCACCAGGGCCGTGATCGCGGTCGCGGCAATCGGGCCGATGCCGGGGATCGTCATGAGCCGGCGTGCGACCGGGTCGGACTTCGCGCGCCGGGTGATCTCGCCGTCCAGCACTTGGATCTGCGCTTCCAGCGCCTGGAAAGAGCTGACCAACACCATCAGGATCGCTCGCGCGCGCTCCGGCACGCAGGAGGCCGGATCCTCGATGTGCGCGATTACGGCATCGGCGTGCGTGATGCCCTGGGGAAACACATACCCATACTCGGACAGATGCCCGCGTAGGGCGTTGATGCCCTGCGTGCGGCTTCGCACCAGCAGGTCACGGGCGCGGAACACGACGCCGTTCGCCTGCTGCTCCTCACTCTTTACTGGAACAGAGCGCATGCTCGGCCGCTGGGCCGCTTCGCAGATCGCTTCGGCATCGGCCGTGTCGTTCTTCTGCCGCTTCACATACGGCTTGACGTAAGCTGGCGGGATCAGCCGCACCATGTGGCCCAGCTTGCCAAGCTCACGCGCCCAGTGATGCGCCCCGGCGCAGGCCTCCATCGCCACCGTGCACGGTGGTTGGGCGGCAAAGAACTCGAGCAGCTTTGCTCGCACCAGCCGCTTGCGGAACACCACATGGCCGGACGCATCCGCCCCATGTGCCTGGAAAACCCGCTTCGCGATGTCCAATCCGATCGTGCTAGCCTGTCCCACGAACGCCTCCTCTGGTGGTCGGTCAACACCTCCACCTTGGCACACAGATGCCGTCAGGGAGCGTCCACCCCATCACGCTTGCGGAGCTGCTTCGGTTACGATGTGATCCACGTCACAGCGGCTCCGGGCAGCGACCGGCAGAACACCAGGGCGGCTCCGGTGTCGCCGTCCAAGTGAACATCGCCAGTCAAGGTCAGGAAACACATTGATGTGAAACGATTATTAAAATGGCGTCACCGATACTGGTGAGGCCAAGGCGACCGCCCCGAAACTACCCACAAGCCGCCCAATAATCGCCGCCAGAACACGCCGGACTGTGCTTCAGGGCCGGACATGCCGGCCCAGCCGGGAGCCGCCGGCGCCGGCGCCGGCGCACAGCGAAGCATGGAGCTTGCGGCAGCTGGAAACGGCAACAACGATGGAGAGTATTCAGATGGACGACGTAAGAATGGACAGAACAGCCGACGACAGGGATCACGGCGACCCGCGGGAGGCCGCGAAGAGTCCCGTCCTGTTCTGGAATGACGTCAGCCTTGACCTAGTCGCTCTCGACCACAGTCTGGCCGAGCAGGACTTGAGGGCGTTCGGACCTTGCGCCACCGCCCGTGCCCTTGGCCTCGCCCACGCGGTGATGGCCGACGCGGTCAGGGTGGCTTACCCCCCGGCCCAGTACGAGGCGTTCCGCAACGTCGCCGGACCCGCTGAACCGGTCAAGGAACCTGCCTTGTTCGTCGGCGGCGCCATGGCCGCGATCTTGCGGCACATCTATGACAGCGTGCCGCATCTCGCCTTCATCGACACCCGGCGGGCGGCGTTCCTCCGTCTGCTGGGGCGCGAGAACCTGGACGATTGGCGGCGCGGCCTCGCGTTCGGCTCCGACGACGCATACAAGCGCGAGTGGAATTGGCCCGAGCTCCTCGCCCTCATCGATCCGAAGGACACGAGCTACCAGCCCAGCCCTGGACGCCACGACGTCGACCCGTTCAACCCCGGCCAGGGCTTCTACGGGCAGAGGTGGGGAGAGGCTCCCCCCTTCGTCCTGACCCCGGACCAGATTGCCGCCCCCGGCATCGCCCCACCGGAGCCGCCTCCGAAGGGGTCGGAGCGATACGAGCGGGACGTGGCGGACGTGCGTATTCGAGGCGCGCTGCACGGCACGGCAGAGGACCCGCAGAGAACGCCCGAGCAGGTGGATGTGGGGGTCTTCTGGGCCTACGACGGCGCGCGGCTGATCGGGACGCCGCCGCGGCTTTACAACCAGATCGTGGTCGAGGTGGCGAAGCAGGACCGCATGTCGCAGATCGACTTGGCGCGCCTGCTGGCCCTGTGCAACCTGGCCATGGCTGACGCGGGCATCGTCGCCTGGCGCACCAAGTACGCCTACGCGGTTTGGCGGCCGGTGCTCGGCATCCGAAACCGCGAGAACGCCAATGAGACCGACCGGAACTGGAAGCCCCTCGGTGCGCCGAGGACCAACCGGCCAGACTTCGTGCTCGGGCCTGGACTGGGCGACGTGGCCTTCGCCCAGAGTTTGTTGGGCGGCAACCCGCGCGGAGGCGGCGGGCGGGCATTGCAAGCCCCGCTGGACCCGGCCTACGCCGCGGCGGCGTTCACGCCGAACTTCCCCGCCTACCCCTCGGGGCACGCGACCTTCGGCGCGGCGTGCTTCACCGTGCTCCGCAAGGTCCGAGCGGAAAGCGGCGCCACGCAACGCGAACCCGACAGCCTCCGGCACCACCGCGGCCCATTCGTTTCGGATGAGCTCGACGGGGCTTCGGTGGACAACTTCCGTGACGAGCCGCGCCCGCTGCGGCCCCAGCGGTTCGAGACCCTTGAACAGATGACCGACATGAACAACGAGAGCCGGGTGTGGCTGGGCGTGCACTGGAAGTTCGACGCCGACGAGGGCGAAGTGTCCGGCAAGGCCATCGCCGACGTGGTCCACGGGCGCGCTTTCCGGAGGACATGACGGCCGCGGCTCCCGGCCGCCCCAGCCCGGAGCCGCCCCTGGACGCGTTCTTGGGCAGTTCCGGGTGGGGTAGCACGGCGGCGCTGATCGGCACTTGCCTTGACTGACCGGATTACGCAGGCTGATCGACGGTCGTGTCCGGGTGCCCTGCAGCCAGCACGCGCCACACTGCCGCCGGACACCAGGCCTTGCCCGTGCTGGTGACGCGGCCCCGCCGGTTCAGCTCGGCGGCGATGCGCTGGAGCGACAACCCCTGCCCTGCCAGCCTTTTCACGTCCGGCGCCACGCGGTCGCGGAACGCTGCCGCCGCGCGCGTCCGCTCCGCCCGCGCGGCCGACGGATCGCTGCCGTGCGGCGCGCCGAGCCGGGTCCCCCTCGCCTTGGCCGCGGCCAGCGCCACCTTCGCGCGCTCCCCTCAACCAGAACTGACCACAGGCCAGACCGGACGCTTACGCTATACTACTGGTTGCGCGCAGTGTTCACCGACAGCGGCCACAATCGTGTCGCCGCGCTGCTCGCCTGCTTCCTGCTCGGCCTCACCCTGGTCATCGTCCAGCGTGTCCCTGGCACGAAGGGATGCGTCGTGCTGCCTCGCCAATGACTGGTCGAGAAGACCTTCGGCTGGCTCGACCGATGGCGGCGCTTGGCCAAGGACTACAAGCAATTGCCCGAGGTCTCCGAGGCTATGATCACCCTGGCCATGATCCGCCTCATATTGCACCGTCTCGCTCATCCAAACCGTAAGCGAACTGCCTGTCCCATGACTTTTGAAACGGGCTTTCAGACGGGCATCTGGTCTAAACTGCTGTTTCAACCGTATCCGATCGATCCGCCTGAACCAACAGCCAGTAAGTATGCAGGAGCTGCATAAGGTCGAACTCGATATCGCTCAGGGTCGCCGTGGGGCCCGCATAGGTGAGTTTCGCCCTGATCACCGCTAGGACAAGCTCCCAGACCACGATCGCGACAGCGGTAGCATCGCGCCCATGTGCCAGGAGACCCGGCCGGTCCACCAGCGAGCGGAGGCTCTCGATGACGGGTGAGAGCTGCCCCGTGCGCTCGGCGTTCAGCCCTAGTACCCTGTCAGCCTTGATATGATAGGTTGCTGCTTTTGGCGCTCGTTTGG
>CAXTCN010000317.1:0-4381 GCA_964242575.1 uncultured Acetobacteraceae bacterium | reverse complement strand
CGTCCTGGAAGCGTCAACCCGGCTCCAGCTGTAACCCGGCTTTGAACCACGCCCGATCGCGACCGCGCCGGAGCCGCTCCTGACAACCTTCCCCGCGCATGGGCGTTCGCCGAGCACCGCGATGCCGCCGACGAGGCGACGCAGGTGGCGAGGTGGCGTGCCAAGGGGGTTGAGCCCATCCCTTACCTCGTCGGCCCGGGCCACGACCACTCGCTGCTGTACCACACGCTTGCCGAATGGGCGCGCCGTAAGAGGTACGGCCTGGAGGCCAGGGTGAAGCTCGCCGAGGAGGCCGCAGCCCTGACACCTTCAGCGCCTTATACGGGACCGCGGATGGACGCGGCGAAATGGGCACTTGAGGACGTGGCCGCGGTGCGCGGGTTCGTCGAGGCCGAAGTTGCGGCACCCATCGAGTGGTTGCCAGTCCTTGAGGGTTGGGGGCTGCTGAGCAGGAGCAGGGATCCCGAGCGACCGGTAGCCCTGATCGGCTGCCGGCCCGGAAACGAGGCGACGCTTCTCGGTGCCGAAACTCACCTTCTGGCCCTATGGCTCACGCGCCATCTTGACCGGCCGGAGCTGCTTGACTGGGTGCTCGCCCAAGGGATGCCGCACCCCGAACTGCAACGGCTCATCAGTTTCCGGCTCGCGATGCAGCACCCTGCCATGGGCTCAAGCGCCGGTCCCCAGGAACGATGCCACTTGGACCCCGCACTGGAGCGGGCCTGGCGCATTGTCGCATCGCCCGTGCTGCGCATGCACGCGTGGTCGCCGTCCGACATTGGCGGCCATGTCGAGCGGATGGAGGCTGCAGCGCACGACCCCTTGGTCCGGTATGAGATACTGCGACAGCTTGCGCCGGTTCTCCGGCTGCGCTCCGCGGCGCCCTACAGGGCACTCAAGCGGACCTTGGGCGCCGGCGGGTCCGGAACCGCTACTGCCGCTCCCATGTTGCGCGACTATATCGAAATAGAGGTAGAATTGGCGTCAGGGCTGCAGGCCACTGTGATCGGCGATGCACTCGGGCGGCATCCCCAGCGCGACACGGTGCTGGCGGAGATGGCGGAGGAACTCACGGCCTTGCTGGAACGGTGCCTCGACCTGTTCGCACTGGGGGACCAGGCGAGCGAGACCGACGATCCCGGCCTGTTCCGCCGCGGCTCGATCAAGCGGCACGAGCAGGACAGGCACAGGGAAGGGTGGACCCTTATCATCGACCTTGCTCGTGACGGCATGACCGCACTTCGGGCGACGAAACCTGATCGGGCGGAAGCGCTGCTGGCGAAGTGGAAGACCGTCTCATACCCTCTGTTCCGCCGCATGGTGCTGAATGAGTACATTGACCGGGTCTGAACCCGTTCGGCACGAGGCGCTCGCCTACCTTCTCGGCGGCGACGTGTTGTGGAACACGCGCCTCCGGCCGGAGAGCGTCATGCTCATGGCCCGCCTCTGGTCCGTGCTGGGCGACGAAGATGCCTCCATCCTGATCGACGCTGTGCTGCTGGGACCGCCGCGGTCCGACCGGGACGACGAGCCGGCCCGCCGCGACCACCATATCGGGATGCGCTTGATGGCCCTGGAGCGCGAGGGACGCCCCTTGCCGCCGCGTGCGATGGCCGCACTCCAGGGCATCCGTGAACGGGAGCCAGGCTTTGCCCTGTCGGCTGATGGTCGCGAGTTGTTCCCTGTCTGGTTCAGCACCGGGTCAGGCCGCCTGCCGGAGGGTGCCGAAGGCATTATGCCGTCCACCGGAGTGACGGAGCTGAAGCAGTGGCTGCTGGGCGCTTCCGGCCGAAGCGAGGGCAGGCTCGATGACTGGCGAGCCCTGGTTGCGAAGAAGCCAGGTCGCGGAGTGACTGTGCTTCGCTCGTTCGCCGCGGAAGGGCTGTGGCCACCGCTGATCTGGCGCGACACGTTGATGGGTCTCGAGCAGGCTCCCCGAAAGACACAGGCCTTCCGGCGGCTGGCTCCGCTGCTGGCCGTCGCTCCCGACCCGTTCCTGCGCGAGAAGGAGATGGGATGGGCCATCGGCTGGTGGATGCCGAGCGTGGCCAGGAGCTTGCCGATGTCAACCGAACCGGCTTTCTGGGCGGTGTGGGACCATCTAGCTCCGCGGTTGCTCGCCGCCGCCGAGCTGGACGAGGAGCGAGACCCGCTGTCCGCAGCCCTGAACCAGGCGCCTGGGCGCTTGGCGGAGGCCCTGATCTGGCGATGGCACGCCTGCAAGCCGCTCGTGGCCGGCGGGATGCCGCCAGAGGTCGGAACGCGGCTCCAATTCCTCGCGGAGGGGGCAGGTCCTGCTTGCCGCATTGCCCGGGTCATGCTTGCCCGCAGCCTGTCGGGCCTGTTCGCGAACGATCCCGACTGGGCGCGGCAGCACCTCCTGCCCCGCTTTTCCTGGGCTGACCCTGCCGAGGCAGCGGCGATGTGGCGGGGGTTCCTGGCTGGGGGGCCGGTCGATCCGAACCTGTTCGCAGCCTTGAAGCCGGACTTCTGGGACACGCTGAGGAACCACGCCACGGACGTGCACGAGTCGGAGGACATGGTCTGGCAGCTTCTCATGGTCGCCTGCCTTGAAATGCCGGGTACGATCAGTGACGGCGAGGCGCGGGCCGCACTGCAACAGGCGACTACTCGGGGGCGTCGCGAAGCTGCCCACTACGTCCATAGGCTGATGCCTCAGGACCGGCCGGACCGCGGTGCGGCGCTGTGGCGCGAGCGAGTGGGACCGTGGCTGTCTGCGGCTTGGCCCAAGGACAAGGCTCTTCGGGACGCTGAGGTTGCTTCAAGCCTGGCGATGGCGGCCGCGCTCAGCGGCGAAGCGTTCCCAGAGGCGCTGGACGCCGTCGCGCCTTTTATTCAAGAGGGCGCGGGCCGGTCCTTGCTTTGGCACAACATCCTTGAAACTGAGCTGCCCGAAACCTTTCCAGGCGTGGTGCTCCGGTTGTTGGCCGCGACCGCCAGCTTTGAACAACCTCAATGGGACCTGTATGGGCTACCCGAACTGCTCAGCCGCATAGAGGCGGCTGAGCCAGACCTGAAGGCTGACGCACGGGTGCGCAGGATGCGGGAAGGGCTGGCGAGATCGGGGCTGTGATCATACACGCAGACCAGGGCCGATCATGCCACGGCGCTGGTAAAGAAGTGTGCGTCGAGGATGGCTTTTGACCGATCCGGCCTGTCAACTTGCGAAGCGCTATTTCGCTGTTGAGAGGCTAATTCAGAAGTCAGCATCCTTCAACCACCAGTCTGGGACTGCGCCCGGCAGGTGAAGAGGTTTGGGCTGCTAACTTGGCCAATCGCCGGGCGTGTTGGTTTTCAAACTCCGCGGTTCGGAGGGCTCCCACAGGTGCGATCCCCCAAAGCCTCCCGGGCATCAGCCATCCGCTGCGGCCTGCTCCGCCAGAAACCTTGTGGCCTTGGGCAGCAACATCTCTTCCGGCGTGAAATCCTCGTTTAGGGTCTGTGTGCCTCCTGCGGTCGGCTTACCCATCAGGCACTCAATAACACCGTCCACCGGGCGCTTGAAGCCGGGGTAATGCTGCTCCATCCCGTCAAGTGCCCATCTCTGGAGCTTGACGCCGTGACTCCTATCGTGGGCTGTACCACCTTTGTTGATGGCTGCGATATGCTTGCCCTTAACCTTGAAATGGAGGTGCTCCTCTCCGGTCGGGACGTGCGCCGTGTGAAACAGGATGCGACGCCCTTTTCCGAGGTTAACCGACGGCCTCTCCTCATTAAGGAGCAGACGGACAATGGCCTCCGCGACCGCGTCGCTCTCCTCGAAGTGGTAGATCACCATCCGTTGGTGAAGTTTGAGATAGGTTTCGCCTGGCGCCGCCGGATCGGGGAAGATGTCGTCGAGCTTGACCATGTGCAGGCTCCGTATGAGTGGCACTGGTATGTGGTTGAGGCCGCACCTCTGAACAATTCCCAGATGCCGGTTAGGACCGGAGCGGCGAGGCCGTTCCACTCGGCTTCCCTGGGACCGCTTCCGCCGATAACTTGCTGAAATGACAATACCTGGTGCTCTGCGCTCCAACCAGTTGATCAAGTGCTCCAGCCAAGAGACGACCGGGCAATCCTGTTTCTGGGTATAACAATGAGGTCCTGGTGGAATGTCTGCTTTCGAGAGGCTGCTCAGCGCACCGGAGTGACCGAGATGGGCGCATAGCTGACGTTCCCTGGTGCGAGTAACCCCGCGCGCCAGCAATCCCCCTTCCCTGCCCCGTGCCGTCCGAGAAGCCGGGTTCCCGGACAATGGTGCTGTCGGACGCGGTGGAAGCATCCAGTGCCGGTGAAAAAAGAGGCGGGTTCGGTGCTGTCTGTCCTAGCCGCAATTATGCACCAGACCTGACCGGCTATCATTTCTTATTGAGATTGC
>CAXTCN010000316.1:0-4381 GCA_964242575.1 uncultured Acetobacteraceae bacterium | reverse complement strand
AGAAGCACCTTCGTCTCGTCGAGCATCAGGCCGATCTCCGCGAGCGTGCTGACCACCGCCGGCCGGCTGAACGTCGCAAGCTCCGTCGTCCTAACCTCGCCCGCGCTGGTCCTCGCTTCCAACCGCACCGTCCACTGCATCACGCCTGCCGCCCTCATCGTCCAGCATCAGCCAGGCCGATCAGCGCAGGACAGGCAAGTGCGTTGCCCCAAGTTTTTGACACTCCCCATGCGCAGCAGGATGCGCATCGCCAGCCACGCCGCCGGACCAAGTGCGCAGCTGAATGCCGCCACCCAGGCCGTGCTGACCAGAAGCGCCCACAAGCTGGCGTCCGCATCCAGCCAAGCCACCACTTCGCCCCCGACGATGATGGGCACCCTGACGGTCCGAAGCGGGGTGGCCAAATCACCCGCCTCTTGCAGGACGACCTTGCTTTTCAGGTCGGTGATGCGCTGCCGCACCGTCTCCTGGTTGTCCACCGGAAACTCGATCAACTCGGACAGGCGGACCTGCTGATACTGCCACAGCCTGTCGTGGGCGAAGATGAAGGTCCCGACCCGGCTCGCGCTCAGCCGCGCCTTGAAGTCGAGTGATGCGGCGACATCAGCGGACCCAAGCCCGTAATACCCCGCAGGCACGGCGACCGCGATCACCAAGGAGACGAGCAGGCCGACACCGCTGATCAATCTTCGGACGGGCGGCATGGACAGGGGCACGTCCTACTCAGCGCCGGGAATGCAGCCGGCCTCGCGCAGTGAGCGGACGCCTGCGTCGCTGCGCAGGAATTGCAGGAACCGCGCGGCGACGGCGCTTGGCTGCCGCAAGTGGACGACATGGAACACCTTGGCATAGCGGTAATCCCTGCGCTCGAACGCCTCGATCGTGGGCGTCACCCCGTCGATCGGGATCATCTGCAGCTTGCGGCGCTCCAGGAGGACTTGGGTGTATGTCGTTCCGATCAACGACCCCGTCACGGCCTCGGCCATGTCGGCGTTGTCCTGGTCGGTCGCCGCAACGGGCAGTTCCGTCCTTCGGCGTGCTTGGTCCAGCGCCGCGGCCATGCCGGGGAACAAGGAGACGAGCACCTGGTTGTCGCTTTCCGCGCGGGCGCGCAGGATCACCTTGACCACCGACCCGTCCGGCCATGTGACCTTGGGCGCGGCGTAGGCCTCGACGATCTCGCGTTCCGTCATGCCGGGCGGCACGTGGAGCGAGGTTGCGAGCACGTAAGGGGTCACGACGGCAGCGGCCTGCACGAGGCCCCGGCTTAGCTCGGCGGGGGACAGAGGGCGGCCGGAGACAGCGATGTCCAGAACGCCATCCGCCGCTGCATTGATGCCGCCGCCGCTTCCCAAGCTCGGGATGACCTCGACGGCAATGCCGGTCTGCTGGGTGAACGGCTTGCCCAAGTGAGCCAACAGGGCCATCGCTCCGCCCGTACCGCCAACCCGGAGCACGTCCGCGGCTGATGCCGCTGAGACCCAGAAGGTCAACAGCAAGGCAGCGGCAGTCGAAAGTCGATTGTGCAATGCCATGACCTTTTAACGTCGGTGTGCTTGGTTGACAGCGTTCCTGCAAACAATGTCAGACTAGCAAGTGCCAGATATAATGCTGCTACCTTGAAAAGGCTTCTCAAGTCTGTTTCTGTTGTATGCTGTTTAATTTAGAATTGTTATTCATGGATTGGTAATGCGAGTAGATTTCAAAGAACCTTTGACCACCTCGTGCATATCGATTTGTCCGGAGGCGCTAGTGATCTCGGATCGCTACACTTAGACCCCGTTTTAGAAGGTTGGCTTGGCTGACGTAACGGGCTGACCGGGACGGCTCTGGCGGCGTCTCAGGAGGTTTTCTCTCCTGGAGTTTGCCATGTGGACGCCTGCAGATCGCGCGCTGGTCGGAGACTACGGGTCGGGCCAGGCCTTGAGCGATGACCAATACAGGCTGCTGGAGCCGCTGATCCCGCCTGCCAAGTCCGGAGGCCGCCCGCGCGCAACCGACATGCGGTGCCTGCTGGATAGCGTGTTCTACCTGCTGCGCACCGGCTGCCAGTGGCGGCATCTGCCACCGCCTCCGGCGTTCCTGCCATGGCCGACCGTTTACGGCTACTTTCGCGCCTTCCTCAGCGCAGGCGTGTGGGACAGCATGCGCCACCATCTCGTGGTCATGCTGCGCGAGGGCATGGGGCGCGAACCCAGCCCCACGGCCGTGATCATCGACAGCCAAAGTGTGAAGACGACGGAGAGCGGCGGCATGCGCGGCTACGACGCCGCCAAGAAAGTCACGGGGCGCAAGCGCCACATCGCCGTGGACACGCAGGGGCTGCTGCTCGGCGTCGTCGTGCATGCCGCCTCCATCCAGGACGCGGACGGCGCTGGCAGCCTGCTCCGGCGCATCAAGCCGCTGTATTGCTGGCTGCGGACAGTGTTCGCCGACGGCGGCTACAACCGTGTGGCCGCGCTGCTCGCCTGCTTCCTGCTCGGCCTCACTCTGGTCATCGTCAGCCGTGTTTCTGGCACGAAGGGCTTCGTCGTGCTGCCTCGCCGCTGGCTGGTCGAGAGAACCCTCGGCTGGCTCGGGCGCTGGCGCCGCCTGTCCAAGGACTATGAGTGCTTGCCCGAGGTGTCCGAAGCCATGGTCACCCTCGCCATGATCCGCCTCATGGTCCAGCGCGTCGCTCACCCGAACCGCAAACGCCTGCCCGCATCATGACTTCCAAAACGGGGTCTTATACCAAGTCCCATTAATCGGAACCTATAAGCCCGGTGGCACCCACCGGACGGAGGTTGTTCCGGCCGGATGGATGGGTTCTGATTAACGAGACGTGGTATTAGCGTGCTTGAATGGAACTTTCGGGGCCGCCGCTCTGGATTCCTACCATTGAGCTGATCCAGCCACCCCGCTATGCGCTGAGCCCGACCCCCTCAGGAGCAACGCATGAGATTCCATGTCGGTCCCACACAGAGTTCACCGATTACCCAGCCAGGAGCTTGAACATGTAATCATCGTTCCACGCGGCCTTCTTGCGCCGGGCACGCACGCCGGCTTTGGTTGTCTTGTCGCGGCCGACGATGTTGAGCGCGATCTTGCGCAGCAGCGCCAGGTTGCGCGCCGCAGCGCGGTCGCGCACCCGGCTGTCGTCCTCGCGGGTCGAACCGAGAGGTTCGCCCGAGAACGTCACATCCAGTGTGGTCGAAGTGCAGCACGACGGCCGCGTGGGCCCAGAGGGTGATTGCCCTTGAGGGTCATCAGGTAGTCGCCCCCGCGCGCCAGGATCTTCTCGGCGATCGCGGTCTGGCACCCCATGGCGTCCAAGGTGACGATGCTGTTCTTGAGCGCGAGTTGGTCCAGCAGCTCAGGGATGGCGGTGATCTCGTTCGACTTGCCGTCCACGCAGCGCTGGCCCAGCACCAGGCCCTGCTCACTCGCCCAGGCGCTCACCACGTGCAGGGGCGATTGCTCCCGCCCATGGTCGAACGAGCGCCGGATCGTCTTGCCGTCGATGGCGACCACCTCGCGCTCGAACCTGTCCACGAGCGAGCCGACCCAGGCCGTGAACCCGGCCTCGAACGCGTCGGGGTCGATCAGCATGAACACGCGCCGGAAGGTGTCGTGCGAGGGGATGCCGTTCGGCAAATTCAGGAACGTCCTGAGCCAGGCCAGCTTGCTGCGGCCATACAGCGCGATGTCGTCCCAACTCTCGGCGCAGGCAATCACCGCGCATACCGCGATCACCAGCACCTCAATCAGGCGATGCTCGATCTTACGGGAGCAGCGCGGGTCCTCGACCGCAACGAAATACTGTCCCACCTTCTCGACCGACATGCCCCGCTCCCCCGCAATCGCCAGGGCGCGTCATCATGCGTCAGCACGCGGCCGGTCAGGAAAATCTCATGCGTAGCCCCTGCGTTCACTGGCCCGACCTGTCGGGCATGTTCGTTCGGTCTGGGGCACGGCGTCGAACAGCCTCTATTTGACATAGCCGTCAATTCTTCATGCCGGAACTGTTCAGTTCCTAATGCCGCCTGATGACCTGTTCGGCGCATGCTTCGCGCATGTCACTTCTGTTCCGCTCTGCCACCTCGGGGAAGACACGCCTTGAACGGAGGTCTGCCAGCAAGCTCGTCTCCACGCTGGCCGTAACCGTTGCCCTTTGCTGTCTGGTTGGCCTCGGCTGGGCCGGAGCAGGGACGCGGCGCGCGCTGCATGAGGCCGTGCAACGCGCGGTGCGGGTGGCCGAGTTGCGTGGCACCATCGCCCATCTCGACGAGCTGCTCACCATGTCGGCTCGGATGGCGGTCCTGTCCGGTGATCCTCGCTGGGTGACCCGCTACAACAAGGCCGAGCCTCGACTGGACGCCGCCATTGTTGAGGCAGTCGC
>CAXTCN010000315.1:0-4397 GCA_964242575.1 uncultured Acetobacteraceae bacterium | reverse complement strand
TGGCGGCAGCAGCGGAGACGGTGGTTCCCGGGAAGTGGCAGCGCATGCCCAGCGGAGCCGGGCACGATGCGCAATACCTGGCACGGGTGATGCCGGCGGCGATGCTCTTCGTGCCCTCCATCGGCGGTGTCAGCCATCACTGGACCGAGAACACGTCGGATGACGACCTGGCCACCGGTGTCCGGGTCTTGGCGGAGGGGGCGCGGCTGTTCCTAGAGGCGTGAGGCCGGTAGGAGGGCTTGCAGCCATATTACATGGATCGGGAGCTGGGTTGGACCAGACCTTCATGCGTCGCTGACGCGGGCGGGCGGTGCCCGCCGTGACACTAAGCCAATTTGTTGCATTGAGGTCGCGTGTAAGTCAGCAATAGTGTTCGGCGTTGATCAGCGCCGCAACATGTTAATCCGACGAAACTCTCGTGGGCTACACACCTGCGCTGATTAACAGGTATGACGCTGGATGCTGCCAAGGCGGAGGGACC
This sequence comes from uncultured Acetobacteraceae bacterium, assembly GCA_964242575.1. Lineage (GTDB taxonomy): Bacteria > Pseudomonadota > Alphaproteobacteria > Acetobacterales > Acetobacteraceae > JANPPS01. The sequence continues at coordinate 3,916 of CAXTCN010000315.1, read as the reverse complement.
GGCGTGCTCGGGGCTGTGCGACGTCGGGCAGACGCTCGGCGAAGACCGGGCGCGGGCAGCCAGCGGAAGCGCCGTGCCCGCACCTGGATAGCAGCCCTGCGTTCCTGCCAGGGCAGGTCGGCCAAGGTGCGCGTGTAGTGGCTGTGGACCCGGCCGGAAGCGAAATCGCAGAGTGGGCAGCTTCGGCACGGCAAGATGGTGCCGCAGTCGGGTGCGGGCAGCACCTGCACGACTGATATACCTGCCGGGATCAGCGGCAGAACACGACGAGACAAAGCGGGGTATCAAACCATCGTAGATGTCCGATCCATGTGGCGTCCCGTTGTTGCGCAATCCATCCACCTGCACCACAAACGCGAATGAACCAGCGTTCGGAGCCGCTTTACAGTCTATCACCAAACCAGGACTTGACCCCGGGTAGGAAGTCCAATGCCGGCTGTGGGTGGAGGGCGGTGCGCTTTCGCCGTTGCGCCTGCTGGCACTGCTTCGCGCCGTCACAAGCTGCATCATTCGGCACGCATCCTGCATCTACCGGAGCAACCGAAGGAGAAGCACGATGCAGCGCCGAACCCTGCTTGGAGCCGGCTTGGCCACTGCGGCAACCCTGGCACGTCCAGCACTCCTGCGGTCAGAGACCACTGCCACCCTGAAATTCGTGCCTTACGCTGACTTGGCGTTGCTGGACCCGGCCGTCAGTTCGTTTGTCACCCGAAACCATGTGCTCATGGTGTTTGACACCCTGTTCGCCATGGACGAGGCCGGGCTGGCGCAGCCCCAGATGCTGGCTGGCCACACCGTTGCTGCAGACGGCCTCCTTTGGAAACTGACGCTCCGGGACGGCCTGCGTTTCCACGACGGCTCGCCCGTGCTGGCCCGCGACGCCGTAGCCAGCATCCAGCGCTGGTGGGTGAACGACGCTTTCGGCCAGGCGCTGGCAGCCGCCACTGACGAAGTTTCGGCACCGGATGACAAGACGGTCCAGTTCCGCCTCAAGCGTCGTTTCCATCTCCTGCCAGATGCCCTGGCCCACCCGACCAACACCATGGCCGCCATCATGCCGGAACGTCTGGCACGGACGCCGGCCAGCACGCGCCTGACAGAGATGGTCGGCAGCGGCCCGTTCCGCTACTTGGCCGCCGAGCGCGTGCCGGGCGCCCGCAACGTGTATGCGCGCTTCGAAGGCTATGTGCCGCGGCAAGGCACGCCGAGCTTCTGCGCCGGCCCGCGCACTGCGCACTTCGACCGCGTAGAGTGGATCACCACGCCTGACCCGGCCACCCAGGTCGCAGCCCTCAGGGCCGGCGAGGTGGACTGGGTCGAACAGCCGTTAATGGATCTAGTGCCCAGCCTTCGCGCTACCCGCGGCATCAAGGTGGAGGTGGTGGAAACCAAGGGCCTAATCGGCTTCCTGCGCTTCAATCAAACCTTTCCGCCGTTCGACAATCCCGCAATTCGCCGGGCAGTGCTGAAAGCTGTGAACCAGAAGGAGTTCATGGAGGCGGTGGTGGGCGGCAACGGCCCGTTCGACGCGCAGTGCGGCGTTTTCCCCAGCAACACGCCCCTGGCCAACGACGCCGGCATGGAAGCGCTAAGCGGCAAGCATAGCTTGTCCGACCTGCGGCGCGAGCTGGAAGCAGCCGGCTACAAGGGCGAGAAGATCGTCTACCTGGAGCCGACGGACGTGCCCCGCATCAACGCCATTGCAGAGGTGGGCGCCGACATGTTGCGCAAGCTCGGCATGACCGTGGACGTGATCGCTACCGATTGGGGCACCACGGTCCAGCGCTCGGTCAGCCGCCAGCCACCGGACAAGGGGGGCTGGCACATGTTCGCGGCATTCTCCGGCGGCTATGACATGAGCACGCCAGGCAGCCACCAGCTAATGCGCGGCAATGGGCAGGGCGCCTACAACGGCTGGCCTGTGCTGCCGAAGCTGGAGGCGCTGCGCGACGAATGGCTGCATGCGGAAGACAAGCCCGCCCAACTGGCGATAGCGCGCAAAATCCAGGAACAAGCTTTGCAGGACGTGCTCTACCTGCCGCTGGGGTTGTACTACCAACCCGTCGCCCACAAGGCGAGCCTGGCCGACGTGCCCAAAGGGCTGATCCAGTTCACAGGCGTGAGGCGCGTATAGGACGTTCTGCATTGACCGAGCTTTGGCGCCTGTCTGCAACACAGCTTGCTGGCTTGATCCGTAGCCGCGAGGTGTCGGCGAGGGAGGCGACACAAGCCGCGCTGGACTGGCTGGACCAGGTCAACCCCCGGATCAACGCCGTGGTGGACCACCGGCCGGACGACGTGATGGCGCACTCAGGACTCCCCTCATTCTCAAACTGCACCGAACATTTCGTTGAACACTGGTTGTGCCGCCAGCATTTGGGCGAACTGTTCGACCAGGGGTCCTAGGCGATGCTCCGGCATGGTGGAGATGAGTTCGTACAGCATGCTGCCCTGACGAAACAGCGAATGGGTGCGCCGCGTGCTCGTGTTGGATTTGAGGTGCCGGTCGTAGCCGAGCGCTTCGCCTGCCGTGCCGAGCAGGGTGAGCAGGACAACGGCGAAGGCGTTGATCAGCCACAGGCGGTCGCGCCGATCGGGAGTGCTGACGTGCATGGCGCCCATGCCCATGCCGAAGCGCAGGTCCTTGGTGTCGCGGAAGCTGGGCTCAATGGCCTAATCACAAATGACAAGTTTTGCCTGACGCGCATGGGCCGGCTGCGGCTGAGCTGGCTCCGGGCGGGGGTCTGGCGGCGGACACCAGCCCATCCTCCTGGTGAGGTCACTCACCGCGGAGGGGAGCATGGGGCAGCAGCGGACTTGGCACGTCCGGCGCACGGGCATGCCAACGGCGACCGGCCAGCAGCGCTGGGACCGGGCTTACCAGCTCCTCCTGCAGTGGGCGGTGACGATCTCGTCCCAACCCGCGCCGGCAGAGAAGCCGGCGCTGATCCTGCCGGAGGTATCCCATGCGTATAGCGATCTACGGCCGCGTCTCGACCAGCCACCAAGTCGAGCACCAGACCATTGAGCAGCAGCTCGGACGGCTCGCTGAGCACGTGCAGGCGCACGCCGCCGAGGGCTGGGCGCTTGAGCCGGCGCATGTGTTTCGGGACGATGGCTACAGCGGGGCCGCGCTAGCGCGCCCAGGGCTCGACCGCCTGCGCGACGCCATCAAAGGTCGCGAGATTGATCGCGTGCTCGTCGTCGCACCCGACCGCCTTGCGCGCAACTACGTGCATCAGATGGTGCTCCTGGAGGAGTGGGCGCGCGCCGGCTGCGCCGCCGAGTTCCTGGACCGGCCTATGAGCGACGATCCGCACGACCACCTGCTGCTGCAGATCCGGGGCGCTGTGGCCGAGTATGAGCGCACGCTTATCGCCGAGCGTATGCGCCGTGGGCGCCTGGCCAAGCTGCGCGCCGGCGTGCTGCTGCCCTGGACGCGCCCACCCTACGGCTACCGCGTCAGCCCGGACCGGCCACGCGATCCGCGGGGTGTGACCACTGACCCGGCCGAGGCCGCCGTTGTGGCCGAGCTGTTCGCCATGTATCGCGAGCCGGGAACCTCGCTGACGCGGCTCGCTCTGCATCTGGACGCGCGCGGCGTGCCCACGCCCTCGGGCACATCACACTGGTCGAGCCCCACCGTTCGCGGCATCTTGCGCAACCCGACCTACACGGGGCAAATCTATGCCCAGCGCACGCGCTACCGCGCCCCTACCCACCGGCGCTCGGCGACGCACCCCATCGGACGCCCCGGCTGCACGGCCGAGCCGCTGCCAACCGACGGCTGGCTTCCCGTCGTCCAAGTGCCCGCGATGGTGAACCGGGCGCATTTCGACGAGGTGCAGGCCAAGCTGGCGGGCAATGGATAACGTTCTTTACGCCATCCCTGGCGCGGCAGCTGCCTTCTGCGGCG
>CAXTCN010000314.1:0-4420 GCA_964242575.1 uncultured Acetobacteraceae bacterium | reverse complement strand
CTGGCGAACAGCTCCGCCTATCGCGCCGTTGGGCCGAGCGTCGCTTCGCCAAGCTCGTCCGTTTCAACGAACTACACCAGGGCGGTCACTTCGCCGCGATGGAGCAGCCGGCAGCGTTTGCCGATGAGGTGAGGGCGACCTTTCGGCCGCTCCGGTGAGTTCAGCGTATCGGCGGGCGGCTTCGGGCTGGTTTCGTATCTACTGACAGCGTTGAGATGGACGAGCGAAAGTCCTCATTTGTGCGTTGGCGAGTCAAGCAGGAGCTAAGGAAAAGACGCCCGTGACTTACAATGCTGCCGTCATCTGCGACGACGCAAGGTCGGTGGATATGGCTGGCCTGCTCGATGCCGTGCGCCGTACTCCTGCGATCGTTTCCGGCGTACCCTCACGCCACGTTCAGCGCGTTCGCTATGGTGATGCCTGCGTTCGGGTCGATGCGGCGCAAGAGGTCAGCCTCGTGCTGAACCTGAGCGAAGCCCATCAGGCACGGCGTCGATCGGAGGGCCGCGTTATGGTGGCCGATCCGTTCGTTGGAGCGACGACGCTCATACCCCCCGGCTACCCGGCCAGTTTCGAGTTGTCGGGTACGGCGCGGGTGCTGATGATGCAGCTTCCCTGGGCAATTGTTCGGCAGTTCGCAGAAGAGGACGGCCGCGACGCTGACAGCATCGAATTGCAGCCGCGCCTCGCATTCGACGATCCGATCCTTGCGAGCCTTCTTTACGCCGCCGCATCCGCCCTTGAGGACGAGCCTGAACCCGTTGGGCCCATCGTTCAGCGCCTCATCACCGCTCACGCGGCACAACTTCGATCCGAGAGGCCAGTCACCGGCGGCCTATCACCAATGAAACTCCGCCGTGTGCGCGACCGGATCGAAGCCAGTCTGGACGAGCCGCCGACGCTCGGAAGCCTTGCCGCGGAAGCAGGCCTGAGCCTGTTTCACTTTGCCCGGGAGTTCCGGCGAAGCACGGGACTGCCGCCTCACCGCTATATCCTAAGGCGGCAGCTTGACCGGGCGACGATGTTGCTCGCCGACCGGGACCTCGCCATTGCAGACATCGCGGCGGCCTCGGGCTTCGCGCATGCGAGCCATCTCGCCCGTCACCTGCGCCGACGGACCGGCCTGCCTCCGGACGCCTTTCGGACCCGCGTCGTGTCGTAATCCAGCAAGAACGTGCTCGCATCGTTAGCTGCGTCCGATCACCCTATCGGCACCTGAAGACGAGAGGTTACGATATGTCAGACTCCATCGACTTCGGCGCTCGCGCGCTGATCGCAGGGCGGACGCTCGACGATGTTGCGATACGCGACATCGAGCTGACGCGTGCCCGGCGGGCGCTCGCCTACCTCAAAGCCAAGATCGGCAACGCCGCCATGCGCGATTTGCTGAAGGACGACCTGGTCCACACGCAAGCCCGTAACCGGCAGTGGGTCGAGGCCTCGGGCGGCCGATGGAAGTCAGGCACCCTGGAGTTGGTCGTGCCCGGCCCCGCGGCTGCGGTGTTCCATGGATACTTCATGACGATGATGAAGGAGGACCGCCAGCCGGAACTTCGGGCCGGCCATCCGGAGCACTTCATGAACGTGCCCCTCGGTCCTCATGCGGAGGTGATCGAGAACGTCGGACAGGACGACCTACCCTGGTTCATCCGCCTCGACTTCACGTCACCGGATACCGAGTTCTCGGCGCCGTGGGACCCGGCCTACCCGGCCGAACATCGCCTTGGTGCGTTCATCAATGACGCCGATGGACTGCGTATCGGCTCGGCGATCCACGAGATGCGCGACGCCGAGGACGGCCTGCACATCAAGCTGACGATCATCCTGCCCGACGCCGCGCCCAACGCCATGATCGACGGCCATTTGCAGCACTTCGCTGTCGAGTTCCGGAACTGGACTCACGTGGCGAAAGAGCGGGCTTAAGGCTGGGAGCTGACCGTAGAGATCGTTCGCCCTGCCTGACCGAGTCTGGCCCCGCACCAGCTCGGTCCACACATAAAGCCTGCATTCTGCGGGTCGCCAGCGGCCCTAACCGCGGCACAAGCCGTCATTCAGCGCTAGGCTCGAAAAGAGGATGCAAAAGGTTGAGAGCGGACCATCATCGCACGGCGTCCGCCTGAGGTTGGGATACCGTTGGCAAATTCGCCCGACCCAGCATGACGTATGTGAGAAAGCTGGGGAAACCCGTCCTTTATGCCGGTAAAGCGAGGTTCACTAGGCCAGCGGCACTGTGAACAAGCGATCGACTCTGTATTCGCCGTATCCATCCGGCCAAGGCCACGGTTGTGGGCCGTTAGGCTGCGGCAGCGGTGTCCTGGGCGGTTTTGCGCCAGTTCCACGGCAGCAGTTCGTGCAGCCGTGACGCGCGATGGTCGGCAATCCGGCGCAGGACGTCGGCGAGCCAGGCGCGCGGGTCAACGTCGTTCAGCTTGGCGGTGACGATGAGCGAGTACATGGCCGCGGCGCGGTCGCCGCCGCGATCGCTTCCCGCGAACAGCCACGCCTTGCGCCCGAGTGCGATGCCACGCAACGCGCGTTCGGCGGCGTTGTTGCTGAGGCAGATACGGCCATCGCCGAGGAACCGGCTGAACGTGTCCCATCGCTTCAGCATGTAGTCCATGGCCTTGGCCACCTCAGCGTGGCGCGACATCTTGCCGCGGGCAGCACGCATCCAGGCTTCGAGCTCGGTCACGAGCGGTGCGACGTGCGTCTGGCGCAAGGTGAGGCGCTGCTCGGCCGGCAGGCCGTTGATGCTGCGCTCGACGTCGAAGATGGCGTCGATCCGCCGCACGGCTTCGGCGGCAAGCGGGGCACGCGCGACCTTGGCCAAGTCGAACAGCTTGCGACGCCCGTGCGCCCAGCAGCCCGCTTCTGTCACTGGCCCAGGCTTGCGCCCTGGATGGTAGAGGTCGTTAAACCCGGCATAGGCGTCGGCTTGTAGGATACCGGCATAGCTCGCCAGGTGTTTGTTCGGGTGCTCGCCCCTGCGGTCGCGCGAGTAGTGGAACAGGGCAGCGGGCGGTTCGGGTCCGCCGAACGGCTGGTCGTCGCGCACATAGGTCCACAAGCGGCCGGTGGCGGTCTTGCCCTTGGCCAGCACGGGCACGGTGGTGTCGTCGCCATGGATGCGCTCTGCCGCCATCACGTGCGCCTCGATCAGCGCGGTCAGCGGCGCAAGCGTTGCCGTGCAGGCGCCCACCCAGTCCGCCATGGTCGACACGTCGATCTCGATCCCCTCGCGGGCGTAGGTCTCGCTCTGCCGGTTCAACGGCAGGTGCTGCCCGAACTTCGCCTCCAGGATCATGGCCAGCAGCTCGGGTCCGGCGCGGCCACGCATGATGGGGTGGAACGGCGCTGGTGGCTGGGTGATCGTCTCGCACGCCCGGCAGGTGAACCGCTCGCGCACCGTCTGCACCACCTTCCACTGGCGCGGGATCGCCTCCAGCGTCTCGGTGACGTCCTCGCCGAGCTTTGCGAGCTTGCCCTTGCAGCACGGGCACTCGGTCGGGCTCGGGATCACCACCCGCTCGCGCGGCAGATGCGCCGGCAACGGCCCGCGCACCGACTTGCGGCGGATGGCGCGAGGACGGGGAGGAGGTTCCTCCCGGTGCGGATCAAGCGCCGCCTCGTCCTCAGCGGCTGCGGCTTCCAGCTCCTCAAGCTGCAGCTCCAACTGGTCCAGCAGTTTGCGGCCGCGCTCGGACGAGGCGCCAAAGCGGTCGTGCTTGAGCTTGGCAATCAGCAGCTTGAGATGCGCCACCATCGCCTCAGCGCCCGACGCGCGCGCCTCCGCCTCGCGGCGCGCCAGCTGCTCGGCCGCCAGGGCGGCACGCTCGTGCAACAGGGCCGCGCGGAGTGCTTCGATGTCGGCCGGGACTGGATCGATGGTGGGCGTCACGCGGTAGAGTGAATCATACCTGCTGCCGGTTGTGTACCCCTTTGTGCGAGATGGGCACGCCTTTGCTCAGGCTGACGGCATCAGCCCGCCATCTCCGGCCGCCACGTCCGCTGCGGGCTCCTCCAGTCGATCCCTTCCAGCAGCATCGAGAGAGTGGCCGGGGTGAGCGAGACAACGCCCTCCTTGGCCTGCGGCCACACGAACCGGCCCCGTTCCAGCCGCTTCGCATACAGCGACATGCCGGTGTCATCGTGCCACAGGATCTTCACCAGGTCGCCACGGCGACCCCGAAACACATAGAGATCGCCTGCATGCGGGTCACGGTGAAGAGCCTGCTGCACCTGGAGTGCAAGGCCATTCATGCCCCGACGCATGTCCGTGTGCCCGTTAGCCAGCCACACCCGCACGCCCGCGGGCATCGAGATCATCGCCGCACCGCCGTCATCACACGACGCAGCGCCACCAGCCCGACATCCGCGCCCACCCGGATGCAGGTCCCGTCCGGCAACGCGATCTCAATCC
>CAXTCN010000313.1:0-4426 GCA_964242575.1 uncultured Acetobacteraceae bacterium | reverse complement strand
GCGTCAACTACATCCGGCACTGCGGCTACGTCCAGTCAGGCTGAAAACGCTCTAAGCAACAGGCGGAGACGCGCTAACGCTTGCGACTTCAAAAGCCGCTACAGCTCACCGAGCACACCGGCGTTCGCAAGCAGGCTCAGTGACCGCAAGGTTATGCAAACTGGCCCGCTGGCAGCATCCGTGCGGAAATTTACGGTAAGGGCCTGAGCGGCGCTGTGCGAGGTGGCAGAGTGTGGTTACGACAACCAAGTCGTTGTCGTGAGTGGCAGATTTCCAAGCCGGACAGGGCGTTTCCGCCTACGACAACCCGCAGTAATCAACCCACGATCATCCCGCTATGCCCCAGCTTATCGTGAAGCGGGCGCTCCCGAGCAGGTGTTGAGGCAGTTGGATACCGCGCCAATGGCGACCCCGCGCCGGCGTAAACCACTGATCTGACGTAGAACGCGGTGGGTGAGGGACCATGGCCCAGTCACTACCGTAACAATCCGTGCGGATGCTGCCGATGGCCAGTGTGCACCACCGAACCAACGGTGGTACATCGTTACCCATGCCAACTCAAACAGAGCCTCTCCATCGTGAGATCGTCGTGGTAACCGGCGCTTCGTCCGGCATCGGCGCCGCCACCGCCCGCGAGCTTGCCAGACGCGGCTTCCACGTCCTCGCCGGCGTGCGCCGGGACGCGGACGCCGACGCGCTCCGGGCCACGAACCTTGAGCCGGTCATGCTCGACATCACCAGCGAGGCCGAGATCGCCGCGATTGTGAGGCGCATCACTGGCGATCCTGAGCGGCGTCCGCTGCGCGCCCTGGTCAACAATGCAGGCATCGGGGTCAACGCGCCCGTGGAAGTGTTGCCGCTCTCCGAGTGGCGCCGGCTGTTCGACATCAACCTGTTCGGCCACGTCGCGATGATGCAGGCGCTGTTGCCCGCGCTCATCGAGAGCCGTGGGACTGTCGTCAACATCTCCTCCGTCGGCGGCAAGGTGGCGATGGCGACCTACGGCCCCTACGCCGGCTCGAAGTTCGCCCTCGAAGCGGTCAGCGACGCATTGCGCCGGGAGGTCGCGCCACTTGGAGTGAAGGTCATCGTGATTGAACCAGGTGCCGTCACCACCGAAATGCTCGGGCGGGTCGCTGCCACCGGCGAGCGTATCATCAGCGGAATGACCGGCGAGCAGCGTGGCCGCTACGCCGCGCTCATGCATTCAGTCATCTCGCAGGCCCAGGCGGCTGTCCCCAAGGGAGTGCCTGCCGAGGAGGCGGGCCGGGTCATCGCGGACGCAATCACCAGCAAGCGGCCTCGCACCCGTTACACCATTGGCCGCGACGCGGCGGTTATCGTCCGTCTCACCCGCTTCCTCTCGGACCAGATGCTCGACGGCCTTCTCGCCCGCAGCCTCAAGCCGCACCTCCCCAAAGCTTCATCGGCGAAATGAGCCCGCAACGTCCAACGCCCATGGCTACGTCGCTTCTGGTTCGCACGATGCAGGCTTTGTCCCGTCCTATCCGGCAAACCAGCCTTGGCGGGCACTCGGCAAGACCGCTTTCGGCTCAAGCCGGTCGTCAAGCGGTCGAATGCCTCTCGCCGGAGGCGAATGGTGATGGCGCCCCGATCAGCAACTTCCGCCTTTCAGAACGGATTGTCACAAGGGCCTCATGGCCCGGATCTCGGCCACGGCGACAGGCCCTTTCGCAAGCGGCGCGGCTGACACCATGTCGTCCACCAGCGCGACGCATTCGGCCTTGCCCGTCGCCAGCAACTCGCGGAACGACCGGACGCGCGACATGGACCAGAGCATGGCCGCCACCACTGGTGCCGGGGAACGTTCCATCAGCCGCTTCGTCCTGGGATAGACGGGGTGGCCGAGCGCCTTGATCAGCCCGAAGCCCGCGTGGACGCCGCGCGCCAGGACGAGCGCCTCCTTCCACGACGCGCCGCCTCCGCGCCGCACGCCGGCCACCGACACGCTCTCGAACGCGACGCACAGTGGAACGTGGCAGCGGAGCCAAAGGGGCATGTCGCGCTCGACGGCGGCGGGCAGTCCCGCGGCGTTGAACGCGTCAACCCAGCGTTGCCGGTCCATGATGGTCTTCTGGCCGCCGGCGCCGATGGTCGCCTTGAGCCTGTCGTCCCGTCCAGCGTCGCCTGGACAAAGTTCATGCCGAAGGCGCAGCGCCCGGCGCCGACCGCCTCCTGCAGGCGCTCTGGATTGAAGGTGTTGAACATGAACTGGACGCAGGTGGCAACGCTACGCCGCAAGGCTGGCAGCACCGCGTCCACCTGGTGTGCCAGGAGCGTGACGATTACGAGGTCGTAGGGCACCTGTTCGTCGAGCGCGTCGGCCACGCGGACGCTTGCCCGCTCGCCCGTGACGTTGATGACCGCCTGGTCGCGCTGCAACTGTTCCAGCCGGCGGGAGCCTGGCCGCGCGATGACGGTGACGTCGTGGTGGCCGACATGGGCCAGTTGGAAGGCGAACGTGCTGCCGATGTTCCCAACGCCCAGCACAGCGATCCGAAGGGGCGAAGAAGGCGCGGGCATGGCCATGTCCAGCCTCATGAACTTGTTGCGGAAGGAATGAAAGCGCACCTGCCCGGCTGCCTCCTTCCTCCCGCAACGGATAGCGCGGAGGCAACTGATTTATCACCAGAAAATTCCCTAGTGACAGTACACCGTACCGCTCAGACGCACGGCCCTGCAAAGCGACGAACGGTGGCGGCGCCGGTGCCGGAGCCAGCGCCCGTCACCACACTATTTTTCCTACGAAGCGTCGTGCCTCGGCCCCGTCCGCCATCGTCAGGCAGACTGCGGCAAAACGTCGCCGACGAAGCCGGTCGGGCCGCCGGGGATCAGTTCGTGCGCCCGTTTGATCTTCGCGTCATTGTTGTAGGCGGTCAGCACGGCCTGCGCGTGCTGCTGGCTGCTCCAATGCGTGTTGACCATCAGGTGGCCCGGATAGGCCACATCCTGGATCACCTCGTGGTCGAGGTATCCTGAAAGCGGCGGCATGTCGTTGCCGATGGTCTTGGCAAGCTCGATGCCCTCCTTGCGCGTCGCGGCAGAGAACTTGAAATCAAACATGGACTTCACGGTCATGGGCTTACCTCGCATCAATCGTGCATCGTACATAGCGGACCATGAGGAAGTGTGGGGTGCGGGGGACGAGGTAGGGCCGACCGCGGTATGCTGTCCCGGTGCCTAGACCCGCAAAGCAGCCCAAACCAGCAATGGACCCTGGCGCCAAACCGCCCGGAGTGGACGCGGCTGGTGTCATGCAGGTCAAAGTGTGGCTGCTCGGGATCAGCCCGATGGTGTGGCGGCGCGTACTGGTGCCGGACACCTGCACCCCACACTTCCTCATGGTCCCCGTACAGGCTCCAAGTGGCTCGCTCAGGCGTGTCTACGGAGCTGGGCGAGTTCAACGGCCGGCAGTGCCTCGGCAACCAGTTCGTCCAGGTAGGCCCTGAGCGTCCGCGGCGCCCGGCCCAGGATGGCATGAAGGGTGAGAGGGTTGCCGACCAGTCCGTGCCGGTCATACCAATCGAACATGGCAGCCATTTTGAGCGCCTCCTTCTCCTCGTCAGAGCCTGCGGGCGGCTTCGCGGAAGGGGGAGGGCTAAGCTTGGCAGCCTCTACCTTGCGCCCCAGCGCTGCGCCTATCAGCGCGGCGAGGTCGTGGCGGTTGGGATGACCATCGGCGCAAAGCTCGAACGTCCCGTAGTTCAGCCGCTCCTCCGTCAGGGCGATGGCTGCGACCTCGGCCACGTCGCGGTAATCAACCCGGCTGAACCGGGTGTTGGTGGACCAGGGCTCCGAGAAGACGCCGCTCATCCTCGCGTCCGCAAGCTGCGCCGCCGTGATGTCCTGGAAGAACAGGGTCGGGTGCAGGAAGGTGAATTCCATGTCCGACGCCAGGACGGCCTCCTCGATGGCGGCTTTGGTGATGTGGTGGCTGAGTGCGCCCAGCACGGGATGGATGAGGGACGAGAAGACGAAGCGGCGCACGCCGGCCGCCTTCGCCGCGTCCACCATGCTGCGTCCGACCTCGACCTCGTTGGGCATGGTGGCCGGCGAGATGTAGAATACCGCTTCGATGCCCCGCAGCGCCGCATCCAGGCTCGCCCTGTTGCGCAGATCGCCAACCGCCGTCTCCCACGCGCCGTGGCGCATGACCTCGCCGGCGTCCGGCGCATTGCGGATCAGCCCGCGGACCCTGGCGCCCCGCCTGGCCAGTTCGGGAAGGACAAGCCTGGCGAACTTGCCGCTGGCGCCGACAGCAAGGATCGTAGGAGTCATGCTTGGTGTGTCTTCCGCTGTGCAGCTACAGTGATAAACCTCCCGGTGCAGCAGCGGCAGGTTCGGAAACTACCTAATACCAAGTTCCTGAAAGCCTGACTCCTGGCTTTTCAAAGTGGCGGCGATC
>CAXTCN010000312.1:0-4432 GCA_964242575.1 uncultured Acetobacteraceae bacterium | reverse complement strand
ACCGGGATGCGGTCACCGCCGAGCGGGTGCTCAAGGTTGCGGTGCCGAGTGGCTCGCGCTTCAAAGGCTACGAAGACATTCTGGTGCGCGATCTGCATGTCTCGGCCGAGCTGATCCGTGACCTTCGCGAGCGCTGGGTGCTGCCGTCGGGTGAGACGGTGCTGGCTGCCTTGCCGGCGGGGATCGTTGGCGGGTTCGGCCCGGAACTGCGGCGCTTCGTGCTGGCTCTGCACGCCCAGGGGTAGGTGACCACGGAGCGGCTTGTGGCGTTGCTGAACGACATCGGGGTGGAGATCTCCAAGCGCCAGGTCGTGCGGCTCTTGGCCGAGCCGCTCGACGGCTTGGTGGCCGAGGGCCAAGAGGCGCTGCGGGCCGGGCTTGCCACCGCGCGCTGGGTCACGGTGGACGACACCGCCGCGCGTCACGCGCGCAAGGACGGGTTCACCACCCAGGTCGGGGTCACTCTAAAGGACGGGCAGGATAGCACGGTTAGCGGGGCGAACCGTGAACACGATCAAGCGGCGGCGGGCAGCGTGTTCGCCATGCCTCGCAGCAGCCGGAACCCGTCCGGAGCAAAGGCGCTGTCAGCGTTCCAGAGATAGTCGCCGGTGAGGTTGATGTGCTGCCAGCCGAGCGGGGCGACATGGGCGAGCAGGGCGTCCGGCACGACTTCGCCGCGGCGGCGCAGGGCGTCGAGCGCGCGGCCGAGGTAGACCGTATTCCACAAGGAGATCGCGGCCGTCACCAGGGCCAGCCCGCTCGCGCGGTGCTGCTGCGCCTCGACCGTGCGGTCGCGCAGGCGGCCGAGCCTGTGGAAGCACACGGCGCGGGACAACGCGTTGCGGCTCTCGCCCTTGTTCAGCTCCGCCGTGGTCTGCCTCCGCAGCGGCGGCCGTTCCAGCCAGTCCAAGGTATACAGGGTGCGCTCGATGCGGCTGATCTCGCGCAGGGCGAGGGCCAAGCCATTCTGCCGCGGGTAGGCGCCGAGACGCTTCAGCATGAGCGAAGCGCTGACCGTGCCAGTGCGGACGGAGGTCGTGAGTCGCAGCACGTCGTCCCAGTGCGCTGCGACCAGCTTGTCGCTGGGTTGCCCAGCGATGAACGGCTCCAGCGTCGGCCAGGTGCTCGCGGGACCGAAGGCGTAGAGCCTGCGGTCGGCCAGGTTCGGGATGCGCGGGGCGAGCTGGTGGCCGAGCAGGTGCATCAGCGCGAAAGTATGATCCGAGACGCCGCCACCGTTGGTGTGGTGGGTGACGATGCTGAGGTCCGCCTCATGGTAGAGCAGTCCGTCCACGACGTAGGCCGCCTCGCCGGCGGGCGGGATCGCCACGGCATGGAACGGCGCGTAGCGGGCCGAGTGGTGGGTGTAGAACAACGACGACGGTTCGCGCCCATGCCGCGCGTTGTGAGCGCCAAGCGCTTCGCCCTGACCGGCGGTCAGGAAGTGCTAGCCATCCGAGCTCGACACGTCGGCCGCGCCGAACAGGGCGGCGAGCGGCTGGCGCTGCTGCGCGTTCACCAGAGTTGCGAGCGCTTGGCGGTAGGTGTCCTCGCGCAGGTGCCATCCGGCGGTCCAGGCGAGCTTCTGGTAGCTCGCGACCGAGCAGGCGCCCGCCATGCGGGTCAGGCCGAGGTTGGTGGCATCAGCCAGCACAGCGGTCAGCACCACGCGCGGATCGTCGGCCGGCAGGCCGGTGTGCAGGTGGGTGAAGGCGTCGGCGAACCCGGTCCAGCGGTGCACGTCGGCCAGCAAGCTGGTGATGCGCAGGTCGGGCGCCGCGGCGTAGAGCCGATCGGTCAACTCTTCGGCCGCCTCGGGCGTGATCGCCTTCAGGGGCGTGATCCTCATCTCGCCGTCCTTGATCCTGACGTCTTCGAGCGCGCCCTCCGCGGCTTTGCTGTCGATCTCCGTCAGGCGCCGACTCAGCAAGGCACGGCGTTCGGCGAGATATTGCTCCGCAGTTGCGGGCACGGCGACGGGCAGCGGCCCGGCGTCGCGCATGGCGGCGAACAGGGCGGGCGGGATGAGCTGGTCCTCGACGGCGCGCCACTGCCGGCTGCCCTCGACCCAGATGTCGCCCGCGCGCAGCCGGTCGCGCAGCGCGAGCAGGGTGGCGGCCTCCCAGGTGCGCCGGTGCTCCACGGCGCCGACGTCGCTCACGCTCATGACGGCGCCGCGCCAGGCCGTTCGCAGGAACGCGGTGGGCAGGCTCTTCGGCCATCGCCGACCGTTGTCATACGCGTCGCGCAGCAGTTCGACCGCGCGCAGCGTCGCGGCCGCGGCAGGCACGGCGCGGAGCCGGAATGCACCGAGGAGCAGCGGGCCGAGACGGTGCAGCACGGGCCAGGCACGCGCGGCAAGGGCGGGCAGGTCTACCTTGTCGGGGCGCGTTAGGCGCTCGGCTTCGGCGACACTGGCAGCCAGCTTGTCCCAGCCGACTGCGGACGCCACCGCCCCGTCCAGGTCCGCGCCGCCCTTCCTGGCCTCGATCAGCGCGGTGCCCAGCTTGGTGAGCAGGCGCACCTTGTCGTTCACCGCGCGGGCATCGCGCAGCACCGCGGTCTCCTCGCGCGCTTCGGCGCGGCGGAACATGCGGCCGATCGCGCGGTCGAACAGCGCCACGCCGTCGTCGGTCAGCCGCGTGACAGTGTCGAGCACCGTGGCGACCAACGTCGCGCGGCGCCGAAGCGGCGAGAGCAGGCGCAGGTGCTGGGCCGTGTAGCGCGCGCGCTCCCGGGCCAGCTTGCGCAGCCGCTCCGGGTGCACACCCTCAGAGCAGGTTGGATCGAGGCCGACCACACGCAGGCACGTGAGTTGATCGACGATGCGCTTGAGTGCCTTGTGGCCCGGCGCGCCCGGCGGCTGGCGCGCCCACGCCAGCACGCTCATCGCCGTGCCCTCCTTGGGCACGAGCAGCTTGTCCAGCGCATCGGTCTGCTCGGGGGTGAGATCTCGGGTGAGCTGCCCGGCGACGTGCCGCTCGGCCACGACCAGGCTTGCTGCGACCATCCGCTCGACTACGCTCGGGCCGGGGGCGACGATCTGGCGCCGGCGCAACTCGTCCATGAGCGTGGTGGCAACCCCGGATGCGCTGGTAGTGGCGAGCGCCACCGGCAGCATCCACGCCAACAAGTCGCGGCCGTGCCCGGGCGCGAACATGCGGAAGCCGAACGCCTCGCGCAGCCCGTCGAGCTGCTCGCGCCGGGTCTGGGATCGGGCGGCGTAGGCGGCGAGCGCGGCGGCGCTGATGCGGAGCTGGTCAGCGACGAAACACAATGCCGCCTCGGGAATGGCCTCCCCCGGACGAAGCAGCCGGCCAGGGTAGCGAAAGGCGCAAAGCTGCAAGGCGAAACCGAGCTGGTTGTGTCCGCCGCGGCGCCGGTCCACGGCCGCCAGGTCCACCTTGTCCAAGGTCCAGTGGCGGATAAGGTCAGCCTCGATGGTCGGCAAGGCGAACAAGGTTTCCAGTTGCGCTTCGGTGAGCGCGCGTCGTCTCGGCATAGCGGTGTGTCCCAGTTAAGGTTTAGTCTGCCTGCTACGGCCCAGGCCCGTGCAGGAACAAGGGCTTGTGGGTGGCGTGGCAGGGAGGGTTCAACTGGGACAGCGCGCTGCGCTTTACTGCCGGGTTTCGACGGCCGACCAGTCCTGCGAACGTCAAGAGCGGGACCTCACAGCGTTTGCAGAACGCGCCGGCTATGAGGTGGTCGGCATCCATAAGGAAACCGCCTCAGGCGTAAAGCTGGACCGAGCCGAGCGACGCAAGGCGCTGGCATTGGCGCAGCGTCATGAGATCGACGCGGTGCTGGTAACGGAGCTGTCGCGCTGGGGTCGCAGCACAACGGACCTTTTGGGCACGTTGAAGGAGCTGGAGGCCCGGCGCGTGTCGCTGGTGGCGCTGAACGGGATGGCGTTCGACCTCACCACCCCGCACGGGCGCATGATGGCCACACTACTGGCCGGCATTGCCGAGTTCGAGCGCGAACTGACCGTGGAACGCATCCGCTCCGGCATCGCTGCGGCCAAAGCACGTGGCAAGCGGCTGGGACGTCAGCCCGGCCAGCGGCCGAAGTCGGATCGGCTGGCGCCCAAGGTGCTGGCCCTTATCGCCCAGGGCCGAAGCTATCGCCTGGTCGGACGCGAGATCGGGCTGAGCAAGAACACCGTTGCCGATATCGTACGGCGGAACAGGGCGGGTGCCGCGTGAAGCAGAACCTACATGGGCGCTTGATCGCCGCGGCTGCCAAACGGCATCTGTCCCCACTCGGCTGCCGGCGCAAAGGCCAATCCCGCTTCTGGTCAGCCGATCACGGCTTCTACCAGATCGGCATCGAGTTCCAGCCAAGCGGCTGGTCGAAGGGCAGCTACCTTAATGTCGGGGTGCAATGGATAACGTTCTTTACGCCATCCCTGGCGCGGCAGCTGCCTTCTGCG
>CAXTCN010000311.1:0-4458 GCA_964242575.1 uncultured Acetobacteraceae bacterium | reverse complement strand
GCTGAACACGGAACGGCCGGACGCACCCAGGTGCGCCGGCCGTTCTTGTTTCAGCTAGCGGAATGTTGGCGCAGCCCGCCTTAGCGGACGCAGAACCCGCGCCGTCCAGACGGCTCGAACTGCTGCTGCCCGTCTGTTGCCGCCACCGCCGTGCTTTCGCCCCACAACTCGGCGCGATACCGCTCAAAACAGGCTGCGCCAGCTTCCAAGCGCATGAGCGCGCCCTCGGCGAGGGCTGGCGCCACGTCCGGGTTCTCTAGAACCAGCGGATGCAGCGCCTCGGCGTTCCAGGCTTCGGAGTGCTTCACGTCAAGAACGGCGTGCAGGTCGAAGTAATGCCGGTCCTCCGGCGGCACGCCCAGCCGCTTCAGCCCCTTCGACACCAACGTCGCCCTGCTCGGCGCAGTCTGTTCGATCACGCCCAGCGCCCCGACGGACTGGTAGGCGTAGCGGCGGTTGCACGCCAGCCCGGCCATGGTGTTGGCGAGCGCCAGCGACTCCGGCAACGTCGTCTCCAGCATCGGTTGCAGGCCAAGGCGGTCAGCGATCACCTCCAGCATCGGCCCGTGCATGCCCTTCGGGTTGCCGCGGCCCATCTCGTCCCAGTAGTTGCGGGCGATCTCCAGTTTGGCCTGCTGCGACAGCTTAACCTGGGTGATGGCGGCTAGGTCTTCGAACCCTGCCTCGCCCGCGACCTCCTGGGTCAGGAACCAGCGCATCTCGTCCATGCTGGCGGTCTCGGCGAGCCAGGGGAACAGCGGATCGCCCTGGCCGGGTCCGGTGTGCTCCAACTCCTCGAACCACGCCACGAACCCGTCGGCGTCGCGCGGCGCCTGTGCGGCCCGTTGCGCGACGGCGGCCCGCCGCTGCTCCAGCCACTCGCCTTCCTCAAGCAGCCGCTCGGCAAGGTCGGCAATGTCTTCGCGCCACGACGCATCCGGCAGGGCCGGGTTGAAACGCCGGGCGTTAAATGCAGCGAGGCGGCGCTGAAGTTGCGACGCCTCTGGGAGTATGTATCCATCCAGCATAATAATTATCCGTTCCTTGTGGCCATCAGCGCCACGGCCGCGATACGGTCGGCGGTGACATACGGTCCGTGCTCCAGCTCCTCGCCAAACACGTCCGGGTCGATTTCGGCGTAGTGCCAATCAACGTTGCCCGAGGTAATTCGCTCCGCCACGGCCGCCCGGAAGAGGTCGTGGCCGTTCACGATTGCGACACCCGTGTACAGGACTAGGGTGCCGCCGGGTGCCAGCCGCTGCAACGCCGCCTCCACGATCGCCAACGACAGCGCCGCGCCGAGCTCACCGCCGCCGTCGCGGTAGGCGCGCGCCACCGGGTCGGCGAGGTAGGGCGGGTTGGAGACGATCAAGTCGAACTGGCCCTCTACGCCGGACAACAGGTCGCTGTGCCGCGCCGCAACACGTCCCAAGCCAGCCAGCGCCGCATTGACCCGGGTAAGCCGCAGCGCCGCCTCATTGATGTCAACGCCGATCACCTCCGCTTCGGGCCGTGCCCGGGCCACCAGCAGCGCGCCCGGCCCAGCGCCGCAGCCGATGTCCACCGCACGCCGAAGTCGGTGGCCGCCATAGTCAAGCCACGCCGTGATCGTTCTCCCATAGCGGTAGGTGTCAGGGCCGAAGAACACCGAGTCCGCCGCCTGGGTCGGGTACGCCGAGTGCAGGAACAGCAGCCCGTCCAGGCTGGACATCCGCACCAGCGGACGCCAGCCATCGCCGTGGCGCTCCCGCACGCCGGCTTCGTCCATTAGTATCGTGATGCCGCCGGGCAGCACGCCGTCCCGGAACGGCCGGCTCCACCCGAACACGTCCTCCACCCCGCGCGCCCACTCGTTGCCTGGCCTGGCGTTCACCCGTGCGTGGGTGGCCGGCGTCGGCGTGACGAAGCGGTAGCCGCGGTCGCGCAGCACCTCCGCCAACCGGAGCAGCGCCGCCTCGTTCATAGTCCCTCCATTCGTTCTCGCTTGGCCCGGGTGGTATGAGGCACATCGGCGGATATTGACACTCGCCCGCCAGAATCGGTCCGTCCCAGGGTCGCTGAAGGAGAACGCATGGCCATCCCGGAGTTCGCTGCCGAGTGGCTTGAGACGGACAGGAGGGGCGGCTTTGCCTCCGGCACCGTGGGCGGCCCGCGCACGCGCCGCTACCACGCCCTGCTGCTGGTGGCGACCGCGCCGCCGGGCGGGCGCGTCGTGCTGGTCAACGGCCTGGAAGCCTGGGTGGATACGGCGGACGGACCGGTGGCGCTCAGCAGCCAGCACTACCTGCCGGACGTGACCCACCCGGATGGCATGACCCGCCTGGTGGCCTTCTCCCACGAACCCTGGCCGGCCTGGACCTATCTTCTGCCGGACGGCAGCCGCGTGCGGCACGAGTTGCTCCTTGCGCCGGGAAGCGGGCAGGCGTTGCTGTGGTGGCGGCGGGAAGGCGGTGCCGGCCCATGCCGCCTGCGGGTCCGGCTGCTGTTGTCGGGACGCGACTACCACGCGCTGCACCATGAGAACCCGGCCTTCCGGTTCGAGGCCGAGCCGCGTGACGGGGGCGTGACCTGGCGGCCCTATGCGGATCTTCCCCCCGTCACGGCCTGGGGTGGCGCTTATGCCGCGGACGCGGTGTGGCACCGCAACTTCCTTTACGCTGCGGAGCGGGACCGCGGCCTGGATTACGTGGAAGACCTGGCGTCGCCGGGCATCCTGTCCTGGGACTTGGCCGCTGGCGACGCCACGCTCGTGTTGCGGGCCGATACGTTGCCGCCGCAGCCGGTAGCCGGGTTGGTCCAGAAGGAACAGGCCCGGCGCATGGCGCTGCCGCACCGTGCCGCCCACAGCTACTTGGCGGCGCGGGGCGCGGGACAGACCGTGATCGCCGGCTTTCCCTGGTTCACCGACTGGGGCCGGGACACCTTCATCGCGCTGCGCGGCCTGCTGCTCGCCACCGGGCAACGGGACGCCGCGCAATCCATCCTGCTCGCCTGGTCCGCGTTCGTGAGCCAAGGCATGTTGCCCAACCGCTTCCCGGACGGCGACCAGCCGCCCGAGTACAACGCGGTGGACGCCTCGCTCTGGTTCATCGTGGCCGTGCATGAGCTGATCGGCCACGGCATTCCGCCCGAGGCCGGGGTACGGTTGCAAGCCGCCTGCCTCGCGATCCTGGAGGGCTACGCCGCCGGCACGCGCTTCGGCATCGGGCTGGACGCGGACGGCCTGCTGCGGGCCGGTGCGCCGGGGCAGCAGCTTACCTGGATGGACGCGAAAGTGGGCGACTGGGTCGTGACGCCCCGCGCCGGCAAGCCGGTGGAGGTGCAGGCGCTTTGGATCAACGCGCTCGCCGTCGCCGGCGGCTGGGCGGGCGGCGCGCGCTGGGCGGCGCTGGAGGCAAACGCCCGCGCCGCGTTCCTCTGCCGCTTCCCCGACCCGGCGACCGGCGGCCTTTATGACGTGGTGGACGTGGACGGCGTGCCCGGGACGGTGGACCGCCGCGTCCGTCCCAACCAGATACTCGCGGTCGGCGGCCTGCCCTACCAGGTGGTGCCGCAAGCCGTCGCCCGGGGGATTGTGGGATTGATGGAACAACGGCTGCTGACCCCCCTCGGCCTGCGCACGCTGGACCCGGCCGATCCCGGCTACCGGCCGCGTTACCAAGGCAGCGTGCTGGAGCGGGACGCCGCCTATCACCAGGGCACCGCCTGGCCCTGGCTGCTGGGGCCGTTCGTGGAGGCCTGGCTGCGCGTGGGCGCCGGCACGCGTGAACAGGCACGGGCACGGTTCCTGTCGCCGCTGCGCGCGCACCTCGGCGTGGCCGGGCTGGGCCATGTCTCGGAGGTGGTGGATGGCGACCCGCCGCACACGCCTGGCGGCTGCCCGTTCCAGGCTTGGTCGCTCGGTGAGCTGCTGCGCATCGAAGCCATGCTGGCCGCCCCATGACCGCGCCCGACCCCTGGAAATAAAAGGCCAGCGCGTGCGCCGGCGGTGGTTCAAGCCGCGGGAGTGGACGGCGCCGGACCGCTCCGGGTTGCCGCTGGTGGCGCAACTTCCTAGACTGCCGCCCATGGACGCTGAGCCTCCCTGTTCTCCCGCGCCCGCGCGTGGGCTGGAAGATACGCTTGCGGCGCTCGACCTGCATCTGGGCGACGCGGAGAAGCAGGCTGCCGCCGTGCTGAAGGCGGCCCGCCGCCTGCGCCGCGCCGCCAGCGAGGGCAACGTCGCCAGCCTGCCGGCCGGCATCGCCGCCGCCCAGGCGGACGCCGCCCGGGCCGGCGAGCTGTTCGCGGGCGCTGCCGCGGCGTTCGGCTACGATGTCGCTGAGGCGTTCGCCAGCGGTGCATGGCTCGATGAGCTGGCCGCCGCCGCCCGGGACGCCGGCGTGACGCTGGTGCGGCGCGATGGGCGCGTGACCGCCTACCCCGTGGCGCTGCGGCTCGATGGCCGGTCGCAGGGCG
>CAXTCN010000310.1:0-4490 GCA_964242575.1 uncultured Acetobacteraceae bacterium | reverse complement strand
GCCGTCCATCGGCGCTTTGGTGACGACGTTCACGACGCCGCCCGAGGACACGATGCCGCCATACAGCACCGAGGGCGGGCCTTTCAGCACCTCGATCCGCTCGACGCCCTGGATGTCCTGCTGGTTGCTTTGCTCGCGGAAGCCGTCGCGCAGCGAGGTGCTGCTGTCCACGAAGCCACGGATGCGGAAGGACAGCGACCCCGGCAGCAGGTTGCTGCGCTCGACCCCACTGACCGTCTCGATCGCTTGTTGGACGGTCACGGCGCCGCCGACCTGGATCAGCGGCGCCAGCACCACCTGGACGGACACGGGCACGTCCTGGGTCTGAGCCGGCACGCGCAGCGCCGTCGTGTTCTGCGGCGCCAAATAGCCACCCAGCGACACGCGGGGCGCAGTGACGGTCACGTCCGGAAGGGCGATCTCCCCTGCCGGGCTGCCCGGGTCCGGGGCTTGCTGCGCCAGCACGGCGCAGGGAACGAGCCACAGGGCGGCAGCGCCGCTTGCGATGGTGGTCTTGGACATGGGAGCTTCTGATATGAACGGGGAGCCGGACCCGGTGCAGCCGGGCGCGTGTGCGCATGTGCGCGTATCAAGCGAAGGGCGGAGCGCGTACCGGCGGCGGGGGAGCACAGGCGCCGAGCGGAGGCGTGTCCGCATGGGCCAGCACGGGAAGCTGGTGGCAGGCCGGGCAGTTCCAATCAGCGTCTACCCGGCCGTTGTCCGGGCCATGCTTGTCCAGGGCCGGCGTGCCGTCGCCGTGGGACATGCAGATGACGACGGCGACAAGCGTCTCGGCCCGCAGCGCGCGGCAGTGCCCAAGCGCCGCCGACCATTGCAGGAGAAGCAACGTGGCAAGCGGCAGTACGAGGCGGCGCAGGACAGTCCGGCGCAGGGCCGCCATCCCGCTGCACCGCGGCCCCGGGTGGGGCAGGCCAAGCTTACGGGCTGGCGCCTCGGTCAACTGGACAGCGTTTCCGACCCGGTTCTAACCCGGTGCTGGCTGGCCTGCCGGGGTATTCGCCAAGCCAAGCCGGACCGCTGCGGCTTCGGCCGCCTTGCGGGCCTCGCCGTCCATCCAGACGCGGCCCTTGCGGGCCTCGGCCAGCCTCTCCGGGCCGACCTCGTCGGGCGTTCCGGCCTTGAATGGCGGTTGCGGGGAATACTCAATGATGAGCTGGACGCGCTTAGCCGCTTCCTCGCCGCAGAGCAGCGCCGCCAGGGTCAGGCCGAAGTCCAGCCCGGCCGTGACGCCGCCTCCCGTCAGCCGGTTGCGGTCATGCACGACGCGCCCAGGGTCCGGGATCGCGCCCATGAGCGGCAGCAGGCCGGCCACGCCCCAATGCGCCGTCGCGCGATACCCGCGCAGCAGCCCGGCCGCGCCCAGCACAAGCCCGCCCGTGCAGACGCTGGTGACGTACTTCGCCGTGGTGCCGCGGTCGGCGAGGAACTGCAGCGTCGCCTCGTCGCCCATGGCGGCGATGGACCCCATCAGGCCCCCTGGCACGAACAGGATGTCGAGGTCGGCCGGGCATTCGGCGAACGTGGCGGTCGGGGTCACGTCGACCTCGACGTCAGTAGAAACCGGCGCCCGCGTCTTGGCCACGAGGTGGATGTCGCTGCCCAGGATTTTGAGGATGGTCTGCGGACCTACGAGGTCCAAGAGGACCATGCGCGGATAGACCAGCATGGCCGCCTTGACCTTCGGCCCAAAAGATGGCCGGGGCGGCATGGGATGGGGCGGCTCGGCTTGCTGCGCCGATGCACTGGCCGTTGCCAGCAAGCCACCGGTTGCGAGGGCCGCCGCACCCAAGCTGCGGCGACTGAATCCGTTCTGCTTTGTGTCGGCCATTGAACGCTCTCTTCGATTGAGTGGAGTTTATCAGGAAAACGGCCGGATACCGTTGGCGAATCCGGCTGGCCTGTCGGAACATCTATTGAGGAGCTGCGGAAACCCGCTTCCAATTCCGGGGAAACAGGCTTCTCCCGGACCGTTGGCGCTGTGAACGACGGGCAGCTTCGAATCCACCAACGGTATCCGGCCGTTTTCCTGATGGCGGCTGGATCGGACGTCCCAACTTCCAGCGGCTTCACCACGGCAAGGATTGCGGTGGCGACAGCAAAGCCGACGACAAGCGGTGCGACCGGGCGCGATGGTGCAGTGGCAACGACGCCGCCTGCCAAACAGCAGAGTTTGGCCGACTGCATGCCATGCACACCCGACAAGGCGACGACAAACACGAGCTTGGCGCAGAGCCAGCCGTCGTGGAACTGTCCGCCCATGAGCGCGAGCGCCAAGCCAAGTGTCCAAACGAGCAGCATGGCCGGCGCCGTCACCATGCGATCCCAACGATGGATCGCCCGCGTCGTTTCGGCATGAGCCGGCTGCGCCGCTGCCAGGAACACGGCACCGCTCAGCACCTCGGCGACGAAGGTGATCGCGTGCCGACCGGCGCCAGCACCAAGGCATCGACCTTGCGCCGGATCAGCACCAGGTTGGCATGTCCCGCGAAGGACACGAACGCCGTGGCCGTCAGGCGCAGCCACTCGGCCCGCCGCCAGCCGCCCCAGCGGCCGTCTGGAGAACGGTCCAGACGTAGGCGGCGAACGCAAACCTATGAATCGGAGCCATCACACGAGCCGTGGAGGATTACTGCTGGGCTTAGAGGTCGCGCGGCGCGGCTGCGATTATCGAAGCGATCTCCGCAGGCGTTTCGAGCGGTGCAAGGTGACCGACGCCATTGAGGATGTGGAACTGAACGTTCCGAATGTAACGAGGCATCTCCCTGCGGAGGACCTCTTCGGTTTCCACCTTGTCCGCGTCACCGACGATCACATGGACAGGCACCTCGATTGCCGAGGCGGCACTGGAGATATCGACGGCCATGTTCTGGCCGATCCATGCTTCCTTGGCCTCGTCCTGCCCACCCAAGGTGTCCTCGACGACCTGGCGGCGGTGGACCTCGCTCAGTGGTCGCCTTGCGAGTATGCCCAGGACCATCCCGACACCTTCCTCGCTGCGGTAGCCCATAAGCCGCATCTCCTTCTCCTCTTCCGAAACAAGCACCGGGGTCGGTGGAGCCGGGGCGACAAGCACAAGCGCGCACAGTCCAAAGGGATGGCGGGAGGCGACGAGTTGCGCGATCTTCCCGCCCATCGAATGGCCCACGAGCACGAAGTCGGTCAGGCCAAGCTCCGCGATCACCGCTTCAACGTCGGACGCCTGAGCGGCGAGGCTGAAGTCGCTGGCAGTGCGGTCGGACTTGCCCCATCCGCGCAGATCGACAGCCACGCAGCGGTGATGGTCGGACAGTTGATCGATCACAGGGCCCCAGGTCCGGCTTGAGCCGCCCCAATAATGCAGAAAGACGATCGCGACCTGGCCGCTGCCCTTCTGCACCACGTGCAGCTTCAGTCCGTTGGCGGACACGGTGGTCGATGGCGGATGCATCACGAGCTCCTGATGGCCGAAGGTGCTGAGCGCGTCACGCGGCCTTCCTGCCCAAGAAGGCAGCAACGGCATCACGACGGTAGGAGGCCGCCATGTCGCCCATCAGCGCATCGAACTGAGCAACAAGCTCGGGCTTGGCGGTGCTGGCGAGACCCGAACCGAAAGGCGGGTGAGGGTCATTCAATGATGAGCTCCGCGAGCTCGGCGGCGCGACTGCCAAAGGCGTCCGCAACGACCAGCAGCGCGGCCTCGAAGCTGCCGACGCCAGGGCCCGCCGTGAACAGCCCGTCGTCAACCACGACGCCAGCGCCGGGCGCGATGATTTCTGCAACGCCGAGGTCAGCCAGCGTCGCCATGGCGGGATGGCTTGCCGTCACGCGCTTGCCGGCCAAGACACCCGCGGCGCCCAACAGCAGCACGCCGTTGCAGATGCCGATGGTGTAGCGCACATGCCTGGCCCAAGCGGCGACAAAGGCGATCACCTCCGCGTCGCCCTGGATCTCGGGGGGAAGCATGGGAACGGCGAGGACGTCGAGCGCGGGACAGTCCTCGAAGCGGGTCGTGGGCTTGGTCCACCAGCTCGGAAAACCTTCGACCAAATCGAGCGACTTCCAAAGCAGGTGAATTTCGGCACCCGGCATCAGGCCGAACACGGTTTGCACGCCAACCATGTCCATGGGGATGAAGCCCGGACCGACGACGATGCCCACCCGAAAGGGAGGCGTTCCGGCAGGAGATGTGCTGGCGCGCAGTTTCTCAAGCGACGGCAGGTCGGTTGATGCGATCGGGTCTGGCAAGGCGGAACTCCCATGAGGTCGCCTTACCTTTAAGCTCTCGCTCGGTTGGCAGAAAGGACGTATAGTCCATGAATTCTGCCATCAACCGAGAGCGTCATGCCAAACCCGAAGTCATCCGCGAAGGAGACCATGCAAGATCGTGGAAGACTGGTACGGTCGGGGTAGGGTGCGGGCTTACGGGACGAGGACGGGCGGGTGGCGAAGCTGGTGTGGCGGGTGAAGCTGGTAGCGGAGCGGCATCCGGG
>CAXTCN010000309.1:0-4502 GCA_964242575.1 uncultured Acetobacteraceae bacterium | reverse complement strand
GCCGCAGCCGTCCAGGCACGATACGAGCTCGAGGTGAGGAGGAGGAAGCAGGAGGGCGACGGCGCGGACCTTCGGAAGACTGACTGAGGAAGGCTGCCCTCACGGCTCGCCTGGCTTGTTGGTCAGCGCGCGCGTCCAGGCTTGCCGGCTGCCCGGGCAACCTGCTTCGTCGGCTGCACCGGCCGGCACCGGTAGAGGCGCATGTCCGGCATCGAGGGATAGCCGGTGATGCCCTTCGTCAGGCCCAGCTCGTCGTGGAGGATGAGCAGCCGGACGGCGACGGTGCGCCGGCGTCCGTCCTGCAGCGATCGAACCACGGCCATGTCCGACCGGCCGCTGACGAACGTGCTCTCCCAATGGCCGGTGGCGCGGTCGCGGCGCGAGGCGTGCATCATGCCGTTCAGGAACGCCTCGACTTGCCAGGGTGCTTTGCACACAGCCCGGCTGCACGTAGCGTCGAGTGGACGTCTCAACCCAGATACGGTGCACGTTGGCGACCAGCTTGTTCAGCTTGTTGCCCGCCTCGCTGCCGACATCCGGCTCAACGAAGCGCAGGTCGATCGCGGCGTGCCGGCCGTCGGTGATGACCGCGAGCAGGATGTCGTCGCCCTTCTCGGGCGGACCCTTGCGTTCCTCGATCAGCTTGATGCGGGTGTCCAACACCTTCTGGTAGGCCCGGAAGGCGGAGCTTGCGGGAGCGGTGACGATCTGGCGCTTGCCGGTGTTGATGGCCGGCAGCGTCATGTAGGCGCGCAGGTCGTCCTTCAGCGCCACGTCGGCGACGCTGCGGAACATGGCGATCAGCTCGGGTACGTTCACGAACTCGGCGAAGCGCGTGACTGGCTTGTAGCGGCCGGATGTTCGACCGGCTGGAAGGCCTGGACAACTCGGGCATCTTCCGGGGCGCTCCGCCTGCCTTCCCGCGCGGTGTGACCGTGCACGACTACAACATCAGGGCTCTCGACGTGGCGGAGCAGCAGCTGTTCGTGGACTGCCTGATGGAGCGGCTCTACGTCGGCGCCAAGCAGCGCGGAGAGTCGGACGGCCCGGTCGAGTTCATCATCATCGACGAGGCGGACGTGTTCACCTGCGACGACCCCGACCACATCATCGACAAGATGGTCAAGGAAACGCGCAAGTTCGGCGTGGGCATGGTGCTGGCCGGGCAGTCGTTCGAGCACTTCTCCAACGACCTCCTCACCTCGGCGTCGGTCAGGCTGGTGCTGGGTTGCCCTGAGATGTTCCTGGACCAGACCCGCAGGCGGCTCGGCTTGCCGTTGGTCGAGCAGGACAAGCGCAAGATCAACCCGCTGAGCACGATCCGTCCTCGTCAGACAGCCTATGCGGGCGTGACCATGGCTGGCGAGAACGGTTCAATCAGCGCAATCCAACTGACACGTCCTGACCCGCACGCTGGGCCAAACTGAAGCAGGCTCATCCAGCTCGTGCTGAACCCGGGCAGGGGCTCCACCCTGCAAAGAGGTTCGGAGGGGTGTCGAGCCACAGACCGGGGTGGCCGCCGAGCTGTTGGGCTTGTTAGGTCGGCACCGGGTTGGGCGGAGCGCCGTCAGCATAACGGTTGGCCTCCAAGGCTTCGAGCAGGTCCGAATGTGGTTCCGTGCCGCGCCGCAAGCGCTTGAGCAAGGTTTCGGCTGCCTCGATCTCGTCGGTGTTCCAAGGTTCAGCCGCCTGCCACTTGGCCACCAGCGCACGCGCCTGGGTATCGGCGTGCTCGGGGCTGTCATCGCTGTCTGGATTGGGCATGGGCGTGCTCCTTTGGTGGCCTCACGGCTCTCCGGTATAGGCCTTTAGCAGTTCGCCGGCACGGGTCAGCACCGCTGGGGGCATCCCGGCCAGCGCCGCCACCTTCAGCCCGTGCGACCGCCCGGCCCGCCCAGGGCTGATCCGGTAGGTGAACAGGTCCCCATGCCGCCCGGCCGACGCATCCATGGCCATGCACGTGGCGTGCGGCATGGCGTCCGCGGCGTCGGCTAGCTCGTGAAAGTGCGTGGCGAACAGGGTGCGGCAGCCCACGGTGTCGTGGAGGTACTCAAGGCAGGCCTGGGCGATCGCCAGGCCGTCATGCGTCGATGTGCCGCGCCCGACCTCGTCCAGGATGACCAGCGACCGTCGGGTCGCCCCGTTAAGGATGGCGGCGGTTTCCAGCATCTCCACCATGAACGTGGACCGGCCGGACGCAAGGTCGTCGGACGCGCCGATGCGGCTGAACATCTTGTCCACCACGCCGACCCTGGCCTGGGCTGCCGACACGAACGAGCCAATCTGGGCCATCAAGGTGATGACCGCGACCTGCCGGAGAAAGGTGGACTTCCCCGCCATGTTCGGGCCGGTCAGCAGCCAAAGCCGGTCGCCGTCGTCCATGCGGCAATCGTTGGGAACAAAGGTGCGCCCGTCGGCCTCCAGCAGCGCTTCCGCCACGGGGTGCCGCCCACCCCTGATGTCGAGGCCCGTGTCGTCGGCCAGGTCTGGCCGGGTCCACATGCCCTCAGCCGCAGCCTGGGCGAGCCCGGCTACCAAGTCCAGCGCCGCTGCCGTGTGCGCGATCCGGGTCAGCATTTCGCGGGACGCAATAACGGCTGCGGACAGCTCGGTGAACACGGCCTGCTCGGCAACGCCCATCCGCTGGATGGCATCTTCCAGCCTCGTGGCGAGCCCGTCCAGCTCGGGCGTGCTGAAGCGTGTGGCGGATGCCAGGCCCTGGCGCAGCACGAACGGAGGGCCGAGCAGCTTTGCGCTCGCGGCCGGCACCTCGACGTGCCACCCGACAATCGAGTTGCTGCGGAGCTTGAGGGCTTTGACCCCGGTGCTCTCGGCATAGCGAACCTGCAGCTGGTCCAGGGCATCCTGAGCCTCGGCAGCCACGGCCCGGCACGCGTCCAGGCGGGACGAGTAGCCGTCTGCGATGTAACCAGGCTTGGCGGTGGTGGGTGGCGGGTCCGGCGCCAGGGCACGCCGCAGCGAGGTGGCCAAGGCGCCGCACTTGCCTGTGGAAGCAGCTACCAGCTCCCGCGCCGCGGTCGCCAGCCCGGCAGACAGGTTTGGCGAGCCGCCCAGCAGGCCGGCCAGCCTTCCAGCCCGGCTGATCCCGTTGCCGATGGCAGCGAGGTCGAGGGGGCCCGCCTTGCCCAGGGACAAGCGCCCGCAGGCGCGCAGGATGTCCGGCATGCCGCTGAGCACATCGCGGCAGTCCGCACGCAGGCTGGGGTCATCAACAAAGCGCTGCACCATGTCGAGCCGGCGGTTGATGGTGCGCGGGTCCGTGAGAGGGGCGGACAGCTGCCGCACCAGGAGCCGGGCTCCCGGCGCGGTCAGGGTGCGGTCCATGACGGACAGCAAGGCCCCGTCCCGTCCGGATACGGCCGTGAGCACTTCCAGCCCGCGCAGGGTCGGGCCGTCGATCTCCATCGTGTCACCTGTGTCCGCCCGGCGCGGGATGGCAAGGCCGGCCGGGAGGTGGCCCACGGTGCCGCGCACATAGGTCAGCAGGGCCGCATAGGCCGTCAGCTCCGCAGGCGAGAAGCCCCGGAAGCGGCTGCGCCAGTCCGGGCCGTGGGCAAGGGCCAGAACGGTGTCAGCAGCATCGGGCGACGCCTCGCCCGGTGAAAGGTCCGAGTAGGGCACCCCTGCCCCGCGGATCGCCACTGCGAGTGCTTCGGACGTATCCGGCCACCGGGACACCAGGACCTCGGTGGGTGACACCCGCGCGAGGGCTGCACCGCACCCGTCGAGTGAGGACATAGAGGTGCCCGCTTCCCCAGTGGACAGGTCCATCCATGCGAACGCGACCAGGTGGCTTTCTGTATGGGCCACGGCCAGGCTGTTCGCCCGACCCGGCGCAAGGACGTCCGCGTCCACGGAAGTGCTGGGCGTCAGGCGCCGCAACGGCCGTTCGCCGGCCGGCTCGACCGGCTGCTCGGATACTGCGACCTTTTGTCCCGCAGCCAGCAAACGAGAGATGGCGGCATCGGCGGAGCCGGCCGGCACGCCGCACATCGGGATGTCCGCCGCGTCCTTCTGCCGCCGGCGCGTCAGCTGCAAGCCGAGCAGGCGGGATACGGTGGCTGCGTCATCCCCGAGCACCTCGTAGAACTCACCGACCCGATACAGCACCAGATGGCCAGGCGCAGCGGCACGGGCCGACGCAAAGGCAACCACCATTGGGCTTGCCCCAGGTGGGGTGGACACGTCCATCATGAGGGTGATCTAGCCAGGGTGCATGCCTTACGTGCGAGGAGCCGAACGTAGGACGTAGCTGGTCGTGGGTCAGGCCGTTTCCAATGATCGAGCACGGACCAGGGGCCTGATCAGGGTCGGACAGCCTATGTGTGACGTTGGTGGGCGTTGGTGCATGGATGCCGACAGAATTCAATATTACAAAGACATAACTCACTTTGGGGATTGTGAAATCTTCAATGGTATCAGCTTACTAGCCGCCATTATTCATCAGCTTGAGCGCACTGCCTGCTGAGACGGGTGTTTCT
>CAXTCN010000308.1:0-4522 GCA_964242575.1 uncultured Acetobacteraceae bacterium | reverse complement strand
GAAAACCACCTGCCTAAACGTGGTCAACGTCAAAGCCGTGAATTATGGCGGCTAGATGGCACGTCAGAAGTCATTCAGCCTCCAACGCTGAGGATGACAGTTCTAAAACGTGGGGCACGAGCAGAACGGCAGCGGCGGGAGAGAGAGCAATACGGCGGCTCTCATTCGGATAGGGGTTGATGGGCCGTGCGTCTGAACTGTACGGCCTACTGTCATAAGAAATTTCCGCTCGCAATTTCAGCAGCTTGCTGTCATGACGATCCAACCTCGGACTGACCGCCACAGGCTGTGCGAAACTTATCGCAAAAGGCCCTGACTTCCGCATGGGACTTCTGCGAGCCGTATCCCATTAAAAACGCACAAACTTAATTCTGCGAAGTCCGGCGTGCGAATGTGTCCGTTTCCAGGGGAGGCCGGCGCCCATAGCTGCACACCCCGCCGCACGAGCGTTCTGGATTCTTAGAACAGTGTCTTGAAACTCTCTCCCGATTGCGGGAGGGTTCATACGTGTTTTGGGAGCAGGGCTAACGCATGAGCAGCCCGGAGTTGAGATTGCTGGCAGTTATCTAACCGAAACGGACTTGCCTGAAGGCAGCGCCGAGGGCCTTTCAACAATCATGGTGCTCTCTCGGTCAGGGCTGTTCCACCAGTGCGATCTCATGCGTGAGCTCTGCCCTTTACCCCCGTTGGGACCCACCCGGGCAAGCCAAGCGTCAGCATGATAGCGTGTTGTTTGTGACCGCTTCGTTCGCTTTTGCTTTTCTTCGTATGCTGCCTTCCCATAGGCATCTGCCATGCTTTCCACCCCAAGGGCACGGTAGGCCATGCTCACAACTTCTGTCGGATGTTGCTCGCTGCCAGTCAGTGCGATATGTGACAGCACTAAGCTGAGTTCCCTGTTGAGGTCGCAAAGCACACGTAGATGCAGAGCGGCTTCAAGCATCAATCTTCTACTATTGAGCAAACGGGGTTTAAGCAGTCGCTCCGCAAGATCATCTTCTATCATATAAGGTTCCTGATTGTGACTTCCTCCCAAATCTAACTCTTGCACTTCCTATTTTTCTAATATGAAAGTTATTATTATGCTATGGATTAATTTAATATTGTATCAATTGCCTAGATGCCCTGCCATTCGGTGAAGGTCAGCACTTGGGCAGAGCTAACGCATGAGAAGCTCTGAGTTGAAACGCATCGCCGTATATAAGCTAAAACGTAATTACCTACGCGCCGCGGTCGAACTTTTCATCAACCAAAACGCACCTATCAGACTTCATTGAGCTACCAGCGAAATCTCGTGCGTTGGCCCTGGTTTTGGGAGAAGCCACATGGCGCAAGAGACAAGGCAGGGGCCTGGGCACGGCCGGCCAGGCGATCTGGTGGGCTATGCCCGCGTGTCCACCCGTGACCAGACGGTGGCGTTGCAGCTTGACGCCTTGCACGCGGCCAAGTGGAAGGCATAGCGTCGAGTGTCACGCAGACAACGCTAAGCCAGAACCAAAGTGAACGCTGTTGATTTCACTCGGCCGTCCCGCAACTGTCCGCTCTCTGGACGGCTCCGACCCCCTCCGTTCAAGAGCCGTTTTTCGTCCACGGAATGCATCCCGCAAACATCAGGCGTCTCACAATCGTTGACCACGTTTTGGAGATGCTGATGTTCCTGGCCCATTCACCCATAACGTTGTCTGCATGACACTCGACGCTATGCCCTCTAGCACCGCCACACCTACAGCAGGCTTGCCGCGAGGTCCCGGTCGGGGACGTTGGTGAAGTCCTTGCTCATGCTTTTCGTGACCGCGCCCGTTGCTGCCTTATCCAGCTCCTCGCGGATGTCGTGCAGCATGTGCGCCGGCGCCGCCAGCACGATGGCATCCACTTCTCCGGCCTTGACGGCCCGGTTGAGGTAGGCGGCGACCACCTTGGCGAACCCGGTCTTGGACTGCTCCTTTGGGTTGGTGTGCGGCGCCTTGATCTGGTTCGGGCCAGCGCTTGCGCTCTCGTCCACGTCGCCACGCCCGTCCGCGTCGAAGCTGTGGATCGTGCGGACGTGCTCGCCCTCGCCGACCAGGACGCGGGCCTTGCCCCCGTCCGCCACGACGTACCACGTAGTGTCTTGCTTGCTCATCGATGTGTCCTGTCGGTTAAGTGGATCGGAACGCCTGCGTTGTTGCCGCTTGGTGACTGACTGTCCACGCTTGGCAGCCAGGAAACCCATAGTCGGGTTGAAGCGGCAGCATGGTCATGGCTGCTGCTTCCTCAACCCATCTGCCAGTCCGAACAGGGTCCGGTCGAGCCGCAGCTCGCCCTTCTGGTGCAGCTCCACCATGCGCCGCAGCAGCCCGCCCGGTGAACGCACCTTGCCCGCTGCGTGGCGGGCACAGATGGCGGCAAGCACTGTGATCGCCTCCTCCTGACCAAGCATGACGCGCGCCTGTCCCCACGCATGGGGGGACATGCCTAGAGCTGACCGGACGTGCAATGCCGCTTGGTCCAGCTCGTCCCACCCGGCTCGGGCGCTGCTGGTCCAATCCCGGAAGATGTCCGGCGCCGCTAGCAGGTGGGCAAGGGTGGGGTTCAGCACGGGTGCACGGTCCGTTGATCTACTATCGGATGCAATCCCGTTGCCGCTCCCGTTCCAAGCTCGTAGCGTTCTCCGCAATAGCCGGGCCTGTGGGGGGGATAATACAATGATCAAGAACAATCGGGGCCGCCGCGACCTGCTTAAGGCGGCGCTGGCAACTACGCTCGGCTCAGTCCCGCTGCTGCACGCTGGCCGTTCTTGGGCAGCTGAACCATCCCGGACGGGGATCGACGATGTGCTCCGCCGGGCTGTCGAGGCCCGCGAGGTTCCGGGCATCGTGGCGATGGCGGCAACCGACAAGGGTGTGTTCTACGAGGGCGCTTTCGGCACGCGGGATCTCGCGGGCGGCCCGCCCATGACGCTAAACACTGTGTTCCGCATTGCGTCCATGACCAAGGCGATAACCTCTGTGGCCGCCCTGCAGCTCGTAGAACAGGGCAAGCTCACGCTGGATGGCCCCTTGCCCCCCATCGACCCGGCGCTGAGCGCGCCGCAGGTGCTGGAAGGGTTCGATGCCTCAGGCGCGCCGCGGCTGCGTCCGGCCAAGCGCCCGATCACGCTCAAGCACCTGCTGACCCACACCGCCGGGTTCAGCTATGAGCAGTGGGACGCGGATATGCTCCGCTACGTCAAGGCGAGCGGCATGCCGTCCACCAGCACGGGCAAGCTCGCATCCTTGCGAATGCCGCTCGTGTTCGATCCCGGGGAGAAATGGGAATACGGCATCAACATCGACTGGGTCGGGCTAATCGTGGAGGCTACGAGCGGCCAGAAGCTCGACGCCTACTTCAAGGAGCACATCACCGGCCCGCTCGGCATGAAGGACACCGGGTTTGTGATCACCCCGGAGCAGCGGGCACGCCAAGTGAGCGTGCATCAGCGGCAGCCTGACGGCTCCTTGCAGCCGCAACCGCTCGAGACCCCATTCACGCCCGAGTTTTGGGCCGGCGGCGGCGGGCTTTACTCGACGGCGCCGGACTACATGACGTTCGTGCGTGCGCTGCTGCAGGATGGGACGCTCAACGGCGCGCGCATCCTGAGGCCGGAGACGGTCGCGCTGATGCGGCAGAACCACATCGGAAACATCGAGGCGGGCATCCTGAAAACGACCGGGCCCGGCCGTTCCACGGACGTCGATTTCTTCCCCGGCTCCAGCCTGAAATGGGGTGGTGCCACCATGATCAACGCCCAAGCCGGCCCGAATGGCCGCAGCGCCGGCAGCCTGACCTGGGCCGGCATCTTCAACACCCACTACTGGATTGACCCGACCCGTCGCGTTGCTGGTGTGATCATGATGCAAGTGCTGCCGTTTGGCGACGAGAGATCCATGCGGGTGTATGGGGAGTTCGAGCGTGGGGTGTATGGGGCGTTGAAGGCGGCTTGAAGGCCAGAACTGACGAACTAGCCTTCTGGTACGCATAAGGGGACATAGCGAGAACGGGCGCCCTGTCGGGAAACCACTCCGCGATAGTTTCCGTGCAGTTCACCATTCCGTCAAGGTTTGTCGTATGGGAATTCGGCCCGTTTTCGGCTTGTAGGGACAGCAGTCAGCAGATGCTGGGAATCATCGGTTTTCCGCTATGTCGCTGACAAAATTGCGAAACTTCCTTATGCGTACCAGGAGGCCAGTTCGTCAGTTCTGGCCCGTCTGATCGTCCCGATTTGCTCAGCACAGTTCCTGGACGCCAACGGCGAAAGCAGCACGGGGTGCCGGTACCGCGTAAGCATACACGGCTGTAGAAATTTCCACGCGTCCCAGCACGCGATGCGCCGCGCGATCGAGTGCGGCAGTGAGTACTGGCCGCGTCAACTTCGCGACCAGTTTTGGCGCGGGGTGCTCGCCTGCTGCGCCGCGGTCAGGCGCTGATGCCGTTGCTGCTCGCGCAGCCGCGCCTCCTCCGCCCGCACCCGGTTGAGCTCCGCCAGCGGCAGGCCCAGCACGCC
>CAXTCN010000307.1:0-4552 GCA_964242575.1 uncultured Acetobacteraceae bacterium | reverse complement strand
TATCCAACAAACCTTACGCGGGCAGCTCGTCTCTCAACCGGGTTGAGCAGCTACGGAAACGCAAACACATGGCGCAGGATACCTACGGCTCTGGCGATCGCAACTCACGCGGCGGCAACGATGACAATGATGATAGCGGCAGCCTCGGCGGTGGCGGCAACGAGGGTCGTTTCGGCGGTAGTGACGATAAAAGTGACAAGGGCGGCAAGAACGGCAACGATCATAAAGGTGGCGACGGCAACGACGTCGTGAGGCTTAACGTTTCCAAGGGCGGCCCGGTCCGGAGGGATCTCGGTGCTGGCGACGATGTCGTTCGTGTGGACGCGGAGGACGACGGCCAAGTCAGGCTGACGTTCACGAGCGCCGACGTCGGCGACGGGAACGCCCTCGACGGCGACAACGCGGCGAACGAGGACGGCGGGCTCGCCGTGCGCCTCCAGCGCGAGGGCAACAAGGACAACCTAGTCGGCCCGGTGAACCGCTTTGACGACGAGGGCATCACCTTCGTGTCCGAGAAGGATGGCCTCACCTTCGATGTCCGTGACCTCCCCACCGGCACAGCTCGCGGCGACCGGTTCGAGGTCGTGCGCCTCGGCACGAAGGATGGCGACAACCTTGACTCGGTGCAGGCGGACCGGCCGTACTACATCAACGCTGGCATGGGCGACGACACCGTCATCGGCGGCAACCGGGATGATTTCCTGGTCGGCGGCGCCGGCAACGACTCGATCCACGGCGGCCTCGGCAATGATACACTCCTCGGCGGCGGCGGCAACGACACGCTGCAAGGCGGCGAGGGCAACGACACGGCGATCTTCAACGTCTCGACGGATGGCGCAGACTCGGTGAACCTCGGCGCCGGCGACGACGTGGTGCTCGTCAGCGCCGCTGCCGCTGCGGTCCCGGGTCAGGTCCGGTTGAGCTTCACGAGCGGTGAGGTCGGCAACGGTAATGCCAACGACTCCAACACGATGCCGCCGAACCAAGACGGCGGGCTCGCCGTGCGCTTCCAGCTCGAGGATGGGTCCGACGGCTTGACCGGTCCGGTAAGCCGGTTCGACGACGAGGGCATCACCTTCGTCTCCTCGACGCCCAACCTCACCTTCGACGTCCGTGACCTAGTCTCTGGCGTACAGCGAGGCGATCTGTTCGAGGTCGTGCGCCTCGGCACGGAACTGGGCGACAACCTCACTTCCGTGCAGGCGGACCGGCCCTACTACATCAACGCCGGCGGGGGCGACGACACCGTCACGGGCGGCAACCGGAATGACTTCCTGGTCGGCGGGGCCGGCAACGACTCGATCCACGGCGGCCTCGGCAACGACACGCTCCTCGGCGGCGGCGGCAACGACACGCTGCAAGGCGGCGAGGGCAACGATGCATTCCTCTTCGCGGCGCCGCTGAATGCCTCGACCAACGTCGATGTCATCGCCGACTTCAACGTGACCGACGACACGATCCTGCTGAGCAAAATGACGTTCATGGCGCTGCCGGTGGGGGCGTTGGATGCACACGCTTTCGCGTTTTCGGACGCGATGGTGGAGAACGACGACCGGATCATCTACAACAAGACCACGGGCGGGCTGTCCTACGACCAGAACGGCGGGGACCGGGGCGATGCCACCGCCTTTGCCATCCTAACCAACCCACCGCAGAACCTTTCTGCCGGGGACTTCATCGTCACCACTTGAAGCAGCAATGACTCGGGTTTTGCTTTGACCTGAGTCTCGTCAGGGCCCGCTCGGCATTATGGCCGAGCGGGACCCTTACTTAGCTCTCCCGTACTTTCCTTGCTGTCTACGGTCGTAGAACCTCACACTCTTGAATAGGCTTTCGAAAATCGAAAACCGCACGACAGGATGAGCAACTCCGGACAAAAGAGCGTAACGGAAAAGCCTTAAGCTAGATTAATGGTAGGCGTTTCTGAAAATGAAGTGACAGGACGGGGAGTGATGCTGGTGGCGAAGTCAGTGGTCCTGTCGCTAAGCCGTTTTCGGTGTCCATTCACAGACCAAAGACCTCGGTAAAGCCAGGCCTGGCGAGCCGCCAAGCATGTGAACAAAAGGCCGAAGCTGACTTCGCCACCAGCATCGAAGTGTGGGAGAGCCAGAATGCAGCAGGCGCCCCTGACACGTCCGAAGCATCCAAGCCCAGCTCCAGGGCGATCTGCTGGTTGGAGAGGTTCAGGCCCATGAAGGTGAGGCACTGGACCGGCACCTGCACCCACAACAGGGTGGCACCCAGCCAGCACCGTGCCGGTCAGATCGTCGAAACGACCGGCGCCGCCTGCACCGATACCGCTGCCGACAAGGCTGCATGTCGTCGCATCCGTCCCGGATGACGGCGCCGCTGTTACACACGAGGCAGCGCGCACCTTCCAGCCAGCGGTGCTCGCCCACCAGTGCAAAGCACTTGGCGTCGTCGATCAGGCTCGAAAGGTTGATCAAGTCGGATGCCGCTATGACAAAAGCTTCTTGCGCGAGCAGGTCATCTGCTCCCGCTCTTGCTTGCGCATCAAATGCCTTCAACCCTGCTTCCCACTCCCGGCCTCACCACCCCGGAACCCATAAGAGCCATCGGTCAATTGGTATCAGGCTCGCGCTTAGCCATGGGAAGCACCTGCCAACCCATGCGCCGGGCCACGGTAGCGACCTTCTCAAACCGTACCGCCGCCTTGCAGGCGACCAGCACCGTCTCGCCCGCCACCAGGAGTTCAGCGATGACCGCGAACATGGCGATCGCCGGGGCGCCGTCGCCGGACTTAACATCGACCACTGGCCGCGCCCTGGAGAGGT
Source organism: uncultured Acetobacteraceae bacterium (assembly GCA_964242575.1). Taxonomy (GTDB): domain Bacteria; phylum Pseudomonadota; class Alphaproteobacteria; order Acetobacterales; family Acetobacteraceae; genus JANPPS01. Next base: position 1,757 of record CAXTCN010000307.1, on the reverse strand, counting down.
CTGGGGTGACGCCGGGTCCGCACAGTAGCATCCAGTGCCTGCAGCTCTGCAATAGCAACCGGATCTCTTCCTGATCGCAAGAGGTGTATCCGCCTGTCGGCGCCCGCTCAACGTCGCTCATGCTCGCCTCATGTTACCCCACTTTGAAAGTGATCTATTTCCACTCTGTCCAGGGCGTTGGTGCATGGATGCCGACAGAATTCAATGATTACAAAAACATAGCTCACTTGGGGACTCTGAAATATTTAATGATATTAGCCTACTAGCCCATCCATGTTGGGGTGGACGGCCCCCCGGCATCATGTGCCAAGATTGGAGCTGTCACAGCGTCCAACAGAGGAGCTGTCCGCCATGGCGTCTAAGCGCATCGCCGTCGATACGTCCAAGTCCGTGTTCACCCTGCGCGGAGTTGATGAGTGCGGTCGCCCGATCCTGCGCCAGGATCTGACACGGGCTCGGTTCGAGATGCTCCTGGCCAAGACCTCGCCCACCGAGGTGGTGCTGGAGCGTGCGGCAGCTCCCATCATTGGGGACGGGTTGCGCGACAGTTTGGTCACACGGTGCGGCTGATCCCGCCGCAACACGTCAGCCGTTCGTCAAGCGCGGCAAGAACGACGGCAACGACGCGGGGGCGATCGGCGAGGCGGCATCCCGCCCCACCATGCGCTTTGTGCCGGTGAAGCCTGCCGAGACCCAGGCCGAGGCGATGGACCTGAGCGCGCGCGACCTGCTGGTGCGGCAGCGGACGCAGCTGGTCAACGCCGTGCGTGGCCACGCAGCAGAGTTCGGCATCATCGCGGCGAAAGGCATTGCCCAGGTCGATCCCTTGTTGAGGAAAATCGCTGAAGCCGACATGCCGCAGGCCGCAGGCCGCAAAGGACACGTTGGCCCAACTGGGCAGGGTCATCGCGCAGCTGGATGCACAGCTGGCAGAGATCAACCAGCGCCTTGCCGTGCAACACAAGGCCAACCCGGTCAGCCAGCGCCTGGCGGCGGTCCCCGGCGTCGGGCTGCTCACGGCGCTGACGGTGGCGATGAAAGTCGACGCGGACCAGTTCGGATCCGCTCGGCGCTTTGCGGCCTGGCTTGGCCTGGCGCCGAAGGAGCGATCCACCGGCAGCCGTCAGGCTCTCGGAGGCATCAGCCGGGCCGGCAACGAACGGCTTCGGCAACTGCTGGCCGTGGGAGCCCCTGTCAGCTTCGCTGACATCACTCCGTGGGATCGCTACGCGATGGCGGCGATCCGCCATGCCAAGCCAGGGAGCAAGACCGCCAGCCCTGGCTGCTGGCCTTGCTGGAGCGCCGGCCGCGCAAAGTGGCGGCGGTCGCTCTGGCCAACAAGATGGCCCGCGCTTTGTGGGCGAAGCTGGCCAAGGCTCCGGCGGATCGGCTTCGATCCGCTGGAAGGCCAGCGGAGGGCATGATGGCGAACGGCACGGCTTACCGGCGCACGCCGCCTGACCGTTCGTCGTCGCCGAGGAGCAAAAGGGCAACCGTAGGAGATGGCAAACGGTCGAACCGACGAACAAGACACCCCGCTTGGTGCAAGGGCATCTCGATGCCGCATCCGTGTTTGGGGCTTGTTCGGCGGAACCCATCTGGGCCAGCGTTCATGTGCGAGCGCGACAACAGATGCCATGGGGGCCGGTGGTAAGCAGCTTAGGATAATCGTCGGCAAGCAAACCCGGAGTAGCCCAATGATGTAACCGGGGCAGATTCCCGGGCAATCAGGCCATGGCTGCGGCTTGACGGACGAG
>CAXTCN010000306.1:0-4557 GCA_964242575.1 uncultured Acetobacteraceae bacterium | reverse complement strand
CCTTCTGACAACGCCAACCCAGCCTCACGTGTGACCCGGTTTTGAACCACGCCGGCCTCCCGCCTCACTCGGCACTTTTCCCACCCGTCCATCACCTCTGCGCCGACAATCTCGCAACAGGCTCCAGACGGCACTCATTGGCCTGGGCGAGATCACACCCGCTGAGAATGTCCGGTGCGTTTAGCTCCTGCTCCGGCTCTCGGCCATTTTAGACGAAGCCGCCTCAGGTATGCTGTCCAAACTATCGGGCAGCCCGCCTTCCTCAAAAACTACCAATGACGCTTTCGACTAAAGTGACTAAAAACTCACGGGCGCGTGCATCCAGCCGACGCCGGCCAGCAACTCCACGACCTTCTCGGGCATCGGCACCTCGACATCGTGTGGCACCGCCAACTCCATGAAACGCCATCCCGTCTTGGCCCGGGCGCGTTGCCGGCTGGGCTCAATGGAGGCAAGCGCCGGGTTCATGTAGGACACGTAGGTCACGGGCAGGCCAGCGCCGGCGGGCTTGCTGAGGTGCACCACGCTCTCCTAGGTGCCGATGGGATGCGGACGCAGCCGGCGCATGAACCACTCCTTGGCCGGACCGTCCGGGATGGGAACGCTTCCGGACCCGGCACGGGCAGCGCCACACCGCCGCCCTGCTCGCGCGCGACCTTGCGGCGGGAGTCCGCCAGCCCGGCGGGCAGGACCGTGAACGCCGTGTCGCCGTTCTCGGGGATCAACGCGTCGAGGTGGACGACGTGCCGGATGCGGTCGGTCATGCGGTCCGCCACGCCCCCGTAAGAGTGGCCGACCAAGATGATGTCCCTAAGTTCATCGGTCTCGATCACGCTGGCGACGTCATCGATGTGGGTATCCACGGTGATCTGGCGCGACATGAGGTGGGCGCGCTCGCCAAGGCCGGCTTGGGTCGGCGTCCAAACGCGGTGGCCCTGCTTGCGCAAGCCGTCCGCCACGTCGCGCCAAATCCAGCCGCCGCCATAGGCGCGGTGCACGAGCACATACGTCTTAGAGCCCGAAGCAGGCGAGGGTTGGGCGTTGGCCTGATCAGCAGCCAGCAAGGCTGGCGCCGCCATCACTTGCCGGCCCCCTGCGTCAACCCGGCGATGACCTGCCGGGACAGCGCCAGGTAAAGCAGCATGATCGGCGCCGCCGCTATAGTCAGCCCGGCGAACAGCACGCCCCATTCGGTGTTGAACTCGCCCATGAACACCGTCAACCCCTGCGGCAGCGTCTTGCGCGCGTCGCTCGTGACGAACACCAGCGGGAAGAAGAAGTCATTCCAGATCGGCACGGCGTTCTGGATGGCGGCGATGGCCATGGCGGGCCGGGCCAGGGGCAGCATGACCAGGAGCATGATGCGGACCTCGCTCGCGCCGTCGATCCGCGCGGCCTCCTCAAGCTCGGTGGGCAGGCTGCGCAGGAAGCCGGTCAGGATGAACACCGCCGACGGCAGGCCCATGGCGGTGTAAACCAGCACCAGCCCGGCGCGGCTGTCCAACAAGCCTAGCGCGTCCAGTTGCAGGAACAACGGGATAACTGCGAGCTTCAACGGCACCACCAGCCCGGCCACGAACAGCGTCAGCACCAGGCCAGCGCCGCGGAACCGGTATCGCGCCAAAGCATATGCCGCCATGGTGCCGCACAGCAGGATCAGCAGCACGGACGCCGCCGTGACCAGCATCGAGTTCAGCAGGTAACGCACGAAGCTTGTGCCCTCCCAGACCTGGCGCAGATTGTCCAGCGCCCAGGCGTCGGGCAGCGCGAAGGGGGAGGCGAACAGCTCGGCGTTGGTCTTGAACGCGCTGAGCACCATGACGACCAGGGGATACAGCATCACCGCGGCATTCAGCAGCAGCAGCGCCTGGGTCGGCAGATGCCAGGCCCTCAAAGATCCATCTCGCGCCGGCGCAACAGGCGAAGCGCCACCGCGGACACGCCGCCGACCAGCAGGAACATCAGCACCGCCAACGCGCTGCCACGGCCGAAGTCCTGCAAGCCGCTGGTGGCCGCGCCGAACGCCGTGCGGTAGAAGTACAGCCCGAGCACGTCCGTGGCCCCGCCCGGCGAGCCGTTCACGCTGGTCATGACGTAGGGCAGCTCGAACCAGTTCATAGCGCCGATGAAGGTCAGCACGGTCAGGATGGTGACGCTGGGCGCCACCAGCGGCCAGATGATCCGGCGCAGCAGCGCACCGTCCCCTGCGCCGTCGAGCCGCGCCGCCTCGATCACCTCCTGTGGGATCCGCTGCATCCCGGCCAGGAACACCAAAGCGGGGAAGCCTAGCCAATGCCATGTGTTGACCAGCACGAGGCTCGGCAGCGCGGTCTCCGGCTCACCCAGCCAAGACAAGGCCCACTCCGGCAACCCGACCGCAACCAGCGCCGCGTTCACCAGTCCGAACAGCGGGTGCAGGAACAGCTTCCACAGGAACCCCACCACGACCGCGCTCAGCACCACCGGCAGGAACACGATAACCTGGTGCACCCGATGGCCCGGCAACGCCTTTAACAGCCCGAACGCTATAAGGTATGCCAGCCCATTCTGCACCACCATGAGCGCCGCGAACACGAACAGGTTGTGTCCCAGCGCCGCCCAGGTGACGGCGGCGAACGGCGGTGTCAGCAGCACGTCCTGGAAGTTGGCAAATCCCACCCACGGCCCGGGCGCAGCGCCGTTGAAGGAGCGGAACGCCCCCAGGAACGCGCCGGCCATCGGCAGCGCCATGAACACCAGCAGGATCAGCCCGGCCGGTGCCAGCAGGGCAGCGATCCACAGCCCGCGCCGGGTCAACTTGGCGCTTCTGGCTAGCGTTTCTGGAATGGCGGGTAGTTGCGGGCGATGCCGGCGGTCATCTCCGCGCCGACCTGTGCGGGCGTGGCGTTGCCGGACATCATGCGCTGCACCGCGTTCTGCAGCAGCTCCGAGCCGGTCGGGCTGTCATAGCGGAAATCCACCACCGTCAGATAGGGCAGGGACACGGCGTTCAACGCCGCGACCCGGGCCAGCAGCTCGTCTTCGACCGCCACGCCGGGGATGGGCGACAGGTTGCCCAGCAGCTGGGTGAAGCGGTCGCCGAACGGCTTGCCCGCCATGTAGCGCAGCAGGGTCACGGCGTCGGCGTCGTTGGCGGACTTGGCGTTGATCGCGTAGCCGCCGTCGTAGAACAGCGACACCGGCCGCGGCGCGCCGGCCTCGGGTGCAGGGGGCGCGATGAAGTCCATGTTGATGCGCGGGTTCTGCTTGCGGAAGTTGGCGATCTCGAATGACCCGCCCAGGAACATCGCCGCGCGACCGGACACGAACAACTGCTGCATGGTCGGGTAGTCCACGCCGGAGAAGCCCTGCGGCATGAACTCCCGCAGTTCCAGCAGCCGGCCGAGTGCTGCGATGTAACGCGGGTCCTCGAACGTCGCGCGGCCAGCGCGTATGTCGGCGATGAAGACCTCGCCCAGGAACGGGTTGGTGACGGTGCTGGTCAGCATCTCCGTCATGAACGGGCTTTGCGTCCCATTGGCGAGCGGGGTGACGCCACGGGCCTTCAACGCGCGGCATAGCGCCAGCATCTCCTCCCACGTCGTGGGCGGCGTCACGCCGGCGCGGGCGAACACGTCGCGGTTGATGAACAGGCCGAGCGTCTGCGAGGCGAACGGCACCGAGTACACCCGCTTGTCCGCACGCAGGGATGTGCTGGCGAGGGCGGCAGCCGGGAAGCCCGCCAGCTCCGGCACCGCGTCATTCAGCGGGCGCACGTAACCGGCGCGGGCGAGTTGCTCCAACCCGCCATAGGCCCGGGTATGCAACACGTCCGCGCCCTTGCCGCCCGCCAGCGCGGTGGAGAGGATGGTGGGGTATTGCTCGTTGGGGAAAGCCTCGAACTTCACGGTGATGCCGGGGTGCGCCTTGGTGAAAGCAGCGAACAGTTCGGTGTAGGCAGCGCGGTCCTCCTGCCGCCAGGTCCAGAACGTCAGCTCGCCTGCCCAGGCCGGCATCGCCAGGCCGAGGACGGCGGCTGTGAGCAACGCGCGCCAGGTTCGGTTCATTGCCGGTCTCCAATTTCGGCCACGCTATAAGCGGTCGCGCGGTTGTCAAGGAAGCGGGCGGGCCGTTACCGTCCGGCATGGAAGCCCCGTCATCCCGGCCCGATAGCTTGCTCGCCGTGGATCTGGGCAAGACCGGCTGTCGAGCGGCGCTCTGGGTCGGCGCTGGCAGCCGTATGGACGCGGAAGGCATGCAGGGGTCACGCATGGGATTTGTCTTGCCTGCTGCGCCCTGACGTATGATGACGCGCCCTCGCGATTGCGGGGGAGCGGGGCATGTCGATCCAGAAGCTGGGACGGTATCTTGTTGCGGTCGAGGACCCGCGCTGCTCCCGTAGGACCGAGCACCGCCTGACTGAGGTGCTGGTGATTGCGATATGCGCGGTGATCGCCTGCGCCGAGAGCTGGGACGACATCGCGCTGCATGGCCGCAGCAAGCTGGCCTGGCTCCGGACGTTCCTGGATTTGCCGAACGGCATCCCCTCGCACGACACCTTCCGGCGCGTGTTCATGC
>CAXTCN010000305.1:0-4558 GCA_964242575.1 uncultured Acetobacteraceae bacterium | reverse complement strand
CAGGTGCACCACAAAACGAGCAACGCTGTCTGCATGTCGGCGCCGGACGCTTACTCCACAGCCTGCCTCGCGCGGGCTTTTGCATGTTTGGAGCCCGGCCATGCCCACCCGCACAGCACGTTGCGCGTTCCCGTTCCCCCGATCCTGGCAGGGGAACGCAGCATGAGCGCCTGCCGGTTTCTGGATGTGTCCAGCGGCCACCTCCGGCCCGAAACCTGGGCCTGGCTGGACGAGCAAACCACCGACGAACAGGTGCGCGACCCCGCCAACCGCAGCGCCGAGATCCTGGGCGGGCGCACCCGCCACGGGTGGTTCATCTATGCCAATGAGGACCCCCTTGCGCCGGTGCCGGCCGACCTGCTTGCCGTGATGCGCTACGCGCGAAAGCAGGGTTGTGAGTACGTGCTGCTGGACACCGACGCGCTGCCGGTGGCCGACCTCCCGGTGCTGCATCCGGACTTCCAGGATCAACCCGCTCCGCCGCCACCGGCTTACCAAGCAGGCCCGCATGAGCATCGACTTCCTGCAACACCCTTCCTCCCCGGTTGCCCCCTGCTGGTTCTGCGGCCAGCCGGAGGTGCTTGAGATCGGGGACATCTGAACGGACGGCAACTTTCAGCTGAACACCTGCTGCGAGCCGTTGCTGGACAGCGTTTCAGCCGGCATGGACGAGGACCCGGCTGGGCGCGCGATCTCCTGCGCCGGCTGGGTGCCGAGATGCTGACCGGCCACCGCCTGCGCCGGGTCAGCGATGGCCAAGGCTGCCATCCCATGCTGGATTGGCAGCTCGAACTGCGGTCGATCCGCTTCGCGCAGGCACGGGCTTTCATTGCCCGCCATCACCGACACTGTTCGCCGCCCGTCGCGTGGCGTTTCGGCATCGGCGTGGCAAATGGCCATCAGCTCATTGGCGTCTTCTACGGAGTGATGATGTCAACCCATTCTAAGCAATGCCCATGAGCGTTCGTGCATGAGTCTCCGACCTATGGTGTCATCCCGGTTGGCTCCAGCGTCGCGTTCCTGATGCGCAGTATGGTCTGCCGGCTGGTTCTGAACTCGCGGGCCAAGACGGACACGCCCGCTCCTTCCCCCAGCCGCCGCGCCACGCTCCCGCGCTGATCCGCCGTCAGGCTCGCGGGCCTGCCCAGCCGCTTGCCGTCCGCCTTGGCCTGGTTCAAGCCCGCCTGGGTACGCTCGATCAGCAGGTCGCGCTCGAACTCCGCCACCGCGCTGATCACGTTCATCGTCAGCTTACCAGTCGAGCTGGTCAGATCAACGCCGCCCAACGCCAGGCAGTGCACCCGCACGCCGAGGCCGGCGAGCTTGGCCACCGTTGAGCCCACGTCCATGGCGTTGCGGCCGAGCCGGTCGAGCTTGGTGACCACCAGCACGTCGCTGGCCTCCAGCCTGTCGAGCAGGCGCGCGAAGCCGCGGCGCTGGGCGGAGGCGACGCTGCCCGAGACGGTCTCGGCCACGACCCGGCGGGCCTCGATGCCGAAGCCGGCTGCCTGGATCTCCTGGAGTTGGTTGTCGGTGGTCTGGCCCGGGGTGGACACCCGGAGGTAAGCAAAGGTGCGCGGCATGGGCCAAATCCGTCCGAAAAGGGTGCCCGGAACATGTTTCATGTCCGGAAGGTCAGGTAGCTACTTTTCGGACGGTGCGCTGAAACCTGTCCGGAATCGAACGAGGCCGTGTGAAAACGCGCTTCCGGTTGCGGCAGAGAGAATGCCTTGCTACCCGCACTGGCACCTTCTGCCGAGTCCAGGCAAACAGCACTCAAAAGATCAGAAGTCCGGGTTGGCGGACTCAGAACCGGAGAAGATTGTTCTCTACTTTCATTACCGTCTGGCGTTTCCACACAGCCTCGAACCTAAACGGACGGGTAGTCGCCAGTCTCCTTCCAAGATCACGCGCTTACGGCCATTTGTAAACGAAGCGGCCTTAATCCCTCCTCCTTGATCTCACCAATCACCACGAAGCCATGTCGGCCATAGAAGGCCAGGCCCTTCGTGTTGCGGGCCTCCACGATAAGCTGCACAAACGCCGTCCTGGGGTGGCGCTTGATGGCCGCAGCCAACAGGCTCCCACCAATGCCTTGGCGTTGGTGGGACGGTAAGACGTAAAGCCGGGACAGAAGCAGGACGCTCCCAGCTTCCTCGACCGCAAAAGCATGTCCGACCAGCTTTTGGCACTGCGTCGCGATCAGGAACGAGGCGTCTGAACGAGCCAACTGCCCCGCCAGCACATCAATGGCGTGCCAACTGTCGGTCGTGGCAGTGACCCGATCCGCACCGAGCAGCGCGTCATACGTGTCGTGCCAGGTGGTGGCGAGCAAGCGTCTCACCTCGCCAAGGTCTCCGGGCAGTGCAGTGCGGATGACGATGTGATCGGTCATTTCGTTGCCGAACCTGCCTTTCCGTGGAAGCAAGCCATCCAGACCTCTTATGCGGGATGGATAACCCGTCGGACCATCTAAGCAGGCTTTTGCAGCCTCTCGCACGGACGGCCTTTCGTACCAGCCCGCTTAGGTCTCTTCCGTGTGGTGACTTCCAGGAGTTCGCCGATCTGCCCGGTCAGCTCATCCGTTGCAGTTGCACGAGCCGCGCCGCGGTGGCGTCGTCGGCGGGGTAGAACGCCTCGATCGCCAGCTCGGACAATGTGACCTCGGCCGGGGTGCCGAACACCGTGACCGTCGAGATCAGCGACAAGCGGCCTGCTGACGTGTCCAGCTCCAGCGGGATGGCGATGCTGTCCGCGCCCTCTGCCCATCCATCGGCGCTGCCCAGTGTTTGCAATTCAACAAGCAGCGCCGCAAGCACCGGGTCGCCGCTGGCGTGCGCCTGGCGGCGAAGGCGCGTGAGGATGTGCGCGCGCCAGGCCGGGAGGTTGGCGATGGCTGGCGCCAGCCCGTGCGGGTGCAGGCTTAGGCGCAGGACGTTGACCGGCGGGCGCAGCAGGCCCGGGTCGGAGACGCCGGCCAGCAAGGGTGGCACGCCGTCGTTGGCGGCCACCATGTGCCAGTGGCGGTTCACCACCAGGGCCGGGTTGGGGGCATGGGCGCGCAGGATGGTGGCGATGATGGCCTGGGCGGGGGCCAGGACGGCGTCCTCCAGCGGGCGTGCGGCATAGCGCGGCGCGAAGCCGGCCGCCAGCAGCAGAGCGTTTCGCTCCCGCAGCGGCACCTCCAGCTCTTCTGCCAGCAGCAGCACCATGTCCCGGCTGGGCGCGGCGCGCCCGCTTTCCACGAAGCTGAGGTGGCGTTGCGAGATGCCGGCGTCGAGCGCGAGGTCGAGCTGGCTGCGCCTGCGCAATTGCCGCCACTCGCGCAACTGGACGCCGAACGGAGTGCCGGAAGGGGCAGGGCGAAGGGAGACGGTGTGGGGCATGGCGCACCTTATCGCCGCATGGAACGGGTTCCGATGACCTGCAAGGTAATCGCGCTCACCAGGCGGGACCGGGATGATGCACCTGCTGCAACAACACAAAAGGAGCCTCCCGATGCGACACCTGATCCCGTCTTCCCCCTTTCTGCGCACGGCCCTGCTGGGCGACGCCGCCGCGAGCGGCGGAATGGGCCTGCTGCTGACTGCGGCCGCTTATCCCCTGGCGTCTCTGCTCGGCCTACCGGAGCCGTTGCTGCGCGGCGCCGGACTAGTGCTGCTGCCCTATGCCGGGCTGGTGGCATGGCTGAGTGCCCAGCCCCGCTTCCCACGCTGGGTGGTGCGCGGCGTCGTGGGCGTCAACCTGTTGTGGGCCTTGGACAGCCTGCTCCTTCTGGCGCTGGGCCTGGCTGCGCCCAACGGACTGGGCACCGCCTTCGTGCTGCTGCAGGCGGCGGTGGTGCTGGGGTTTGCGCTGCTGCAATGGGCGGGGCTGCGGCGCAGCACGGTCCTTGGCGCAGTGGCGGCCTGACCCGGAAGGAGGCTGCCATGCCCGCCTACGCCATCGCCCATTTGCAGGATTTGCGGTTCGGGCCGGACATCGTGACCTACTTGCAGGCCATAGACGCGACGCTCGCGCCCTTTGGCGGACGGTTCCTGGTCCACGGCAGCCCCGTCGAGGCCCTAGAAGGCCCGTTCTCCGGCAGCGTCGTCATCATTGCCTTTCCGGACCGGGCGCAGGCCGGCGCGTGGTATGCGTCGCCGGCCTACCAGGCGATCTTGCCGCTCCGCACCCGAAACGCCCACGGCTGGGTGGTGCTGGTGGACGGCGTGGGCGAGGGGCATCGCGCGACGGACTTGCTGCAGGGGTCGGCAGGATCAAGCGTGGCGCTTGGTGGAAGCCAGTAGGGCAAGAAAACACCAGCGCATTCCGCCGCCTGCGAGCACGGCGCCAGGGCTTTCGCATCAAGCGACGGGCATATGGTTGAGGATGTCGGCGAGGACGCGCATGTCGAGCACCGCGTCTCGCATAGTGTGGCGTATGGAGTTCTTGCCCGTGGCAATGCGGACGGCGTTGAGTGCCACGCGCTTGAGCGTGGCGCGGTTGCGCGGTCCGTGGCCACGCCGCACGAGCGACGCATCCTCGCTCATGGTCACGTCGAGAACCCAGTGCAGGT
>CAXTCN010000304.1:0-4590 GCA_964242575.1 uncultured Acetobacteraceae bacterium | reverse complement strand
TGCGTGCCTATCACCGCCCCGAATACATGGCAGCATAGTCAAACAGGCTCTCAAACCGCCCTGGAATCGCAGGCTACATCGCATGCCGCTATTTGGCTAGTACCCTCGACAGCCCAGGCCGCAACGGGCCATGAAGCCAGTCCACCTAATTTACCAATGACCTCACAACCCTCGTCAACAGGGGATGCCGAGGCCAGTGCGACCCCACCAGAGCCAGTGATAAGTCCGGCGGAACGCAGCATCCTGCTCGATCTCCGGGCGCGGCGCGTTACTCTCGAAACGCGCGAGCGCGCCCTGGCGGCACGTGAAGCTGCGTTGGCTGCATCCGAACAGGGTCTATCATTGCGGTCTGAACAGCTTTCAGCGTTGCAGGCTCGTTTTGAGCAACTCGACGCTGCCCGGCGCGAGCGGGAGAACGCCGATTTGCGGAGTCTCGCGAAAATGTATGAGACCATGAAGCCCCGAGATGCAGCCGCAATCCTAAACGACATGGAAATGCCGGTGCTACTCGGGTTACTGGATCGCATGAAGGAGGCAAAGGCCGCTCAGATACTCGCGGCCATGGCGCCTACGCGAGCCAGGTCCGCCACTATGCACTTGGCGCAGTTGCGTGGCAGCCCGAACGCGCCTTCAAGCGCCAGCGCCGCTGCGGGTAAGCCCCCGGAGCCTCCTCAATGATCCGTCCAATGGCCTGCTTGTTGCTCGCGTGGAGCCTACAACATTCGGACGCACACTCGAGAAGTATGGCTGTAAACCCGCCTTTCCAGTTTCCGCGACAGGCAGGTTACGAAGTTGACGACTAGGTAAGCCAGGCAATGCGGCTTGACGGAACGTCGTTCGCTTCAGTGCCTGCAATGCAACTCGATCATGTCGCGCTCTCGCAAAATGTCACGAACGCAACAGATGCATCCCGGGCTTTGATTGCTACGGATACGCTCAGCAATCCTACCGGTCGCCTTGATAAACAGTCTGGAAGTAGGGTTGGTAGTGATCTTCCGCTTCTAGTGACTAACCCGAGTGCGGAGGTTAAAGTCGAAGTTCAAGGCAACAACACCATCCAATTTAGGCATAACAAAGACATTGGAGTGTCAGTTTTCGATGGGGGGATAAGGCACTAATCGTATTCGACCATCGGGCAGAGATAGACTTAGCTCAGTTTCGAGGTTCTTCTGTGTATCAAGGCATTGCCGCGGTTGCTGGCGCCAGCACGACAGTCATAAGTGTTCCCATGGCAGCGACGGACACGGCGTCGTTGGCATCGATCCCTGGCGGATGGACGTTTGCCATGACCCCAGCCAGCCAGCATGACTCGTCGAAGTTGCCGCGGAGGTTGATGGAGCAAGCTAAATTTAAAATCGACAACCCAGGTTCAGTCGTTTCGATTATTGATCCCTCAACTGGACAGCTCTTGCTTGTGGGAACAGTCAGAGAGCCAGCAGCGTTGAGATATCAACCAGAATCAATGCAACGCACTCCAGAATTTTCAGTCGTGCCGACTTGGCTTGGGGTGGCAGTCGAGCCGTTCTCAGACCATGCGAGTTTACGCGTCACGTCAGAGGGCTTCAGCATATCGTCACAGTTGGCAGGTGCCGCCGGGCAAGCGCCGTATGATGTCAGAGTACGCAGCGCCCTTGAGGTGGGATTGTCCGAAGCGGACCTGTCCCGGCCATCGGTTCTGGCGCACCGGCTTAATGCCCAGATTACGAGTTCCGCAGCAGCCCCTCCCCGTGCTCGAAGCGGCCCGCGTTTTGCTGTTGCTCAGAACCTTGCCTTGATGGGGTTTGGCGTCGAGGCACAAGCGGTTCTTGCCTTGCTCGCCATGGATGATCCAGCTTACGCATTGCAGGCCGACTTCGTTGGACTTTCCGGAATATCGGCCATACTGGCCGGGCGTCTAAGCGAGGCGAGCGGCATTGATGACCCACGTCTCAACCAGACGGACGAAGCCAGGCTTTGGCGTGGAATCAGGGATGTTGGACAAGGTCTAGACACAGCCGCTATCCGCGATCTTTCAAACCTCCTGCCTTTAGTCCTAACCTACCCAACAGAGTTGCAGCGGCGGCTGCTTCCAGTAATCGTGGAGGTGGCCGTGAAACAAGGCCGTCCAGATGCCGGGATCAGCACAATCCCAAATGCAACCAACGACTTGCGTTACGCGTACGCGCTTGCGTTGCAGTTGGAAAGTGCTGGGGAAGTCGACGCCGCTTTGACAGCGTTCGACACCCTGTCGCAGTCACGGGACCAGCTATTGCAAACGAAAGCCAGCGTGCAATCTGCGGAGCTCCGCTTTGCATCTGGACGTGTGGACGCCGCGAACACGGCACTAATGTTGAAAAAGCAACTGTTCCGATGGCGCGGGGACGAGCGCGAAGTGGCGCTTAAGTTGCGTGTTGCCGAGCTGCAAATGATCGCGGGCCTATGGCGGCCATCACTGGAAAGCCTCCGTGACGCACAAGGCTCCACGCCGCTAAGCGCCGGGTCAAGCCTATCCGCCTCCATCCATAGGCGAGTGGTCAACGTGTTTCGTGCGATGCTTGCTAGTGAGTCCCAGTCGCCCTCTCCAATTGACTTCGTGAGCCTCACGGCTGAGTTCGCGGAGCCATTCCTTGAGGCAAGCGAGCGCTTCGCTGTTAACTCCCTATTGGTTGAGAAGCTAATTTCACTGGACCTCATCGTGCCCGCAGGCGTCATGGCGCGTTCGGTGGTATCGACCATGCCAAGTGGACCCGAACGTGCGGAACTAGGAGCACGTTTCGCAGAAATGATGCTGGACAATGAAGACAGCGGGGCTGCGCAGATGATTTTAGTTCGGAGTGAAGCAGAGGGCTTACCGCAGGAAGTTGCCAAGCGGCGCCTGATGCTATCGGCCCGCGCTCAATCGTCGCAAAGCCAGTCATCAAAGAAGGTTAGCAACCCGCCAACGCTGCAAACAAGCTTGGCTAATTAAGCCTACCTCCATCATTTCAGCTTCGCGGCTTTGAACTTAACATGGGATGTGCGATTTATGCCGTGACTTGGCACTCCGCTCGCCAGAGTGGCCCTGCGATGAGCCGAGCAGGTTGGATGCGGCGCTGGGTCAGACAGGTGACTGTCCGCCCGTGCGATCCGATCCGCGCTGACCGGCCTCTTGTTCATGTTCAAAGCCGCCAACAGGCCAAAGCCGGTGTTTCACAGGCTATTTGCCAGGCACGCACGAGATAGCGATCAAACGCCCGCGCATCTATCGGGCTGATCGTCCGTTTCCTGCCCGACCTCACAGGTAAGGCGCCAAACAATGATCTCGACCCGGCTGCATGGAGTGATCGACTACGCCCTGGCCTCGTTCTTGGGCGGGTTGTCAGCATCCCGCTCGTTACCCTCGCCAGTGCGCACGGTTCTCGGGGCCGCTGGTGCGTACCACACGAGCTATGCCCTCCTGACGGACTATGAGGCGGGCGTGCGGCCAGTCTTGACCATGCGCCAGCACCTGCTTTTTGACGGCATCGGCGGAGCGGCGCTGGTCACTGCCGGGGTGTTGATGCGCCGCCAGCGCCCCGACGCACGCTGGCTTCTTATCGCTGCGGGCGCGTCAGAACTTGCGGTGGTCGCGCTGAGCAGCGCCACGGCGGCGAGCGGTCCGGGACAGGGTTCCGGCCCCGTTGCACGAGTGCTGGGCCTCGACGCGGCCCCGTCCGAGCAGGTGAGCTACCCGCCGCTCGACACGCCCAAGCCGGTTGCGGAAAACGTTTTTGTCGTCGATAGCCTGTTGCCCGGGCTTCTTGGCAAGGTTCTGCCGGCACGGATGACCGTAATACGGCTGTCAGGCGGGGACTTGCTGCTGCACTCGCCCACGCAGTTCAGCTACGGCCTCAAAAGCGAGTTGGAGCGGCTTGGCCGCATCCGTCACCTGGTTGCGCCCAATATAGCGCACTGGACCTTCTTGGAGGCTTGGCAACATGCCTGCCCGGATGCAACAACCTGGGCCGCGCCTGGCTTGCGCGAGCGCTCCCAGGTGCGCCGGAGCGGAGTGCGGCTTGATTACGACCTGGGCGATACGGCTCCTGCAGAATGGGGCGGCGAAATTGCGTTGGCGACGGTGCCGGGCGGGATAGGATTTCGCGAGATCGCGCTGTTCCACCAGCCTACGCGCACGCTGGTGTTGACTGATCTCGTGCTGAACCTGGAGGCGCCAAAGGTGCCCGCGATGCTGCGCCCGATGCTACGGCTGTTCGGCGTGATGGCGCCGGACGGCATGCCGCCCCCATACCTACGGGCCGTGGTCAAGCTGCGGCGGCGGGATGCCGCCCGGGCAGCGTCACGGTTGGTGGAACTGCGGCCGGAACGGGTCATCTTCGCGCACGGACGCTGGTTCAAGGACGACGGCGCCCAAGCCTTGCGGCGGTCGCTGCGATGGCTGCTGGATTGAAGTCAGCCGTGCGCCGCCGGTGACCGACTTGATGGCAAGCTGTCGGCCCTCGGCCCGCTCCGTAGAGTTGGTGATCAGGAACGCCCGGTCCATAACCCTGTAGGGCGCGGCCCAGCGTCGCGGGTTGGTCCTAACACTACCTGGGCACTTTGTAGTCAGGCGGTGGCTGGAAGCAGTGGCGGCAG
>CAXTCN010000303.1:0-4605 GCA_964242575.1 uncultured Acetobacteraceae bacterium | reverse complement strand
AGGCGAGGTCGGCCTGCAGCAGGAGCAGGGGTTCGCGCCGATCCGGGTTCAGCATGGACTTAGTGCAGCGTCGCCGCCCGACCCGTGGACATAGCCGTTGCCGAAGCAGCGGCCATCACGCGGCCCGTTCTGCTCCCCGGGAAGACCAGCCGGCCAAGTCGGCCAGCGCGCAATGCCGGTCCGGCGTCACCGGCCCCGTGGACCCGGACATTCGAAGCGCACCCTGCACAAGGCGGAGCACTGCAACGGTCTTCTGGTTACCACTGAAGCGGTCTTCTGAACCCGACAGTCCAGAACGGCATGGCGCTGGTCGAGGCGTTCACCGAGGTGGAGACGGGGAAAGGGGCCGACGCGCTCGACCGCCGGCCACAGCTCGCCGGGGCTCTGGCCGCTGCACGGCGCCATCGAGGACAAGTGCTGGCCGCCAAGCTCGACCGGCTGAGCCGCGACGTGCACTTCATCGCAGGGCTGATGGCGCAACGCGTGCCCTTTGTCGTGGCTGAGCTCGGCGTCGACGTGGACCCGTTCATGCTGCACATCTACGCGGCACTCGCCGAGGAGGAGCGGTGCATGATCTCCGAACGCACCCGGGCGGCGCTTGCGGTGCGGAAAGGGCAGGGGATTATGCTGGGCAACCGGACCAACCTGGCGGAGGCTGGGGTGATCGGCGCGGCGCGCACCGCCGAGGGCGCATGCCGCTTTGCCGAGAACGTCGCGCCCGTGATCTAGCAGATCCGAGCCAGAGGCATCGCGAGCCTGCGCGGCATTGCCGCGGTGCTGAACACCCGTGGCGTGCGAACAGCCCGGGGCGAGCGGTGGGTCGCGACCCAGGTCGGCACGGTGCTGAGCCGTGTCGCACTAACTAATCCAGACCAACCGGTTTCGATGTAGCTCGCAGTGGGGGGCATCCGGCAACCCGTTGCTGCCCGCTACGCATACGGGTTCAGCAGGGTATCACTTGAACGAAGCCCTGTTCTCGATAAGCAATGATCTTGATATCGCGTGTGACAATCGGGATGCCAAGGTGACGGGCTGTCGCGATCAGGAGCCGGTCGGCTGGGTCTCCATGCAGGTCACCCGGTAGATACGACGCATCCACAGCGATCTCCGGCGTCAAGGCCGCCATTCGAATACCCGGCCCCGCCATAACCCTGGCGAACCACGCCTTGGCGTCGGGCAGAAACTGCAACGCGGGCCGGTTGCCTCGTGGGTTGCTGAGCATCCCAACCTCCCAAGCTGAGATGGGCGACACGAATACGTTGGCCGACATCGCTGCCGACATGATCATGTCCGTAACGGGTACTGGAAGGGGGTCGCCGTTGGCCAGCCAAATCACCGCACAGGTATCCAGAAGAAGACCTGAAGCCACTTCGCTCAATTGTGCAGCTCGCCCAGTTCCGCACTTAAAGGCTCATCCAACACAGGGGCGGTTAAATCCACGTTTTCGGGCACTACGACTGAACCACGCAGGAACCCGTGAAGCTGTTGGACGGCAGCCTCATGGCTGGCTGGCGGAATAAGTACTGCCACCACCTTGCCGCGCTTGGTGATCTCCAAACGCCCAATTTGCCGGGCACCCACTTGGTCCAGGAGATCGAGACATTTTGCCTTGAACTCCGTCGCGCTGATCGACTCCAGTTCCATTCCCGCAACCCCTCGTTCTGGTCGTATCATATGACCAGTCTTTAAGGATGACCACACCCTTTGTTTTCGCGTATCTGACGGATCAAAGCGGGCAATTCGCCGCAAGCTAGCCACTGCCTCCTAGGCAACCCAGCCACCCCTGAGGGAGCTGGCTCAGGATTTCTGAACAGGTGCGCTGAGCGGAGTTTCTGCTTGATAGCGGCCCGGATGGCTGCGGAGCAGGAGCGATGCTGAGCAAGCGAGCACGCCGGAACCACAATCCGGCTTTCAAGGCGAAGGTGGCCTTGGCTGCCGTGAGAGGCGAGAAGCTGCCGCAGAACCTTGTGAAAGAACCGCCTGGCTGCCGCCGCGTCCCGCTTTGCCGAGAGCAGGAAGTCGATCGTCTGGCCAAGGCTGTCGACTGCCCGATACAGGTAGGTCCACATGCCCTTGACCTTGATGTATGTCTCGTCCACGCGCCATGAGCCGGTGCACGGCCGCAGATGCTTCCTAATCCGCTGCTCCAGCGTGGCGGCGTAGGCCTGCACCCAGCGGAACAGAGTAGAATGGTCGACCACGACGCCGCGGTCGGCCAGCATGGATGCGAGGTCGCGGTAGCTGATCGGAAAGGCCAGGTACCAGCGCAGCGCCCAGAGGATCACCTCTGTGGTGAAATGTCGGCCCTTGAACGACCCGTCCTGTCCCACCGCCATCACCAGCGCCCGCTCGCTGCCTGATCCCCTTCTACATCACCAAGCCAACCGTGAACTTCGCAACAGAACCCTGCCGGCGAGCATGCTGTGTGGCGGAGTATGCGGCGCACCATCGGGCCTGTGCGGCGTACAGGGTGCTGCGGCCGCTCAAGGACCGGCGCACGCGCCGGCTGCAGACGCTGTTCGGCACGGTCGAGGTCGAGGCGCCACGGTTCAAAGCCTGCCGCTGCCGCCAGCCCGCGCCCTTGGCGGGGCAACGGTCTCGCCAGTCAGCCGGCTGCTGACGGCCCGCTGCACGCCGGAGCTGGAGCGGGTGCAGGCCGAGTTGGGCGCACGCAGCTCGTTCCGGGACGGTGCGCGCATTCTGGAAAGCCTCTGCCTGTCTCGCCGACGAACCATGAGAGCCTGCGCACTCGCACCCACGCCATCGCCCTTCAGCTCGAGGCAGCCGACCGGCAAGCAACAGCGGAGGTGATGGCCGTCCCAGGGCATTAGTGCACGGAGGCAAGTGTGGACAGTACAATCCCTGAACCACACGGTTCAGCGGCGGACGGAGACAGGCTTGGCGGTGTGGATCATGCGGTTGAGCACCTGGACTGTGAGGGTGACCTCGCCAAGCTGAGCGGGTTGCATACGCGCGCGCAGCTTGGGGCCGATCAGATGTTTGAAGCGGCCCATCGTCGTTTCCGCATGATTGCGCTCTCCGTATCCGGTAGCACGTTGCCAGCCGATGCGGCCCCGCTCGGCCATGAGCGTGACGTGACGGTCGCGTGGGCTTTGCCGGTCTGGGTCAGGCGTGCTCGATACGGCATCGGCCCGAGGTGGGATGACCACCTCAATCGGTGATCCGGGCTGTCGGGCAGCGGCGGCCTGGTAGACGGGGTCACGGTCGACGCGCCGTCCGCGGTGACGCTGGCCAGGGTGCCCTCGCACTGGCGCAGCAGGGCGGGCGCTTGCGCCGCATCGTCTTCGTCGCCGTCCGTCAGCACGTGCGCGGCGATCTCGCCGGTGCCGGTGTCGACGCCCAAGTGCAGCTTGAGCCACCGTCGGCGCAGCCGGCCGTGCTTGGCCGCACGCCACTCCCCTTGGCCGAACAGCCCAAGCCCCGTGCTGTCCAGCACCAGGTGCATCGGCCCGGAACCGGCCTGCACACGCGGCTGGCGTCCGGCAAAGGCGCGACCTCGCCGGCTGAGGGTGGTGTGGTCCGGCACCGGAAGCGCCACGCCGAGCAGCTGCAGCACGCTGCGGGCGAACCCTTCCGCCTGACGCAGGGCCAGGTGGAACATGAGCCGCAAGGTGAGCACCAACTCGATCGCCAGCTCGGAGGAGCGCGGCTGCCCGCCCGGCGTACTGCGGCGCGGTGCCTGCCATCCCGCCAGCGCCGCCTCGTCCACCCAGACCGTCAGGTCACCCTGCCGGCGCAGTCCCGCCTCGTAGGCTGGCCAGTTCGTGACCCGGTAGCGCGCCCGGGGAATGCGATGGCGGCGCGCGGCGTTGTGCTTCAACGGCATGGCAGGAATATACCGGCCTCACCGCAGTCCGGCTACCCGGGCATCCATGCACCAACGCCCGGAACCCAATAAAAGCCTGTTCGGTTACGTCGAAGGCGGGCGGGCGTGTTCGGCCAGACAAGGGACGGCGCTGCGGTACCTGCAGGCCCCGCAGCGTCAGCCCGCGTCATTCAACAGCGGCCGTTTTCCTCATCGGCGCCGCCTCCTTTTTGGGGGGTGCCTCCCTCACGGGAACGGTGCCGGCTGGGCGGCCCTCCATCATCCGGCTCAGCTTGTCCATGTACAGGTAAACAACCGGTGTCGTGAACAGCGTCAGCACCTGCGACACCAGCAACCCGCCCACCATGGCATAGCCGAGCGGCTGCCTGATCTCCGACCCGACCCCCGTGCCAAGCATCAACGGCACGCCGCCCAGCAGCGCGCACAGCGTGGTCATCAGGATCGGCCGGAACCGCAGCAGGCAGGCCTCATGGATCGCATCCTCGCTCGACATGCCGCGGTCGCGTTCGCCCTGGAGCGCGAAGTCCACCAGAATGATGCCGTTCTTCTTCACAATGCCGATCAGCAGGATGATCCCGATGATGCCGATCACGTCCAGGGGACGCCCGAACAGCATCAGCGTCGCCAGCGCCCCCAACCCGGCAGACGGCAGCGTGGACAGGATCGTCAGCGGGTGGATCGTGCTCTCGTACAGCATGCCCAGGATCAGGTACACCGCGAACAGCGCGGCCAGGATCAGCGGCGGCGTGCTGCTGAGC
>CAXTCN010000302.1:0-4611 GCA_964242575.1 uncultured Acetobacteraceae bacterium | reverse complement strand
ATCGAGCGTTTCGGCGGCAACGGCGGGCAGCCAGCGCCGGTGTGGATGGGGTGACAGTGGCGGACTGCGAGCAGAACCTGGACGCAAACATCCGGGGCCTCTGCGACCGGGGCGGAACCCCCATCAGGCGCTGGATGCTCTGCAGGCAGCCCTGATGGCGGAGCGGATCAACTGGGTGCTGGATGCCGACATACGCAGCTTCTTCGATCATGCATCTTGGTGCCTTCCTCTAGGAGCCGTTTGCGTGTCAAAGGCGAGCCGCTCGATTTCGCCAGCCTTGAGTTTCTGCAATTCAGCCAGGGTGCTGGGGTGATCGGGGAACAAATACAGGCCCGCGCGCTCGTCCCGTGCGATCGCAATCGTGCCGTTGTGGATACGGTCGTAAATCCAGTGCGCAGTGACATCGAGCTGGGCCGCAAGCCGCGGTACGGTCAGGCACCCCGGCACACGCCGCGGGTGCGATTGGCTCCGCTTCTGCAGAGTGCCGTGCTGCAGGCGGATGTTGCGCACCGTGCTCGGCAGCACCCGGTCGCGCATCGGCGAGCGGTGCCCGGCGGCGGTCAGCTCGGCGGCGATCGCCTCGTCGCTGCGGCCGGCGCGTGCGAGATCGAGGACGCGGGCCTCCATCTCCTTGTGCCCTGACAGCGCGGAGAACGAACCGACCGGCACGGGCACGTCGAACGTGCTGGCGTCGCCGCCACGCCAGACGACGCGCATGTGGATGGTGTCCGGCGCGGCGCGATGGATCACGACCTTGTCGATCAGGCAGCGCAGCAGCGCCTTCTTGCGCCCCGTCGTCAGGGCCGAGCCGTGCCACAGCTCGGGCAGCCGACGGCCGGCGTCGGTGAACGCCGCCCGGAGTTCGTCATTGATCGTGGCCGGCGCTTCGCCGTTCTCTGCTTGAGCCTTGGCCAGCGCCGTTTCAGCCTGCCGCGCGTCGCGCAGCGCCTCCTCCCAGCGGCGTTCCAGTTCGGCAGCGACCAAGCGGTTGTCCGGGTCGACCTGGTCGAACTGGCGCTCAGCTAGCGCGGCCGCTCCACCTGCTGCGCTTGCGCTCGCAGCATCGCGTCGGCCGTTTCGCGTCGGGCCGTCACAGCTTGCGCATAGGCATCGAGTTCGGCCGGCGCCAGCGCCTCAAAGAACGCCGCCACCGCTTCGGCGTCGATCGGGTTGGCCGGGATGTATTGGCACACGGGCACGCCGTGCTGCTGGCGCAGGTAGTTGCACAGGTATCGCGTGCCGTTCTTGTATTGCACGACCATCTTGTGGCCGCATGCCCCACAATGCACGACGCCGTGCAGCAGCGCCTCGCCGTCGCGGGGGATGCCGCGGGTCTTGTTGCGGTCATACTCGGCGTGGTTGTCGCGCAGCATGGAGTGGATCTTCTCGAACGTGTCCCAGCTGACGTAGGCGGGGTATTTGTCCCTCACGACGATCCTCCACTGCTCGCGCGGAAGCATCTTCTGCATTGCCCTGGACGAGGTCGGCGCCATGCGCACGGAGCGGCTGCGACCATAAACGAAGGCCCCGGCATACGCAGGGTTCTTCAGCACGTGCAAGACCGCCGCGATGGTCGGCGGACGCCAAACGGTGCCGCCGAGCCGCTTGTGCCGCGGGATGGCCAGGCCGCCCTCGTTGAAGCTGCGGAGCGCCCGGGCCGCGGACCGCACCCGCAGAAAGGTCGCGAAGACCAGCTCGAGGCGGGCCTGCACTTCGCGGTCGGGATCCTTGACCACCACGCCCCGGCATCGCGGACCAGGCCGACTGGCAGGACAAGGGCGAGTTCGCCGCGTTCGGCCTTGTTCAGCAAGCCGGCGGTCAGGCGGGCGCGGATGGTGTGCAGCTCCATCTCGGAGATGGTGCCCTTGAGGCCCAGAAGAAGCCGGCCATTGGCGCAGCCCGGGTCGTAGATGCCGTCGCGGTCGCCGATGAGGCAGTCCTTGAAGCCGCACAGGTCGAGCAGCGGATGCCAATCCGTGCAGTTCCGGCTGAGCCGCGTCACCTCATAGGAGAGCACAAGGCCCACCTGGCCCAGCGTGACGCGCGCGATCAGGTCCTTGAAGCCGTCCCGGTGCGCGGCGGCAGCCCCGCTCAGGCCAAGGTCGGCGTCGATCACCTCGACCTCCTCCTCGCGCCAGCCGAGGTCGAGGGCTCGCCGGCGCAGGTCATACTGCAGGCGCAGGCTTTCCTGGTTGGTGAGCACCTGGTGCGGGCTCAACTGGCGTATGTAGACAATCGCGCGCCGGGCGAGGTGGCGGTCGTTGACGAGTTCCGATCTCATGGATCACCTCCGAAAGGAGTGCGGCGACGTCGGCTGCGATCTCCTGCCGCAGCGCCTGGGGGCACGTCGCCAAACGCGTTCGGGTCGGACGAGCATGCCAGCACCCCGCTGTCCTCAGCCACAGCGATCAGCTCCTCCACCGCCTCGACGGTGAGCTTGCTCAGCCCTCCGCCAGGCGGCTGCGGAGCGAGGCTCGTCGCCGCGACCGGCAGCCGCAGCTATACCCGGCCCTGATAGGCGACAAGGACGTGGCCGCTGCCACTCGCGCGCGGCCGGCTCACCGACACCACTGCAAACCGCTGGCCGAAGAGCGGGTGCCGGACGTCAGTGACCTCGACCTCGATTACATCCCCAACCGGCGGGTTCTGGAAAGAGGTATCAACTGAGGTCCTCGTTCGACAATATCGACCATGACGTCTTGTTGGAGACGCTGTCTGAGAACGTCCAAGACAACCGACGGCTGCGCCTCGTATCCAACATGCTCAAGGCCGGCTACATGGAGAACTGGCGGTATGGCGAGACCTTGAGCGGTGCGCCGCAAGGGGGCCCGACCAACCTTCCCACAATCTTGCCAAAGGCTGTTTTGGCCCGGGCTGGTCAGGTCGGGTGTGGGGAGCGTGGCGTCGGCCCGGAACACGACATTGACGTCGTCCTGGTTGATCTCGACCCGCTTGACCAAGGTGCGGATCAGCTCGCGCTGCATGAGCCAGTCGACCTCGGGCATCTTGTCGTGGACCCGTTTGGCGAAATCCTCGAGCCGCCCGATGACCAGCGACAGCGTCGATTGCAGCGCCGCCTCGTCCCGCATGGCCTTGAGCTGCGCCTCCCATCCCCCAATCCGTTGCCGGCTGGCCGTTCGAGCACACGCGCTGGCCGCCAAAGCGGTAGGCGTCGGCGCCGCAGCACCGGTAATAGGCGTAGTCGCGCCGCTTGCCTTTCGCAGCGCGCAAGCTGATCGCCTTGCCACTGTAGGCATACCCGCAAGCGTGGCACACCAGAAGGCCTTGCAGAAGGTAGCGCGCCCCGGCGCTTTACCGGCTCCAGCGGCGGTTCTCGGCAAGCTGCTCGCGCAATATGTTGAACAGCGCCGAGTCAACCAGCCTCGGCACAGGGATGCTGATCCAGTCTTCTGCAGGCGCCTCGTACCGCCCGTGGGCGCGACGCGCCTGCTCCTCGACGATCTCGTAGCGCGCGGCCCCGCCGCCGTCGTGCTTGCCCAGGTAGCGGTAGCCATACAGCGCCCCCGCGAGCACGTTGACCGGACCCTGCTTGGCCCCGTGCCGCTTGCCGCGGCGGCTGCGCTCCAGGATCTTGGCACGCTCATACTCCGCCACCATGCCCTGCACCTGCAGCAGCAGGTCGTCCTCGGGCGACACGCCGATCTGGCGGTTGAGGAAGACGATCTCGACGCCGGCGCGGTGCAGCTCATCGACGAGCAGCACCTGGTAGGCGTAGCGACGCGCCAGGCGATCGGGCGAGTGAACGTAGACGCGGTCAACAGCCCCAGAGGCAGCGAGGTCGCGCAGGCGCTCCAGCGCCGGGCGGACAAGGGTGGCGCCGCTGTAGCCGTCGTCGGCGAAGCGGTGCTCCGGCGGAACGGCCAGGCCGTCTTCCGAAACTCGCGCCTCCAATGCCGCGAGCTGACTGGCAATGGTGCTGTCGCCCCAGAACCCAACAAGAGCCGAGGAGGTTAAACGGCTGGTCGCCGCAGGCGCCCGCATCGACGAGCGGGTACCGATGACGGGGAGCCTCGACGACGATTATGCACCGCTCGCCCTCGCTGCCCGCGAGGGGCACGCCGACATCGTCCGCGCGCTGCTGGAGGCGGGAGCCGACCCCCGCCGGGTGATCGGGTTGTTCGCCGGCACGGCGCTGCACGAGGCCTGCTATTTCGGGCACACGGAGGTCGTCAGGGCGATGACGCAGGGGCGCGAGCGCGCAGGCACACGAGCGGCCGAGCTCGACGCGCAAGGCGCGCTGAACGGCATGACACCGCTGCACGACGCGGTGTGGCGTGGGCACCTGGACGCCGCGCGCGTGCTGGTCGAGGCGGGCCACCCGCTCCACCCGCTCCACCTGCGGACCCACGCGGGCCTCACGCCCCGCGAGCTGGCCGTTCATTACGGCTACGACGATCTCGCTCGATATTTGGACGAAGCTGAGCGGGGGTATGTGCTTCAGGATGACTGTTGAGAACTTAACCTTGTCGGGAGCTGGACGGATGACTCAGGAACATGTGCGCCTTGTCGAACAGGGTGCCGTCGCGAGTTGTGTGGGAATTGGCTGAGCGGCGCGTCTCCGGCGGGATGGTAGTTGGTTCGGTTACGCGG
>CAXTCN010000301.1:0-4674 GCA_964242575.1 uncultured Acetobacteraceae bacterium | reverse complement strand
ACGGTATTGGCGCTAGCCGCCATTATTCATCAGCCCGGAGCGTTCCCCTGCAGAGGCGTGCGGTTTTCGCGTGATAGTTGTGCGGGCGTGCGGGGTCGTTGCCACGTCGGGGTGGCATGCGGGCGGTTCGGTGCGGCGGCGTTAGAGGTTGGTGGATGCAGGTGATGGTGGGGCACGCTGCCCCACGCTTCAGCAAGTCAGGCGTGGCACACGGCCGAGGACGTAGGCCAGGATGGACTGGCACGGTGCGCGGCTGGGCAGGTGCAGCTTGACCTGGGTCTTCATCTCGACGACGCGCACGGCGAGCTTGATCAGGCGCAGCCGCAGCGTGTCGAACTGGGCGGTGCGCCAGGACGAGCGGCGCGGCATCAGCGTGCGCAGGCTCCACATCAGCCAGTAGGCGGCCCCGTGCAGGAACAGGCGGACCTGGTTGGCGGTGGCCTTGGTGCACGAGGTGCGGTCGGCGCACAGGTGACGCTTCCAGCTTTTGATGTGGTTTTCCGCCTGGCCTCTCTGGCAATACCGCTGTTCATAGAGGGTGCGGGCTGAGCCGCTTTGCAGGCTGGTGACGACGAAGCGCGTGTCGGTCCCGCCCGGTCCAGCCTCGACGCGGGCGATGATGCGCTCGACCCGGTCCCAGCTTGCGGCGCCGTCATGGAACTCGGTGAAGCGGCGGAGCTTGGCGTTGCCGTCCGAAGCGGCGAAGCGCGCGGCGGTGCTGGCCTCCAGGCGCTCGACGTGACAGCGCAGCGTGCTGGTGGGTGCCACGCCGAGCAGGTAGCCGACCTTGTTCGCCCGGCACCAGCGCAGCACCTCAGGCGCGCAGTAGTGGCTGTCGGCCCGCAGCAGGATCTCGACCCGGGGCCAGTTGGCGCGCAGCTGGCGCACCAGGCGGCGCAGGAAGGCGCGGATCTCGCGCCCACTCGGCCGCTTGGCCGGGCGCAGCACGGCAGTGACGAAGCGGCCCTCGCCGTCGAACACCACGATGGGCTGGAAGCCGTATTCGTCGTGGTGCGCGTTGAACAAGCGCAGTTGCTGCCCGCCATGCACGGCGTCGAACGTGTCGTCCACGTCCAGCACGATCTTGTTCGGCACCTGGCGGAACGACGCGCAATACAGGTCGACCATGGCCTGGCCCATGCGCAGCAGCGCGCGCGTGCCGGGCAGGTTCTCCAGGCGCGAGATCGTCGGCTGCGAGCACAGCGCCGCCTCGTCCCCCAGGCGCGCCATGGCCAGCTTGAACATCGGGTCCGTGCGCAGCCGATCCGCGTCGTTGCCGTCCTCGTAGCCGGACGCGATCATCAGCAGGCGAAAGCGGATGATCTCGTCCAGACCATGCACGATGCGGTCCGGGTCGCGCGGGTCCACAATGCAGGCCGCCAAGCGTCCGGCGACATCAAGACGTTGCTCCACCTCGCGCAGCACCAGCAACCCGCCGTCGGATGAAAGGTGGCCACCGTCGAAACGGGCGATCACGGGCTTGCCGCCGACGGGTGACAAGCCGGGCAGTGCGGGGGTAGTCTCAACCTTGGCGGGCATGGCGCTCCGGATCCGTAGAATTGGCCTCGAGAACCACATTCTACGCTGGATCAAGGGCTTGTACTATGCCCGCCAACCCTTATGAATTTTTCAGGCTAGCTGCCTCTTTCATCTGACTGACGGGTTTGCTTTCGAGGTCACAGACCTTCGGCCGCCGATCTCTCTCCATAACGGGAACAATTATGTCCTGGATCATCCTGCTTGCCGCTGGTTTGTTCGAGGTTGGCTGGGCCGTTGGCCTCAAATACACCGAAGGTTTCTCCCGTCTCTGGCCGACCGTTGGCACCGTCATGTGCATGGTCATCAGCCTCAGCTTGCTTGGTGTTGCATTGCGCAACTTGCCGCTTGGGACGGCCTACGCAATCTGGACCGGCGTGGGCACAATCGGCACTGCCGTGCTCGGCATCGTGCTGTTTGCAGAGACTATTGACCCGGTCCGACTCGGCTGCGTTGGTCTCATACTGGCCGGCATCGTGGGATTGAAGCTCGTTGCGTACTGAAAGCGTCTGGCCAAGGCACTGGCTGCTGTTTTGGGTGAGCATAGGCTAGATAGAAACAGCCTCGGGTTGTGCCGGTATGATGACGCATTTGAAGCCGAGTTTGGTGATCTGTGCGGCGAGTCTTGCGGCTGCGGTCTCCGGCGCGATGCGTCGGAAGTGGTCGGCGTCAAGGTCTTGGTAGAAGGTGCCGTCCCGTAGCATGTGGTAGGCTGCGGTCAGGATGGAGGCGGCGACGGCGCAGACGGCCTTCTTCGGCCGTAAACGATATCCCATGGCCCTGAAGCCGGATCGGCGTGCTGCCGAAGCCGCGTATGCCGGAATGCTAGGCGGGAGCGTTGGCCGGCGCCCAACTCCGTGCGCGTGCGAGCTTGATGAACGCGTCCGCAGCCCGCATCGGCAGCCGGCCGGCAACAGCCACGAGCACGACATCATGCGCGGCCAAGCCTTCGACGGGCTGCTTGTGCAAGCCATTGGGCAACGCCGCCAACGCCGTCGTGTAGCCGACGCCCAGGCCTGCACGCACAAGGCCCGTCATGTGCCCTGCCGCGGCCGCGCAATGACGGTGGCTTGGCCGCGCGCCATGGTCCTGTTTCGCCCGCTCCAGCAGCCGCGCCATGCCGCAATCCGGCGCGCGTTGGATCACCGCCATCCCATTGAGGGCTGCAAGCGGCATGGCGGCAGCGTCGGGAGCGTGGCCGGGCGGCATCAGCAAAACCGCCGTGTCAGTGAAAAGCGTCCAACGGTTCAGCCTTTCGGGCAGCGCTGCGTTCCCGGTCACGATGGCAGCGTCCAACGTTCCATCCAGCAAGCTGCCGCACAGGCTGGCGATGCCCCCGTTCACCAGGGCCAGCTTGAAGCCCTGCAGACACGTTCCAAGCTCCTCAAACAATGGCATGAACGGAGGCGTCGGCACATCCATGGCCAAGCCTAGCCGCAAAAGGGACGAGGGTTGCCGTTTCATCCCGAACGCGTGGCGCTTCGCATGTTCGGCCGCAGCATGGGTTTGCTCCAGCAAGGGCAGCATCGCCCGCCCAAGCGGGGTCAACTGAGTGAGGGACCTCTCCCGCAGCAGCAGCGGGCCGCCCAGCTCTTCCTCCAGCCGCTGGATGCTTTTCGTCAGCGCAGGCTGGGTGACGTTGCACGCCTCCGCCGCCCGCGTGAAGTTCAGCGTGCGCGCCAACGATAGGAAGTAGCTGATTTGCCTCAAGTCCATGGCGTGCTTCCCATTGCTTCCAGCCCGCATCCGTTCATGGCCCGGCTGATCCGCGTGGTCCCAATGCTGCCGGCGGGCCGGCAAGGGAAGCCGTCACGGGCACGCCGCGCATCGGGCTGTTCAGCCGGCAACGGCGAGGGCAGGAACGACAAGGCGGCGACACGCATGATCGGTCTCCAGGATTGATGCGTCGGAGGCTCGGGGCCGTGCGGGACCCGAACCTTGGCCGCGGCCCCGCCGCTAACCGATGCACACCTTACTTTGCAGGGGCGGACGGCAGCAGCTTCGGAATATACCCATCCGTGCAGCGGCCGGGCTTCGCCGCATTCGGGCGGGGGACTGCCGCAAGATTGGGGGTGCGCCGGCCAATTGGGTATTTTCGCATCCATTCT
Source organism: uncultured Acetobacteraceae bacterium (assembly GCA_964242575.1). Lineage (GTDB taxonomy): Bacteria > Pseudomonadota > Alphaproteobacteria > Acetobacterales > Acetobacteraceae > JANPPS01. The sequence goes on along the minus strand of CAXTCN010000301.1, from coordinate 1,030 downwards.
CTGACCTGGGGTGGATGCGTGGGCTGGATATTGAGGTTGGTGAAGACCGGGGCTGAGGGCGAGGGGCCGTGCACGGATGTCATGGAGATCCACCGGCCCGATGATCTCGGCGACCTCGCCAACTTGGGTCTGACCTTGGCCGAAGCGAAGCGGTTGCTGGCGCGTGTTCAACAGGAGATCGTCGCAGCACAGGCCAGGGAGCACGCCGTTCGGCGGCCTGATTGCTCGCGCTGTGGCGGTGTGTGCCGCGTGAAGGATTGCCGGGACCATGCGGTGGCGACGCTGTTCGGCCAGGTCACGGTGCGGCTTCCCCGCTTTCGCTGCCCCGCGTGCGGCAGGATCGAGGCTGGTGTTGGCTGGCCACCGCACTGCCGATCAACACCGGAGCTGGACCGGCTTCAGGCGCATCTCTGCGCCGTGGTGACCTACCGGACCGCCGCTGACCTACTGGAGCAGATGTTCCCGGTCGACGCGGGAAAGCATCATGAGACCTTGCGCCGCCACACCCTGAAGGTCGCCGAGGCGCTGGGGGATTGTGTCGCGACGCGACCGGAAACAACAGCGTTGGCGATTGCTGTGACTTTGGATTCGACGTTCATCCGCAGCTGCGCGGAGGGCGAACGGCATCTGGAGGTGCGGGTCGGCAACGTCGAGACGGAGGCTGGTGGCCGCTAGGTTTTCGGCGCCGTCGCCAAAGCCGGCACGGACATTCGAGCGCTGATCCGCCGCACCCTCGACGCTGTCGGGCGAACCAAGGACACGGCGCTGACCGCCTTCACCGACGGCTGCCCGGGCCTTCGGCGCATTCTTGCCGATGCCGGTGTCACCACGCGGCCGATGCTCGACTGGTTCCATATCGCCATGCGGCTGCAGCACCTGAAGCAGATCGCCAGCGCATTGCCAGCCAATGACCCGGCGCAAGGGAAGGCGAAGGCGGTGATCGCGACCGAGGTCGACCGCCTGCACTGGCGCATTTGGAATGGCAAAGCCCAGGATGCCCAAGTCAGCATCGATCGTATCCGCGCGGTCA
>CAXTCN010000300.1:0-4681 GCA_964242575.1 uncultured Acetobacteraceae bacterium | reverse complement strand
TGCGGATGCTCTCAACCGCGAGCACGGTGCGCAGGCCCGGCCAGCCGCTCAGGGCGTCCAGAGCCGCCGCCTCGGTGCTGGCGAACACCCGGCGCCGCACCAAGCGGCCGTGCGTGTCGTCAAACGCGTCGCAGTCAGCCCGGCAGGGTGCGCCCACGCGGAAGCAACGCTGGTCGAAGTGCTCGACCACGGCCGCGTGCGCCAGGGGGTGGTTGCCTTTCAGCGTCAGCAGGCAGTCGCCCCCGCGTGCCAGGATCTTCTCGGCAATCTCGCCGAAACGCAAAGCGTTTGCGGCTGTGGCTCAGCACCAGGCCCTGCTCGCTCGCCCAGGCGCTCACCACGTGCAGCGCCGACCGCTCGCGCCCATGGTCGAACGAACGCCGGACCGTCTTGCAGTCGATGGCCACCACCCCGCGCTCGAAGCCTGCCGCGAGCGAGCCGACCCAGGCCGCGAACCCGGCCTCAAAGGCATCGGGGTCGATCAGCATGAACACGCGCCGAAACGTGTCGTGCGACGGGATGCCGTTCGCCAGCCCCCAGGAACGTCCGGAGCCAAGCCAGCTTGCTGCGGCCATACAGCGCGATGTCGTCCCAGCTTTCGGCGCAGGCAATCACCGCGCATACCGCGATCACCAGCACCTCGACCAGGCGGTGCTCGACCTTGCCGGAACAGCGCGGGTCCTCAACGGCGACGAAACACTGTCCCAGCTTCTCGATCAACATGCCCCGCTCCCCCGCCATCGCGAGGGCGCGTCACCATACGTCAGAGCACAGCAGGCCAGGGAAACTTCATGCGTAGCGCCTGCCCACGGCGCCAGGCCCAGTCGTCAATGCCGACCACACGTGGCGGGGGCGCCTCCGGCAGCGGTGCCGCCCGGATCAAGCGCAGCATGGTGTCGCCGCTGACCGGCATGGCAAGCGCGGAGGCCAGCCGGGCGCCGCCCTCGCCGCTGGCGCTCAGCGCGATGCGGCGCTGCGCGTCAGCCAGACGCGCCGTGCGCTGCACCCGCGCAGGACCACGGCGGGCAGGCGCTCGGCGAAGATGCGACGCGGGCACTCGGGTGCTGGGCAGCGGAAGCGCCGCACCCGTAGCTCGAACCAGCTGACCCGGCCCTGCCAGGGCAGGTCACAAAGGCGGCGGGTGTAGCGGCTGTGAACACGACGCGAGCGGCGGTGGCATAGAGGACAGGCGGCCGTTGCGGCACGGGCGCGGACGGCGACAACGATCTGGTCGGGGGTGGTCACCCGCTCGACCGCAAGGCCGACCGGGAGCAAGTACAACAACGGATTGGACACGAGAACGGACAGCAACCAAAGAAAAGCAACGTGCCCGTCATGTGGTCATCCCGTCGCCTCCACCCAGCCCGGATGCACCGAGGACGCGGAAGGGCCGGTTTCTGATGTCGTTTGACACAGAGTAGGTGCGGTCGGTCAAAGGTGGTTTGACGAACGTGCGCGCTGTACGGGACCGGGCACGTAACAGGGCCGCTTCTGGGTAAGGTAACCGCCTGGGTTGGTTTACGGACAGCCTCCACATTGAACGGAAGTTCATGGCGGACCTTGGGGATCGCACTTCCCACCGAAGTGCAACCAGGCTCCAGGCCCTACTTGCAGGTTACGCGACCAAGGTTGCTCGAAGGGCCTTCCATCGCTTTACACGCCTCCGCCCAGGCGGGATCGCCTTTGTAAAGCGCTGAGCGCAGGTACGCCCACGTCATGCGGCGCGCAGCCTCCAGGCGGTCCGGATCCTCGTCACTCGTTTCCTTCGCGTCGTATCCCGCGACCCCGCCCAGTCCGTGCTTTGCCCCGAACAGGGTCAATAGGCAGTTCGCGCCCGGACCATCCAGGAACGCAGCCGCGTACCATTCGGCACCTCGGACGGTGATGAACGGATTGACATCAGCGTCGCCTACGACGACCAGGGTCCGCGTCGACAGGTGGCGATAGTCAGGGTTCATGAATGAGAAGTTCTCGCGGGCGTAGTCGCTGAGATCGTCGCCGCCCCGACCGGGGGCCGCCAGCAACACGCCAGCCTTTATGCGCGGCTCGACCACGTCCACGTCGGTGGCGTCCGGGTCCTTGGGATCGGTCAGCCGAGCCCCAAGCAGCATGCCGACCGTCTGGCCACCCATCGAGTGCCCGACCGCCGCGATCCTGCCGTGGTCGAGACGCTTCGCGATGGCGGGCGCCAGAGCCTCGATGTCATTAAGCCGGTCGATGATCGTCCTCATGTCGTCGATGCGGGAGCGCCAGAACAAAGGCGCATCAGGGCGGCTGCGACCGAACCCGGCCACTTTTGAGTTGCCGTGCGTCGGCTGGATCACGGCGAAGCCATGCTCGGCGTAGAAGTTCGCAAGGGGAGCGTAGCCGTCCTTCGACGGCAGATAAAGCGAAGGGCCATCGCCGTGGGACAGGAGCAGGATCGGCAGGTCGCCGCCGGTCGCGGGCGCGGTGATCCGCAGCTGGAGCGGAACAGCGCGGCCCGGCGTGGGAAGCGTGACGGGGTTGTAGGAAACGGTAAGCGTCGGCTCGGGAACGGGGATGCTGCGCGCTTTATCGATGAGGTTGTTCATGGGCAGGGCTCCTTGCTGTCGGGTGGCGAAACCGGCACGGCCCGCCTATGTAATGGAGCGGAACAGTGTTCCGGTTGTCGCCTCACATACGGAACAGCGCTCCGCTTTACAAGTGGGCGAGGAGGCGTGTTTGCCTGAAAAGTCGGAAACGATGCAGGGCACGGGATTGCCGACCCGTCACGTTCGGGCGGATGCTCAGCGTAACGAGGACGCCGTGCTGCAAGCCGCAAAGGAGGTGTTCGCGACGGCCGGCATCAATGCGCCAGTGAGGGAGATCGCCGCCAAGGCCGGGGTGGGCATAGGCACGCTCTACCGACGCTTTCCGAAACGGTCCGACTTGGTGGCCGGCGTGTTCCGGCGCGAAGTGGACGCCTGCGCCGCCGAGGCCTTGGTGCTGGCAACTCAATGTGCGCCGGGCGAGGCGCTCGCGCGCTGGCTCGGACGCTATGCCGATTTCCTGACGACCAAGAAGGGCTTGGCCGCGGCGCTCCATTCCGGTGATCCTGCCTTTGACGCGCTGCCCGACTATTTCCGTGCCCACTTCGAGCCCGCTCTCGCGTCGCTGCTCAGTGCGGCGGCGGCGGCCGGGGAAGTGCGCGGCGATGTCGAGCCCTACGACCTGCTCCGCGCGATCGGCAATCTGTCGGTCGCCACGGGGGACGACGGCACCACGCATTCGCGACGGGTGCTGATGCTGCTGATTGACGGGCTGCGGTACGGGGCTGTCCGCCCGGCCGACTGAGTGACGGCTTCCAGGATTTCGCCAACGGTATCCGAAGGGAGCTGATCGCTCAATCCATCACCCGGCCGGCTCGCGCTTAGCCCCGCATCCTGGGCAAGCGACTCTCGATCCAATCAGCGAGCGCAGCCACCTTCCCCGCCGCTTCCTGTCCCAACTCCGTCAACGTGTAGTCGGTATGGGGCGGCACGACATCATAGGAGCGCCGGACAACGAGATTGTCCTCTTCCAGCCAGCGCAGCGTCTGCGCCAGCATCCGTTCGCTCACGCCCGTCACCCGGCGCCTGAGCTCGCTGAACCGCATCGTGCCGTCCTGCAACACAATCAGTATCAGCACGCCCCAACTGCTGGTGACGTGCTTCATCACTATGCGCGACGGGCAACCTACCTCGAACAGGTCGCCGCGGCGAAGTCGGTCGGCAAGCCCGAGAGTACCTGCTTCATCCATGGAGCATACTTACGCGGACGTCCGCACTTATCAAGAGTAAGTGCTAAGTCCTGTTAGAGCTTGAGTGCATGCCCTTGATTGCGCCTTTGAGCCAGTCCCGTGCGGCAGCAAGGCAAAGCACGCCCATGAAGGAGCGGGCGGTCTTCTCGTAGCGGGTCGCCACGGCCCGCCATTCCTTGAGCCGGCCCCAGAGGCGCTCGATGCGGTTGCGGTGAATGTAGATGAAGTCAGGGCAGCGCACCGGCGCCTCGTTGCGCTTGGCCGGGATCGCCGGGCGTGCGCCCATGGCCCAGGCCTGCCCGCGCAAGCGGTCCGAGGACAGGCCACGGTCGCCGACCACCCAGCCGGGCGCGTCTGGCAAGCCGTCTAGCAGCGCGGGCGCCATCGGCGCCTCGTGCGCCTGGCCCGGTGCCAGCGCAAACGCGACCGCCCGGCCCTGGCTGTCCGCCACTGCTACTGCCTTGGTGCCGAAGCCGCCGCGAGAGCGGCCAAGCGCTTCACGCTGGTCTCGGCTCTCGCCAGTTCCCCCTTTTTGGGCGCCCCCGCTGCCTTTGCGTGCGCCCGGATGTTGGTCCCGTCCAGGAAAGCCAGGCCCAACTCCAGGCCGCCCGCACGCTCTTGCGCCAGTTCCAACAGGCGCTCCCACACGCCCGCCTCGGCCCAGCGGATGAACAGCTGCGCCGCCAACCACCACGGGCCGAGTTCGGCCGGGACCGCCCGCCACGTCGCGCCGTTGCGGTGGCGCCAGAAGATGGCCGCGATGGTCCGGCGCAGCTCCTTGGGCGGCGTCTTGCCTCGCGGTCGCACCGCCTCGATCAGCGGTTCCCAAACCGCCCACTCCGCGTCCGTAAAGCCCTCAGTCCCAGCATTCCCCGTCATGCCCCCGAAATAGGGAAGAACTCAAGTTCTAACAGAACCTAG
>CAXTCN010000299.1:0-4681 GCA_964242575.1 uncultured Acetobacteraceae bacterium | reverse complement strand
CGCCGCGAACAGCGCGGCGGGCGCCGGCACCGCACGGTCCGCCACGATGACGCGCACCCCGCGCGCTGCGTCGATTAGCGCGTCCGCCGCCAACGCGCCGCCAGGGTTGAGACGCACCGGACCCAGGGCCTCCAGCGCCGATTGCGCGCGCGCGCCGTAATAGAGCGCGCGCGCCGCGCCGGTATGCGTCAGCAGGATCACACCGGCGCGGCCGCGTTCAAGTCCGCGAGCCACCCGGCCGCCGTCAGCGGGAACGTCTTGATGCCCACGCCGACCGCGACCTGGTACACCGGCTGGAACAGCGGGATGTAGTGCGCCTGGTCCACCATCGCCTTCTGGTAGTCCACATAAAGCGACGCCTGTTTTTCCGCGTCCTGTTCGGAGGTTGCCTGGCTGACCAGCTTCGCCAGCTCCGGCGCCGGCGTCCAGCCGACGCGCTTGGCGACACGCTCGATCGACGCCCCGGCCCATAGCTTGTTCTCGACAGCTGGCGGGTTCCAGAACGTCAGCACCGACGTACTCTTGGCGCCGAGGTACTGGGTCCGCATGTTGACCTGATCCATCGGCGCCAGCTTCGCTCGGATGCCGACGCGAGCCAGGTCGGATTGCACCTTCTGCGCCAGCGTCTGATACGAGATGCCGGCGATGGCGGCGTTGCCGTAGCTGATTTCGTACTCGAACCCGTCGGGCAGTCCGGCCTTTTGCAGCAACATGCGGGCACGGTCGAGGTCCTGCTTGAAGCCGATCTCCTTCGCAATTGCCTCGGTCGAGCCGCGGACGCCGATCGGCAGAAAGCTCGCCGGGCGCACCGCCTGGCCGCCCAGCATGCTGCCGAGGATGCCGTCGTAGTCGATGGCGTGGCCGATCGCCTGCCGCGCCTCCTTGAACGCGAGCGCCTTGTTCAGCTCGGGATTTTGCGTGAGCGCCATATAGACGAAATCGAGGCTGGTCAGGCCCTGGACCCGGACCCGGGCGTCGCCCTTCAGGGTCGCGATCTGCTCGGGGATCAGGTTGAACGCCACGTCCACGTCGCCGCGCTGCACCGCCAGCAACTGCGCCGCGCTGTCGGAGATGTGGCGGATCACGACGCGCTGAAACGCCGGCGGGCCGCGCCAGCTATTTGGGTTGGCGACCAACTGGATCTGCTGGTTGCGCGCCCATGCCGTGAGCACGTACGCCCCCGTGCCAGCCGACGCGCCGTTCAGCCAGGCGGTCGCCTTGTCCTCGGCATCGGCGCGGCCGCCATTCGCCTCCACCACGGCCTTCTCCAGCACGGAAAACCCCGGGGCGGCGATGATGCTGAGAAGGGGCTCGTTCGGCTCCTTCAAAACAAGGTCGAGTTGGCCCGGCGCCGGGATCGCGACGCTGGCGACGTTGGCGATGTACACCGAGGTCTGGTCCTTGATCGCCATGATGCGGTCGAAGGTGAACTTCCAGTCCTCCGCCGTCACCGGCTTGCCGCTCGCGAACTTGGCCCCGGGACGCAGGGTGAAGCGCCAGCCCTTGCCGTCCGGCGTGCGCGCCCATGACGTCGCGAGCGCCGGCTGCACCGTCTCGTACTGGCCGGGCGCCATGGTGACCAGCGTGTCGTACGCCGCCTGCAAAGTAAGCGGCGGGGAGTAGTTGTTCTGCTTCGCCGGGTCGAAGGTGACGGTGTCGCTGATGTCGAGGCCGATCACCAGCACGCTCTTGCGCCCCTGCGCCCGGGCACCGGCTGGAAGGGCCAGGGCACCACCACCGACCATCAAGAGTTGCGTGAGGCCGCGGCGGGTGATCCCGGCGATCTGCTGGCTCATGGACTGTTTCCCTTGTTTCATTTCTTTGCCACGCGGCCCTTGCGTCTGGCCTTCACGGGTGCAGAGTGACGGCCAAGGCTCGTTGAATGCAACCGTCCAGCACTGCAACGACGGTCAACCTGTGGAAGGCTCCGATGCTGCGCTTCGTCGCCTCGCGCGTGGCGACCGTCCTGGTGATGGCGGTGCTGTCCACGCTCGTCATTTTCCTGATCGCCAACACGGTGCCCGGTGACCCGGTGCTGGCGCAACTCGGCGACATCGCGGCCTCCGACCCGGCCACCGTCCTGCTGTGGCGGGCCAAGTACGGGCTCGACCTGCCGTTGTGGGAGCGTTACTTCGTGTTCCTGCACGGGCTGGCGCAGGGCGACCTCGGCACGTCCATCGCGTCCCGCCGGCCGGTGCTGGACGACATCCGCGACTTCGCGCCCGCGACCTTGGAGCTTGCCACCATCAGCTTCGTGCTGGCGCTGCTGGTGGGCATCCCGCTCGGCATCGTGGCGGCGGTGCGGCGAGACAGTTGGGTGGACCACACGGCGCGGTTCGTGTCGCTGCTGGGGGTCGCGTCGCCGACGTTCTGGCTGGCGTTCATCATGCTGGCGGTGTTCTACGGCTGGCTGGAATGGGCGCCGGGGCCGGGGCGCATGGACCCCATCAGCCTGCCGCCGGCGGACGGCACCGGCTTCCTGCTGTGGGACACGGCGCGGATCGGCGATTGGGAGGCGTTCCGCGACGCCGCCGCGCACCTCGTGCTGCCCAGCATCGTGCTGGCGGCGGCGACGCTGGGCCTGATTACCCGCACCACGCGCGCCAGCATGTTGGAAAACTTGCGGCAGGACTACGTGCGGATGGCCCGCGCCAAAGGGCTGCGGGAACGGGCGCTGGTGGTGGGCCACGTGCTGCCCAACGCACTGATCCCAATCGTCACCCTGGGCGGCCTGGCCTATGCCAACTTGCTGACGGGGGCGGTGATGACGGAGACCGTGTTCTCCTGGCCCGGCCTCGGCCGCTACACCTTCAACAGCGCCGCCGCGCTGGACTTCCCGGCCATCATGGGGATCACCCTAGTCGTGGCGCTGGTGTACCTCGTGATCAACCTGCTGACGGACCTCAGCTACGCCATGCTCGACCCTCGGGTGCGGCGTTGAGCGCCAGCACGGCCGGCGTCCTTCCGGCGGCAAAGCCGGCACGGCGCTGGCATCGGCGCTACGGGCTGGCGCTGTTTGGGACCGGCATCGTCCTCGCCTGGATCATCGTCGCCGTGTTCGCGCCGCTGGTTGCGCCATACTCGCCGACCGACGTGGACGTCACCGCGCGGCTGCTGCGGCCCAGCTTCGCGCACTGGCTCGGCACGGACGAGCTGGGGCGCGACGTATTGTCCCGGCTGATCTACGGGTCGCGCATCTCGCTGCTGACGGGGATTGTTGTGGTTGCGGTTGGCGCTGCGGTCGGTACTTTCGTCGGCGGCGTCGCGGCCTTCGTGGGCGGCCGGGTCGAGGACGCGATCATGCGCTTCACCGACCTCGTGCTGTGCTTTCCGCCCATCATCTTGGCGCTGGCAATCGCCGCGGCCCTGGGCATCGGCACCACCAACACGATCCTTGCGATGCTGGTGGTCTGGTGGCCGAAATTCGCGCGGCTGGCCCGCAGCCTCGTGCTGCAGCAGCGGTCGCGCGAGTATGTGGAGGCCGCCATGGTCGCGGGCTATGGACCCGGCCGCATCCTGGGGCGGCACATCATCCCGAACGCCGTGGGGCCGCTGATCGTGCTGGTCACGCTCGATGTGGGCAACGCGATCATCACGTTCGCCGGGCTGTCATTCCTGGGGTTGGGCGTGGTGCCGCCGACGCCGGAGTGGGGGTCGATGGTGGCGGACGGGCGGCAACTGGTGGCGCAATGGTGGGTGGCGGCGTTCCCGGGCTTCGCGATCCTCACCATCGTGCTGGGGTTCAACTTCCTGGGCGACGGCGTGCGCGACTGGCTGGACCCGAAGTCGAGGGAGCGTTGAACGCCGTCACGGAACCAGCGCCGGTGTCCACGACCCCGGTGCTGGAGGTCCGCGACCTGCAGACGCATTTCCCTACCAGCGCCGGCACCGTGCGCGCGGTGGACGGCGTGAGCTTCACCGTCATGCCCGGCGAAACCCTGGGCATCGTCGGCGAAAGCGGCTCCGGCAAGAGCATGACGGCGCTGTCGGTGATGCGCCTGCTGGAGCCGCCCGGCGTCGTGGCCGGGGGCGAAATCCTGTTCCGCGGCCAGGACGTGCTGGCGATGCGGCCCGGCGCGTTGCGGGCCATGCGCGGCGGCGACGTGGCGATGGTGTTCCAGGACCCCATGACATCGCTGAACCCGGTGCTGCGTATTGCCCGGCAACTATCCGAGGCCATGGAGGTGCACGGCGCCGGCCGCGCGGAGGCCGGGCGGCGTGCGGTGGCGCTGCTGGGCCGCATGGGCATCCAGGCGCCGGAGCGCGCGGCCCGCAGCTTCCCGCACCAGTTCAGCGGCGGCATGCGGCAGCGCGTGGTCCTGGCGATGGGCATGAGCAACGAGCCCGCCTTGCTGCTGGCAGACGAGCCGACGACGGCGCTCGACGTGACGATCCAGGCGCAAATCCTCGACCTGATGCGGGAGCTGAACCGGGATTTCGGCACGGCGATCGTGCTGATCAGCCACGACCTCGGCGTCATCGCCGGCGTGTGCGCCCGGGTGCTGGTGATGTATGCCGGGGAGGTGGTGGAGGAGGGGCCGACCGAACAGGTGCTGGCCGACCCGCGCCATCCCTACACCTGGGCGCTGATGAACGCCGTGCCGCGCATGGGCACGGTGGCGGGCGGGCGGCTCACGACCATCGAGGGCATGCCGCCCGACCCGCTGCAGCAGCCGGCGGG
>CAXTCN010000298.1:0-4719 GCA_964242575.1 uncultured Acetobacteraceae bacterium | reverse complement strand
CGCCTACCTGGCCGAGTTGGAACAGCAAATCTGCCAGCCAACTTTGCCGGCCTAGCAAAAAAAAGCTTCGAAGTGGCGGCTTGTGGCTAGAGCGCTGAGTCGGCGCTGCTACCCGACGGCTTGCCCGCCCAACAGAATCAAGACTGGCGCATGGCGATCTGACTGACTTACTCGGTGCGTCCTGTTCCGCCCTGCAGCCTTGGCTGCGTGGAGTGCGAGGTCGGCGGCGCGCACGCGCTTATCGCCGCGGATGGTCCTACGAACCGAAGGGTGACTGACGGGCCTTCCCGCCTGCCCGCAAGTGTGAGGGCTAAGTTTGAAAAGGCGATGTGAGCCGCTGTGACCATGAGCAGGATCGGTTGATGGAGTGCCTAAAGCAACAAGGGGTCACTCCTGCCGCGATCGATGTCGCGTACCTTCTTACTATACGGCCCACGGATGATTTTGATGTTGGGGCTGGTTAGCTTCTGTGGTCGCCGTGATACTCCCTTCATCATCGGCGGCGACGCTGATCGCACGGTGACCGTTTAAGACCGCGTTTCGCGTCGGCGTCGCTCGCACCATTGGTGCAATGGTGCATACCTGCCGTTCTTGCTGACCCGACTTTGAACCGGGTGTGACCCGCGGTCGAACCGACTCTGACCCGGGTGTGACCCGACGCTGAACCGACTGCGCGCCATTCGCGCCGCCCGGGGCGATGCTCTCTGCATGAGCAAGAAGCGCCAGGATGTTCAAGCCGTCGTCGACTACCTGCTGCAAGGGCCGGACCGGTCCTCGCTGTTCTGGTGGTTGGTCGATCACCACGATGAATTGGCTGAGGCGGCCAGCACCAAACCAATCCGGTGGGGACCCTTAGCCGTCCGACTCGCGTCATACGGTTTAACAGATCGTGAGAACAAACCGGCTGCCCCAGAGACTGTGCGGCAGACGTGGAAGCGCGTGCGCAGGTTTGTGGTCGAGGAGGCAGCTGCAAAGCAAGCCCGCGCTCTTCTCAAAAAACAGAACCCGTCCCGCCTTCCAGCAACCTGGCGACCACAGGAGGCCACCCCGCCACCGAGGCCGGGGATGGAAGAGAGCGGCCCGGCTTCCGGGCCACCCGCCAACGAAACACCCGAGGAAAGAACGGCGCGCATTCTCGCCGGCATCCGGCAGACCATCAAAGCCCGCAGCGGCTAAGCCAACGAGGAAAGAACGATGAGCACCCGATCAAAGTCATCCGACGCCAGTTCCGTCGATCCCAGGACATTGCCTGCGCCGGGGTCCGCCGTCTTCATGGATCCTACCCTGACTTTCTGGGTCAGGGGCGGCCGGGGTCGCACCGGTGGCAGCACCGTGGCTGACCTCGAAATCCAGCGTGGCCGTTATCAGGGCCGCGAGTGAAGCCGCTCGACGGAGACCTGCGCAGCCGCACGCTGTCCCACCTCTACCCTAGTAAGGACGCCGCAGGTGTGCCGATCCTGGATGGTGCCAGCTCACCGGCATCGGAGGACCTTCCGGCCATGAAGGGTTGGCTTGGGAGCGCACTTGATCTGATGATCGAGCAAGCAGTCTCCTGTTCGCTCGACCTGGGTGGCGGCGACAGGCTGTTGCAGGAGTACGGCCGGGAGCTCGCCATCGGCGAGTTCTGCCGCGACTTCAACGTGGGTCTGACCGCGGCCTTCAACCTCGGTCCGGACTTGGAGGACCTGTATCACGTCGTCGAGGTCCTGCGGTCCAAAGTCCTTCTTGGAGCGCGCGTGCTCCTGCTTCTCAACGAGGGCGTGATCCGTCAGGGGCAGACGACGGATGGCGTGTTCGAGCCGATCGTCGCGCATCCGGAGTTCCAGGCGCTGCTTGCCGAGGGAGCCAGCACGATCCTGGTGCCGCGCCTGACATGCCTGGACCAGCTGCGGGAACGCGGCCTGGGCTTCTATGAGGCCGCCGAGGGCGGGTTGGACAAGCACGGCAGGAAGGCCAGCCCGACCGTGCAGCACATGACGAAGGCTTGGCTGAAGGCGATCGACCGGCAGCACGACCAACAAGGCACGCAAGGGTGGCGGCTATGAGCGAGATCGCACAACGCCTGCGTGCAGCGGCCGATGACCTTATGGAAGCAGCCCGGAAGGATGGGATCGAGCCGGACGGAACGCTCGGCCATTGGGTGCGGTCCCAGTTCACCATCCTCCACGTGCAAGCGGATCTCGCCGACTACCTGGAGGCCCAGGTCAAGGGAACCGTGGTGGAGATGCACGACCTTTCCAAGACTGAGTTGAAGAAACTCGGTGTGGCAAACCAGACAGCTGACGCCGTGCTGAACCAGTTCAGGGCTGCTCTTGCCGGGTCGGAGGTGCAGCATGACAGGGTGATCGGTAGGTTCGTGGAGGCCGTCTCACCACAGGTGAGCAAGGCCATCGGTGAGGCGGTCGTGATCCGGGAACGCGACTACAACAGACGGGTGCAGTGGGGCCGAGCCGCCACAGTCGGCGGCTTGCTCCTCGCCTTGGTTGTTGGCGGTAACTTCTGGGGAAGCTGGCAGACCGGGCAGGTGGCTGCTGGCACACTCGCCCTGGATCGGATCAAGCGGTGCCAAGCCGCTCCGGTGAAGGATACCCGCACGGGCAGCGCCTTCTGCCTTTTGCAGGACCTGTTGCCGCCTGCGTAGCCGGGAGTAGGGCCGTTCGCGCCACGCCGTCCGATGCTGGCCACCAGCTCGGCCGGCGTGGTGCGGCCAGCATTGGAGGGACTGAGACAATGGGCAGCAATGAGGAATGCACGCTCGTTCGTCTGCCAATAGGCCTTTTGAAGGCTCGGTGCGCCGTTTGCGCCGGGCAAGGTGATGCTCGGGCTTCCAGTAGCACGGAGGTCCTATGCAATCGTTGATCCCTACCGGCCCTGTCGCCGGCACCTACCTCGCTCCCTTCCGAAGGAGGAAGCGGAGGCTTACTTACCGCGCACATCTGGTAGCACCTATGTTGGTCGGCTTGATGTTGATCCAAAGCGGCAGGGTTGCTGCGGACGTCACGCCACAGACCATGAATGGTCCGCCGCTCTTGCCGATTCCCACTTACGAGGAAGTCGGCCTTCCGACATTCGTCATGCCCACGGGCACTCCACTGTTTATGTCGAGCACACCGCCTGGGAACGGGAGTCCTGGACCAGGAGGAGGCGGATCGACTGGAGGTGGTGGAGACGGCGCTGGTAGTGTCTCCATGAACTCGATGATGTCGCGCAGCTGGGGCGAAGCGGCGTCGCAGAATGCTCAGGCAGTTGGGGTAACGCCGGTCGCGCTCGCAGCGACGTGTCAGATTGAGGCGGGTGGCTGCCAGACGAATCCAAGATCGAACAGCACCACTATCACCGGCACCTTCCAAATGCGTGATGACACCTATACATCAATGATCAACGCCGCCGTGGCCCGCAATCCAACCCTAGCTGCGAACATCGTACCAGGGCTGGCAGGTAAACTGGACCCGGCGACGCAGAGCATTGCCGCGGCAGAGTATCAGCGGCAGGGAGCTGTATATCTTCAGAGACTTGGCATCTCGAGCCCTACGGTTCTGGATGTTCGAGGGTATTACAACTTTGGGCCTGGTAATGCTGCCGCAATTGCTCAAGCCAGTAATAGCGACCTAATGTCTGACCAAATCAGAGGTCTTTCCGATGTTCAATTCAGGCAAAATGGCATTGCACCTGGAGTTACTACGGTTGGTCAGTGGCGAGCATCGGTCACAAACAAGGTCGGCGAGTCTGCCGCGCAAGCTCCTGTTCTTCTAGCCCGTTCATAGGAGACTAAAGTGTTTCGCATTCGCGTCATCGTTATGTTGTCCGTCGCATCAGGCACTGCGGCTCTCGCTCAAGGACTTCAAGCCGTGCAGCCCTTACCGGGCTACATCTGCATGGAGCTTGCACTCAAGGATGATCAGTTCACAGACCCCAACGTTGGAGTGCCTATTCGGGAAGCTCCATCTCGCTCTTCTCCGGTGTTGGGCCTCGCTGCAACGGTTGTCATCGTGCGGTCGCCGCAACAGCCAACCGCTGGCTTTCTTCAAGTATTACGACCTACTGGACAAACAGGTTGGATAGAGACCGGTTATCTTCGACCGTGGCGCAATCCATACAGCCCGAGGGCACAGTGTGTTCCATCGATGATGTCCAACGGAAAACCCGGTTTCAGCGTTAGACGCTGAGCAAATTACTTATCATGATGCAGGTCACACTGTTCGTGGTGCTGGCTGTCTTTCTGTCGTGGCGAGTTCTCGCCACCAAAGTGGACGCAAAATGCCCAAGCGCGTCGCCGGCTGCCCAAACCGGCGACGCGTGAAGCGGCGAATCGGTCCAGCTTGTTATATCGCTGTGCTTGCTTTCCTCCTCACCTCGTCGCGGGTCAACCTCGGAGGCATGCACCTGGACGGGGCCGGGCTACGCCGGGTGCGGGCCTCTTAGGGCCTGCGCCCGGGGCGGCCCGGCCTTGCTGTATGGCGCGGGGTTGACCCGCGACGAGGTGAGGCCAGGCTGGAATTGCGACGGGCGTCCAGCTTGGACCTTGGGCATCCGGCAAAACTGATCTTGCCGGATTCCTTGGTGCTGCGAGGCTAACGCTTGCCGGTGATGCGGCGGATGATGGCGGAGAAGCCGAACATCCCTGCAACGAAAACGCTGCCGAACAGGACAAAGTCTTTGAGCATGTCAACCATGGGCAAGCTCCTATGGATCGTCCTTAACTGGGACGTAGCGTAGCAG
>CAXTCN010000297.1:0-4724 GCA_964242575.1 uncultured Acetobacteraceae bacterium | reverse complement strand
CACTTTCCCACCTGTCCATCACCTCTGCGCCGGCGATCTCGCAACAGGCTCCTTAGGGAATGCAATTGTAACGCTAGTTTCCAGGGAATGGAGTGCGCCCCTGGCGGTGGACACGTTCAAGCCGCTGTTTTGACCGTCTGCTGGGCCTGATGATCCTCGAACTGCACGGGGCTGAGGTGACCTATGACCTTCGTGGCCGCGGCGACTCAGACAAGCCCGAGGCGCCAGAGGCCTACGCCGACAGCGCGCGGTGGGCGGACGACCTCAGGGCGGTGATCGACACGGCAGGACTGCAGCGGCCGGCGATCGTCGGGTGGTCGCTGGAGGGGACTTGTCGCCGGCTGCTACCTGGCGCGGCATGGGTTAGAGCGCGTGGCAGGGGTCAATTTGGTCGACGCTGTGACCCGGTTCTCGCCCGAATTGCTGGGACCTGTCTCGATTGCTTACGCCGCAAAGCTCGCCTTGCCTGATCTTGCAGTAAGCACGGCGGCGATCGGCGTTTTTCTGGCTGCGTGCTTTGCAAAGCCGCCGCCCTCCAAGTTTCAGCGCATGCTGGTTTTCAACGGCGTGGTCCCGCGCGCGGTCCAGATCGGCGTCGTGCACATTTCCGACGATGGCCTTGATGCAGCTTTCGCCAAGCCCTCGAACATGCTCGTTGCCTTTGGCGCAAAGACACTCTGACGCGGCTTGAAATGTCCCGCCGAATTTTGGCTCTCAATCCAGGAGCGAGGTTGTCGATCTATCAGCAGGCAGGCCATGCACCCTTCTACGAAGATGCGTGCCGTTTCAACGACGAGCTTGCCAGGTTCACTGCCGCGATATGAGCGAAACCAGGCGCGGGCAGCCCTTTCGACGCTGGGTTCCGCAGTCCCGGCATCGCTCGTTCCATCAGTCGCCACCCGCTGGGCATGCTGCTTACGCCGTCAACATTTCCTTGAGGACTGGGGCAGCGGCTCCAGCCCGGCCAAGGCGGCGTCCAAGGCAGTAGATTTTCGGCTTGATCCTGTTGCTGGCGGTGCATCTGGGCGCGCTTGGCGTGACCGCCAATGCAGTGGCGCCCAGCTACATCGCCCCCGTCTCCACACGACGCACGGCGGTCAGCCGCGGGACAGGCAAGGCGCCCGACACATGCGGCTCGGCGTCCTGTCACGCCTGTGCATCCCGAAGAAAGCGGTTAGGTGATCGCCTCCTTGTGCCTGACGAGACGCAGTCCATCACCGGACAGGTGCTGAAGGTCGCCGACGGCGCCCATGGTGCACTGGCTCATTGGCTTGCGCTTGAGACGGCGGCGGGACCCCAATCGCCTTCGGCAAAGCCGAAGAAGCGCGCCATCTCAGCGATCTCATGGTCCATCAGGTCGGTGCCGGGCTGGGCGAAGCAGCCGCATGCCCGCGCCGCCATCATCCAGGGCGTGACCGGCGGGCGCATGATAACCTCGCCCGCGATCGTGGCGGCGTCCATGCCGTCCGGATTGATCGGCAAGGAGTCACCTGGCTTCATGCCGAGCGGCGTCGCATTCACCGCCAAGCCATAGTCGGCTGCGCGCGGCGCGCCGACCAGTCCGGCAATGCCGGCTGCCTGCAACCGGGCTGCAAGCGCCTCGGCTCGGCCTGGGTCGATGTCGGACACGGTGATGCTCGCCGCCCCTGCTTCGGCCAGGGCTGCGGCAACCGGCTTGTGCGATGGTGATGATAAGGCCGGACAGGTTCTGCATCGCCTTCAGGCTGTCCAGCGCCGCCTGCAAATGCGCCGCGGCGTAGTGCATCGGGATGCAAAGCGCGTTGACGCCGTTCGCACGGAACAAGGCGGACCAGACCTCCGGTGCACGGACTTGTGCGATTGGGTCGCCGACGATGCCGAGCAGCCTGGTCGCGCCATTAGCGATCCGGGGGTGGTCAAGCTTGATCCTCCGATGGTTTGCTCGCCGTTCGGAGCCCGCTAACCAGCTTGGCATAGCTGGTGCGGCCCACCCCCACGCATTTCCGCGCACGGACAGTCGGTTCATGTGGAGGACACAGCCAACGCCACGCTCATGGCGTCGAGCGCCGGGCTTTGGATCCGTGCCGCCGCGGGAAGCGTCATATCGGGCAGTCGTCACTTGCCCAAGCCGACTGTGTGGCCGAGGTCAGCAGATTTGGCAGTCAAATGCCGATAGGCCAACGCGGCGCGCTTCGCCCAATCGGCGGGCGAAGCACCCGCGTCCTGGACCGTGGGGGCCTCAATCGCTACTGGCGTTCCGGCTGGGAACGCAGCGATGAACGCCGCGAGCGGCAGTTCGCCTTCGCCGGGCAGCAGCCGCTCTCCTCGTGCTTCCGCGCGCAGATCGCGAGATGGCTGAAGCGGGGCGTCGCACAGGTGCATGAGGCCGAACAGCGCCGGGTCGCAGGCTGCCAGGTCAGCGGGGACGCCGCCGAACCGGCGCAGGTGCAGCGCGTCCACCAGCAGCGCGGCATCCGCAGGTGCGATGCTGGCCAGCATCGCATTGGCATCCGCCAGGCTGCGGACCTCCGAGTAGGGGATAAACTCCAGCATCACCCGCAGCCCATGCTGGTGTGCAGCTTCGCAGAGCGCACTCAGGTTGGCTTCCATCCGGCTCCGGTCCGGGTCATTGCCAGCCACCACCACCTGGGTTGCTCCCAGCTCCGCTCCCAGGTCGAGCGCCGGACGAAGCAGGCTGACATCGGTGTCCTGGCTCAACCAGATCGCCTCGACGTTCCAGACCTTGATGCCCGTTTCAGCCATTCGGAGCTGGATGCGGCGCTGGAGCGGGACGTCACCCAGAATGGGCGTTCGCAAGGTGGCGCCGGGGGGTGCGACGATACGCAGGCCAACCGCGTCGAACGCGGCGCCCGCCGCAGCCTCGATCAGGGTCACCGGGTCGGCGTCCATCACCGTGAGATGCGCCAGGGACAGCGGACGGATTGGCGAACCCTCAGGCTGGCGCTTGGCGCACCACCTGTTGTTCGGCAAGCACGAAGTCGTAGCGCAGCGCCGCCGTTGGCCTGTCCACTCGGTTGCCACGAAGCGTTAAGCCGGCAGCCTGCGATTCCAGCTTGCGGATCAGCGCGTCTTTCACGCCGAACACCGCATCGGAGTCGAGGTATCGGTCGCCAGCCAGGAACACATGTGTCACCAGCGTCTCGCAGCCGGGCGCCCCCACCACGAAATGGACGTGGGCGGGGCGGAACGGGTGTCGGCCCTGGGCCTTTAGCATGTCGCCGACCGGCCCGTCATCTGGGATCGGGTAGGACGCCGGCACGACCGACCGAAACCAGAACCGCCCCTGCGCATCGGTCCGGAACCGCGCACGGCCGGCCAGTTTTTCCAGGCCCTGCGGTCCCTGCACGTCGTAGAACCCGTCCGCGTCTGTGTGCCAGGTGTCCACGACCGCGCCCGAGACGGGCGTGCCGTCCGTTCGGGCAACGGTGCCCTCGACCAGCAGCGGCTGGCCCCGCAGGCCGCCGGATATGTCGTCCCCGAGCGCCTGCTCCGGCGCCGCTTGCACGTAGAACGGACCGAGCACGGTTGTCTGTGTGGCGCTCGACGGCAGGCGGTGGTTGATCGCGTCCACCAGCATGGATACGCCCAGGGTGTCAGATAACAGGATGAACTCTTGCCGTATGTCGCTGCACATCTGGCCGGTGCGGGTCAGGAAGTCGATCGCGATTTCCCACTCGGCCTGGGTCGGCTCAATCTCTCTGACAAAGGCATGCAGAGTCCGAACCAGAGCCTGGCTGACCCGGCGCATCCGGGGGTCGGATGCCTGGCCCACCCGCTCCAGCACCGCGTCCGTGATTTAGCCCTCGTCGAAGTTGCGCAACGCTTGTCTCCCGTCAAAATGGGCGCCCCTGGGCCGGACCACGTTCTTACCCAAGGGCGCGCCGCAAAGGCGTGCAACGGCCGGCAATCAGAGGGCTGGAGTGCCGACCTGTCCGGCATGGCTTTGTTCCTTGTGCGGTGGCCTTCGTCGTCTGACACTCCGCGATCACGAAGCGTCGCCAGCGCCAACAAGGGCTTGAGCCGTTGCCGCTACGAGCGACCGCCTGCGAGCCAAGCCGCCTCACGTTCGTACAGCGTTTCCACCTCCGGCCCTGTCAGGCCCGGCATGTCGCGTTTGACGGTATAGCCGATCCGGGTCTGCAAGTAGGCCAAGTGCCGATAGCCCGGACGGAAACTGCGCCAGGAGCGCCGGGTCGAGCACGGGGACGGCACCGGGCGTCACTGGGTCCATGCGGTCCTTTTCGTAGATCGGCTGGCGCAGCACCAAGCCCCAGTGCCCTTCACGCTTCTCCAACAGATCGTAGAACCGCCCGGTGCACACCACGTCGCACAGCACGCCCTCTACCTCGGCGCGTTGGGAGATGGTCATCTTGCTCTGCGCAACGGCGCGGCCGCCCGCGAGATTGATCGAGGTGCCACCCAGGAGATGTAGGATGCTGACGCCCTTCGCCCAGCCGGCTTTGCTGATGGCGATGAACTCGTCGCCCGTGCCCTGGGTCCAGGTGGCCATCATGCGGCCGTCCGGGTGCCACACGGTGCGGAACCGCTCCCAGTCGCCCGCGTCGCGCCATACAACCCAGTTCTCGATCAACTCTCGGATCAGCACGCGGTCGGCCGCCGCTTCCGTGTTTGTCACGTCGTTCCAGCGCGGCACTGTGTCCATGGTCGGCCCTAGTACCTCTGCACAGAGGTTTTGACTGTTTGAGCGTATCCAGGATTGAGCG
>CAXTCN010000296.1:0-4805 GCA_964242575.1 uncultured Acetobacteraceae bacterium | reverse complement strand
GACGCCGACGCCAGTTGGGATGCTGGTCAAGCGTGCCCGGCAGATTGGGCTGGTCCAATGCGCCGAGCGCGTCCTCAATCGGCAGGATCACGAGGTCGCAGGCCGCGGTGCCGACATGACGGACAGCGGCGTCGACCACCGCCGCGGGCTGGTCGGCAGGGGGCGCATCGCCAGTGGCCGAGCCGCTGTCCTGGAACACGCTCCAGAGGGCGTGCCGGTCCTGGGTGCGGGCCGTGTTTTCCTTCTGGTCATTCTCCGGGCCGCCGAACAGGTCCAGCCGGTGCCGCCAATCCAGGTCGCGCCCGGCCCACCAGCCCGCCACCGTCGGCAGATCATGCGTGGTGGTCATCGCGGCGGCGCCCGAGGTCCAGCTCCGTGGCGGGTTGAAATGGGCGTCCTTACGCTCAAACCAGAGGACGCGCATGCCGAGGATGCCGGTTTCACGCAGGTGGTCGTTGAAACCCTCCGGCACGGTGCCGAGGTCCTCGCCGAGCACGATGGCCTGGTGCCGCTGCGATTCGAGCGCGATCAGGCGCAGCATGTCGCGGACCGGGAAGCTGATGTACGCGCCGTCGGCGGAGGACGCGCCGTCCGGCACCACCCACAGGCGGGCCAAGCCCATCGCGTGGTCGATCCGCACGCCGCCGGCGTGGCGCATCGCGTTCCGCAGCATTTCCAAGTATGCGCCGAAGCCGTGCCGGACCAGGCCGCGCGGCGAGAATGCCGCCAGGCCCCAATTCTGCCCCTGCGGGCTCAACAGGTCCGGAGGCGCGCCGATTGACAGGCCCAGCAGCGTCTCGTCCTGCCGGCTCCAGCAATGGCTGCCGCCGGAGTCCGCACCGACGGCAAGATCGGCGATTAGCCCGATTGGCATTCCGGCGCCACGGGCCGCGGCTTGCGCCTGCGCCAGGCTGCGGTCGGCCAGCATTTGCATGTAGGCGTGCCATGCGACGTCGCGCTCATGCTCGCGTGCAAAGGCGCTGACGGCGGGGTTGTCAGGGTGGCGGAACTGTTCAGGCCAGGTGTTCCAGTGCCAATGCCCCGGGTTCGCCCCGTATAGGTGGGCGTGCAACGCCTCGAACCGCACATGGGTCTCCAACACGCTGCCTTGCTCGGTCCGGAACGCTGTCAACTCGGCGGGGTCCGCCCCCTCGAACATCGCGCGCATCGCGGCCAGGCGTTTTCCCGCCGCCGCCGGCCAGTCCACCAGGTCAGCCGCCTCCAGCCGGCGGGTTTCGTCGTCGGGCGGAACATCAAGCCGGGAGTGCAGCACGTTCAGCAGCAAGCGGCTTGAGGGCGAGTATGGGCTGAAACGGTTCAGGTCAGCGGAGAACTGGGCGTGCACCGGGCTGATGGCGATGCCCGCGGCACCGCGGGCCGCCGCGGGGCCGACCAAATCCTGCAAGGCACCAAAGTCACCAAGGCCAGCGTCCCCGGCCCGGCGAAGGGCGTAGAGTTGCACCGCCAGCACCCAAGGCTTTGATCCGGGCGCAGCCTCGGCCACCGTGAAGCAACGGCGCGGCGCCACGGCCAACACGGTTTCCTGCTCGCCAAGCACCAGGCGGTGGTAGCCTATCTCGGGAACCGCAGGCAGCAGGGCTTGCCCGTCCTGATCCGCAGCCACGCCATCCCGGACGGCGCCGTCCTCAAGCATTAGCCGATACGGGCCAGGAGCAGCGGGAAGGACAACCGGAGCGCCAGCATCGACGGTCAGCAACGGAGGCAGCACAGCAGGGCCGCGTGCAGCATGGGCTAGGCTATCGGCCACGTCGGCAGGCTCGGCCGCTACGCCCAGCGCCGCCAGCACCACGCGCAACGTGTCTGGCGCGACATCGTGCCACTCGCCGTGCACGTCTTTCCAGCGGGGCGCCACGCCCGATGCCTCGGCCAGTTGCAGGAGCGATGCGTCGGTCATGCTGCATCGCTTTCAAGCTGGACCAGGATGCTATTGGGCGGCACCACGAGCGGGGTGGCGCCTGGGGAGGCGAACACCGTCCTCCCCGATAGCCCGGCCGGCTGCGCCGGCGCCGGTCCGAGGTTCAACGCCACCGTGAGGCGCTGTCCGGTTCCGAGCGTCCAAGCCGCCTGCACCGCCTTCGGCGCCAGCACCGTCGTCCCCGCGCTGCGACAGCCTGGGATGCCGGGAACGATGTGCTCGCGCCGGAGCGCCAGCAGGTGGCGCACGCGCTCGAACGCGGCGGGGTCGGCGCGCTCCGGACGGGATGCCTCGAAGGTCGTTGGCGCATTCGGGTCCGGGATGGCGGCCCGGCGGGCCTCGTCGCGGAAGGCGGAGAAGCCCTTGAACTCCGCACGCCGGCCGTCGCGGATGAGCTGCGCCAGCTCGTCGTTATGGCTGGTGAAGAATAGGAACGGGTTCCGGGCACCCCATTCCTCGCCCATGAACAGCATCGGCACGAACGGGCACAACAGCAGCAACGCGGTGGCCGCCTCAAGCGCCGCCGGGTCGGCCAGGATGGTGAGGCGTTCGCCCATCGCGCGGTTGCCGATCTGGTCGTGGTTCTGCAGGCACACCACGAACGCCGTGGTCGGCAGGTCCGCGCTCGGCTCGCCGCGCGGGCGGCCAAGGTGCGGCGACACGTCGCCCTGGTAGGCGAACCCATCTGTCAGGCAGCGCGCCAGCAGCGCCGTGGCGTCCTGGAAATCCTCGTAGTAGCCTTCGCTCTCGCCTGTCAGCAGGACATGGAGGCAGTGGTGCATGTCATCGGCCCACTGCGCGTCGAACTGCGGGCCATGAGCGCCGGGGCGAAGCAAGGCGGCGCGGTTGTTCTCGTGTTCCAAGACCAGGTGCACGAAGCGGCCGAGTTCAGCGGCCCGGCGGATGGCGGCGGCCATGTCCTGTAGGAAGCTTTCCTCCGAGATGGCGTGCACGGCGTCGAACCGCAGGCCGTCGAAGCGGAACTCCATGATCCAGTACAGCGCGTTCTGGATGAAATAGTCCCGCACCTCCGGCCGGCGGAAGTCGATTGCGGCACCCCACGGCGTGCTGATGTCGTCGCGGAAAAATTCCTTGGCATAGACGTGCAGGTACGCGCCATCCGGCCCGAAATGGTTGTACACGACATCCAGCATGACCATGAGCCCGAGGCCGTGCGCCTCGTCGATCAGGGCGCGCAGCTCGTCCGGCGTGCCGTAGGCGGTGTCCGGCGCATACGGCAGCACGCCGTCGTAGCCCCAGTTGCGCCCACCGGGAAAGTCGGCGACCGGCATCAGCTCGATGGCGGTCACGCCCAGGCGGGCCAGCTCCGGCAGTTGCTGGCGGATGCCGGAGAAGCCGCCGCATGTGCCGGGATGCAGCTCGTAAACCACTGCCTCGTGCCAGGGCCGGCCTTGCCAGTCCGGGTTGCGCCACTGGTACGCGCCAGCGTCCACCACGACACTCGGGTCATGAACGTCTGGCGCCTGTAGCCGGGACGCCGGGTCGGGCACGGCCAAGCCGTCCGGCAGGCGGAAGCGGTATGGCGTGCCGGGCGGCGCTGGGCAGGCAGCCTCGAACCATCCACCAGCTTGGCTGGCCATGTCCTGCGGCGGCTGCCCCTCGACCTCGAGCGTGAGCGATGCGGTGGACGGCGCCCAGATACGGAAACGGGTGCGACCGTCCGGCTGCGGCATTGCGCCGAATGGCAGGTCGTAAACAAAGCTCCGCGACATAGGCTGGCCTCGATTATACTGGGCCAGCGTTAACCAACCCGCAGGATCAAAGTTGCCAGCGGCGGCAACGTAAGCTCGAGGCTATGCGGGAAGCCGTGCGCCGGCTCCGGCGATGCCACGACGACGCCGGGATTGCCGACGCCGGAGCCGCCATAGCCTGCCGCGTCGGTGTTCAGCACCTCGGACCATTGCCCGGCGGACGGCGCGCCAACCCGGTAGTTGTGGCGCGGCACCGGGGTGAAGTTGCACACCACCAGCACAGAGTGCGGGCCGTCGCAGCGCAAGTAAGCGAACACCGAGTTGCCGATGTCGTCCACTACCACCCAGCGGAACCCCGAAGGGTCGCAGTCGCCGGCGTGCAGCGCGGGGATGTCGCGGTATGCGCCGTTGAGGTCGCGCACCAGCGACTGCATGCCCCGGTGCTTCGGGTCGTCCAACAGGTTCCAATCCAATCCGGTGTCGTGGTTCCACTCGCGGTCCTGCGCGAACTCGCCGCCCATGAACAGCAGCTTCTTGCCGGGGTAGGTCCACATGAAACCGAAGTAGGCGCGGAGGTTGGCAAACTTCTGCCACTCGTCGCCAGGCATTTTGCGGATCAGCGAGCCTTTTCCGTACACCACCTCGTCATGCGACAGCGGCAGCAGGAACCGCTCGGAGAACGCGTACAACAGGCCGAACGTGATCTCGCTGTGATGGTAGCGCCGGTTAATCGGCTGTTCCTGCAAGTAGTGCAGGGTGTCGTGCATCCAGCCCATGTTCCACTTGAAGTGAAAACCTAGTCCGCCCTCGTCCGCGCTGCGGGTGACGCCGGGCCAGGCGGTGCTTTCCTCGGCGATCAGCACGACGCCGGGGCAGCGGTGCTGCACGGCGCGGCTGAGTTCCTGTAGGAACGTGACAGATTCCAAGTTCTCACGCCCACCATACTGGTTCGGCACCCACTCGCCGGCATTGCGGCTGTAGTCGCGGTAGAGCATGGAGGCAACGGCATCCACCCGCAGCCCATCGACGTGGTAGTGCTCCAGCCAGAACAGCGCGCTGGCGATCAGGAACCCGCGCACCTCGTGGCGGCCGAGGTTGAAGATGTAGGTGTTCCAGTCCTGGTGGAAGCCCTCGCGCGGGTCGCCGTGCTCATACAG
>CAXTCN010000295.1:0-4821 GCA_964242575.1 uncultured Acetobacteraceae bacterium | reverse complement strand
GGAACTCAAGGCGGGGTGGGGGCTTGCGGCGACCGAGATGCACGCAGCGGCGGTTTGTTTGGTGCTGCCGGCTGCCCGATGCCGGGCAGCGCCCAGCGCGCCATACCGTCCACCTCGCCGCCGCCATCGCCTGCTCTCCTGACGCAAGCGCGAAGCGTGCGGGACGACGCGGCAGCCGTGCCCCAGGTCTGTTCCATTCTCCACCCCGACGACGGCGCCGCGGGCATCCGCGCCGCTGATCAAGGACGAGGTTGGGCTTGCCTGGCACTTATCTTGCAAAGCGGCCAAACGGATTGCCGCACGCGCAGTTTGTCAGAAGCGGAACAGCCCCCAACGGAGTTCAGCGATGTCCGCGACGTCGATGCCACGCCCGACCGCCCCCTCGGAAGGCCGGTACGGCCATCTGTTCCGGCTCGGCTACGTGCACCGCGACCTTTACGCCAGCCCCGAGCTGTTCGCCGCTGAGATGCGGCATCTGTTCGGGAACACCTGGGTTTACGTGGGGCACGAGAGCGAAATCCCGCAGGCGAACGACTTCCTCATGCGCACGGTCGGCCGGCGCCCGGTGATCCTTTGCCGCAAAGAGGATGGCGGGTTCAGCGTGCTGCTGAACCGCTGCACCCATCGCGGCGCGCTGGTGTGCCGCACGCCGCGCGGCAATGCCCGGCACTTCACCTGCGGCTATCATGCTTGGACGTTCCTCAACGACGGCCGCTGCACGGGCGTGCCCCTGAAGCACGCCTATGGCGGCGGCTACGACCGGGCGGACCAGAACCTCCGCAGCATCGCCGTCGATGCCTATCGCGGCTTCATCTTCGCGTCCGTTTCGCCGCACGTGCCGCCCCTGGTCGAGCACCTGGCCGGCGCCAAGGACTTCCTGGACCAATGGCTCGACCGCGACGGCGCGCGTCCCGTGCTGGTGCAGAACGGGGACATGCAGTTCCAAACCCATGCCAACTGGAAAACCGTCTATGACAACGCCGGCGACGGCTACCACCCGCCGTTCTCCCACACCTCCATGCTGCGCGTGTTCGCCGACCGTTACGGCGACGTGGACATGCAGTACTACGCAAAGAACTTCGACGAGTCCCCGATCCTGTCCAAGGACCTCGGCCGTGGCCACACGGTGCTGGACCAGCGCCCGGCCATGCACGCCGAGTCCGCCTGGCGCCGGCAGCACGTAAGCCCCGGGCGCGAAGCGCTGGAAGCGGCGCTGACGGAACGCTACGGCCCGGAGGAGACGCTGCAGATGCTGGATGCCTCCACCGGCTCGGGCCTCAACCTCAACATCTTCCCGAACCTGCTGATCATCGGCAACCAGATCCAGTTGCTGGAGCCGGTCGCGGTGAACCGCACCGTGGTGCGCTGGTTCTCGACCACGCTGGACGGCGCGCCGCCGGAAATCAACGCGATGCGCCTGCGCCTGCAGGAGGACTTCCCGTCCTTCGGCGAGGTGGACGACACGGCGCAGTTCGAGTCCTGCCAGCACGGGCTGGAGGACGTGCCGGAGCTGGAATGGGTGGACATCCGCCGCCACATGGACACCGGCGCCGGCCACAAGGACACGGACGGGTACTGGCGCGAGCCGATCTCCTCCGACCTGCATTTGCGCTGCTACTACGGCGCCTGGCGGCGCATCATGGAGGAGGCGGCCGCAAGATGAGCGACGCGCGCCGCACCCTGGTCCCGCCGACCAGCGGCTACTTCGACCTCGACCATTACGGGACCCTGGTCGATCTCGTCCAAGGCTGGCGCAGCCTGGGAGAGATCCCGCCCGAGCGCCTGCCCACGGCAGAGGATTACGCTTCCGTGTGCCGCTTCCTCCATTACGAGGCGAGGCTGCTGGACGCGGCGCGGCTGGCGGAATGGCTGGCGCTGTTCACCGACGACTGCGTTTACTGGCTGCCGACGGACGTGGACGGCGCCGACCCGCGGAAAATGGTCTCCTGGGAAATGAACGACCGCCGCCGCTTGGAAGAGCGGGTGGAGCGGCTCGGGACGGGACGGGCCTATTCCCAGGCGCCGCCCACACGCACCACGCACCTGTATGCCAACATCGAGGTGCTCACCGCGGGCGCGACGGAGGTGCACGCGCTTTGCACCTTCCTGATCCAGACGCACCTGGCGGGGCGGGTGTCCCCACGCTCCGGCTCCAACGGCTTCGTGCTGCGCCGCGCGGGCCGGTCCTGGCAGATCGTGGTCAAGCGCGTCAGCCTGTTCGACGCCGACCTGCCGCAAGACAACAACAGCTTCACCCTGTAGATCGCGAGGAGTTGCCCATGGCGTCCACCCCCACCGACGCCGAGAAGGCCGCCGCCGCCGGGTCGCTCGGCCGCGCGGACTTCGCGCTCCGCGTCGGCGTCGGCGGCGCGGAACGCGCCGAGGCGCTGCGGGACGCGCTGGCGCGGATCACCGGGGAGGGCATCGAGGTTGTCCGCGTCGGCTTCGTCGATACCCACGGCTTGGTCCGCTCGCGGCCGATCGAGGCGCGGCACTTCGCCCAGGCCGCGCGCAACGGGGTGCCGTTCACCACGGCGTTGTTCGCGATGGATTCAGCCAACACCATCTTCCAGAACGTGTTCGCGAGGGATGGCGGGTTCGGGCGGGACGCCATGGGCGGCGCGGGCGACATGCTCGCCGTGCCGGACCTCGACACCTTCCGCACCGTGCCCTGGGCGCGCAAAACCGCGACCGTGCTGTCCGACGTTTACCTGTCGGACGGCGAGCCATGCCCGTTCGACCCGCGCTCCGTCATGCGCAAGGCGGTGGCGGCGCTCGGCAAGCAAGGATTGTCTTATGTCGCCGGCCTGGAGGTGGAATGCCACGTCTTCCGCCTGGTGGACGGGCGCACGGGCCTCCCGGACTGCACCCAGCCCGCGGCCCCGCCGGAGGTGACGGCGCTCCGCCACGGCTACCAGCATTTGTCCGAAGGGGTGATCGACGAGCTGGAGCCGGTGATCACGCCCATCCGCGAGGCGCTGACCGGCCTCGGCCTGCCGCTGCGGACGGTGGAAGCGGAGTGGGGTCCCGGGCAGTTGGAGATCACGCTGGACCCGCTGTCCGACCTGGCGGCGGCCGACGCGATGATCCTGCTGCGCACGGCGGTGAAGCAGGTGGCGCGGCGCCAGGGCCTGCACGCGACCTTCATGACCAAGCCCGGCCTGCCCAACGTGTTTTCCTCCGGCTGGCACCTGCACCAATCGCTCGCGCGGACCGAAGGCGGGCAGAACGCCTTCACCGCCGCCGATGCGCTGCTGTCGCCCACCGGGCTGCACTACCTGGGCGGGCTGCTGCGCCATGCGCGCGCCGGCACCGCGTTTTCCAACCCGACCATTAACGGCTACAAGCGCCTCAATGCCAACCCGCTGGCGCCCAAGCGCGCCGTGTGGTCGCATGACAACAAGGCCGCCCTGTGCCGGCTGATCGGCGGCCCCGGCGACAACGCGACCCACATCGAAAACCGCTCCGGCGAGCCGGCGGCCAATCCTTATTTGTTCATGGCGACGCAGATCTTCGCCGGGCTGGACGGCATGGCGGGCCAGATCGACCCGGGAGGGCCGCTGAACGACGATCCCTACGGGCAGGCAGGGATGGAGCCGATGCCCTCCAGCCTGATGGACTCAATCGACGCGCTCGACAAGTCGGCGATGTTCCGCGCCGTGCTCGGCGACGAGTTCGTCAACCATTACCTGGCGATGAAGCGGCATGAGATCGGGCGCTTCCTGTCCCACGTCACCGACTGGGAGCACCGCGAGTATTTTGAAGCCTTCTGATACCAGCGGCCGAACGGTTTGACCTGTTCGGGGCAGCCGGCGACGGATGACGCTGCGCTTATCCGTCCTACGCGGCACCGTTTCGTAGGACGGATAAGCGCAGCGTCATCCGTCATGGACAGAAGGCACTCGGCCACTGGCATGACACGCCGGGGCGTGACAGCCACGAAGCGAAAACTCCTGCTCGTGGCTGATACCGTGGTTCAGCCCTCGTTCAGGTGGCACGCGCTGCTGTGCCCCGGCGCGACCTGTTTCAGCACCGGAACCTCGCGGCTGCACCGCGCGAATGCGTGCGGGCAGCGGGGGTGGAAGTGGCAGCCGGCCGGCGGGTGGAGCGGGCTGGGTATCTCGCCCTCCATGGCCGTGAAGCGTCGGGCACGGGCGTCCAGGCGCGGCACCTCGGCCAGCAGGGCTTGCGTGTAGGGGTGGTTCGGGCGGGCGAACACATCTTCGGCGCCGGCCTGCTCCACGATGCGGCCCAGATACATGATGGCGACGCGGTCCGACAGGTGCTCGACCACGCCCAGGTCGTGGCTGATGAACAGGTAGGTCAGGTTCAGGTCGCGGCGCAGGTCCATGAACAGGTTCAGGATCTGCGCCTGGATGGACACGTCCAGCGCCGCCACGGCCTCGTCGCACACCAGGAACTCCGGCTGCACCGCGAGCGCGCGGGCGATGCCGATGCGCTGGCGCTGCCCGCCGCTGAACTGGTGGGGGTAGCGGCGCTTATAAGCGGGATCCAGCCCGGCGCGGCGCAACTGCGCGTCCAAGTACTCCTCGCCCCGCCCCGTCGCCAGGCCGTGCACCCGCGGCGCTTCCCCCACGATGTCGCCCACGCGCATCCGCGGGTTGAGGCTTGAGTACGGGTCTTGGAAGATCATCTGCACGCGCAGCCGCGCTTGTTTCGCCGCCGCCGGGTCCAGGGCTGCGCGGTCCTGCCCGCGATACAGCACGGTGCCGTCCGAGGGCGGCACGATGCCGGCCACCATGCGGCCCAGCGTGCTCTTGCCGCAGCCGCTTTCGCCCACCAGCCCCAGCACCTCGCCCC
>CAXTCN010000294.1:0-4857 GCA_964242575.1 uncultured Acetobacteraceae bacterium | reverse complement strand
CCCAGCGCCTGCGGCTCGACTTTCCCGGGGACGAGACCATGCGGATCAGTCACGAGGCCATCTATCAGGCGCTCTACATACAAGGCCGGGGAGCGCTGAAGCGCGAGTTGACGGCCTGTCTGCGCACGGGCCGGGCGCTGCGCGTGCCGCGGGCGCGCACGCGCGGGCGGGGCAAGTCGTCCATCGCCCCGGAGATCCTCATCAGCGAGCGGCCGGCGGAGGCGGACGAGCGGGCGGTGCCGGGCCACTGGGAGGGGGACCTGATCATTGGCCTCAACCGTTCGGCCATCGGCACCCTCGTCGAGCGCACGACGCGGTTCACGATGCTGCTGCACCTGCCGCCGATGGAGGGTCACGGCACGGGCGTCCGGGAGAAGAACGGCCCCGCGCTCGCCGGGCACGGCGCCGAGGCGGTGCGCGACGCGATTGCCCGCGAGATCACGACCCTGCCGGAGCAGTTGCGCCGGTCGCTGACCTGGGACCAAGGAGCAGAGATGGCGCAGCACGCCCGGCTGCGGGCCGACACGGGTCTGGCGGTCTGCTTCTGCGACCCGCACAGCCCATGGCAGCGCGGCACGAACGAGAACACCAATGGGCTGCTGCGCCAGTATTTCCCGAAAGGAACGGACCTCAGCGCGCACGGTGCGGACGACCTCGCGGCGGTGGCCGCCGCGCTCAACGCCAGGCCGCGCAAAACGCTCGGTTGGAGGACGCCCGCCGAAGCCCTCGACGCCGTGCGGCGATCAGTTCAGGCTGGTGTTGCGATGACCAGTTGAAACCAAGTTATTGTCGGGCGCTTTCCGTCAATCGCTGAAGCGAGCGGCGCATGGTCAGGCTTGGCGCGAGGCATTCTCCAAGGCACGGCGAAGCCTCGAACCATACTGGCTCGACGTCGCCGGCTTGCCAATGCCACCGTGAAGCTTAACAGTTCGAAGCTGGACACTTGATCGGCGTGCGAGCGCAAGACAGGCTCGCGCACGATGGCCTGACTTTTGACGCCAAATGGACCCTGCATGTCCCACATTCATCGACGCAACCTCCTGATCTTCATCGCCGGCGCTGCGCTCGCGTCGGGACCGGGGAGGGCGCAGACGTCCGCCGCTTGGCGGCCGAGCCGCACGGTGACCATTGTAGTGCCCTACCCGGCCGGGGGACCGACGGACGTCATCGCCCGCATCGTCGCCCGCGAGCTACAGGCCGGCTTCGGCGCCGGGGCTTCCGTTATCGTGGAGAACCAGGGCGGAGCGTCGGGTGTCATTGGGACCCGGCGCGTCGCCAGTGCCGAGCCCAACGGCCATACCCTGATCGTCTCGACCAATCAAACCCATGCCACCAACACCTCCCTTCTTAAGGACGGCGGCGGCTATGATCCGGTGAGGGATTTTACGCCGCTCGGAGGTCTTGCGGACCTGCAACACCTTGTTGTGGTGCGGCGCGACCTCGAAGCGGCGAGCATCCCGGAGCTCATCGCTCTCGCCAAGCAACGAGGTGCATCCGGGGTTAAGCTGACCTGCGCCTCGACCGGCATCGGCGCAGCTTCGCACCTCGCCATGGAGCTCTTCAAGACCCGGACCGGCACGGACTTCCTCCACGTTCCCTACCGGGGTTCGGCGCCCTTGCTCCAAGACCTTGTCGGCGGGCGGATCGACCTGAGCTTCGCCACCGTGCCGACGGTGCTCGGGCAGATCCAGGGCAACACCTTGCGCGCCCTCGCGGTCGCCTCCCCCGACCGCTCGGTCCACCTGCCAGACCTGCCCACCTTGGCGGCGGCTGGTGTCGCCGGCGTGGAGGCGGATGCCTGGATCGCCGCCTTCGCCCCAGCTGGCATCACCCTGGCGGTTCGCGAAAGTTGCCGCGCCATCCTTGCCGCCGCGCTGGCGCGCCCGGAGGTCGCGGCGGAGATCGCCAAGCAGGGCGCCAACCCGAACTGGCGGGAGCCGGACGCCTTCGGCGCCTTCCAGCGCGAGGACGTCAGGCGCTGGGCCGAGATCATCAAGGCGGCGAACCTCACCATCGAAAGGCCATGAGCGGGGGAGAAGGCCATCGCGGGCTTGCGGCCCCAGCACGGCGGCTTGGGCATTAACGGACCCAGGTACGCTTCCCTCTCATCGGTCAGGTCGGATAGGTAGCGCTTAGCGGGCAGTCCACGCGGGACACGGCTGCGCGCCTGGCCGAGGTCCGGGCCGCGTGGCTATGATGCGCCGGTGACCAGCGTTGCAGGCGCAACAAACCCCTAAGCCGTGTGAGGAAGCAGGACAATGAAGCACTGTGCCATCGCCGCGTTTGTTCTCATGGCCCTGTCCGCCCCGCCAGCCCAGGCCGAGGTGCCGCGCGTGGTCAACCTTGGCACCCCGGCGCCCGACTGCACGTTCCACGTCAACTATGACCGCAACGCCGACCTGCCGGGCTACCGCGCCGGGGCGTCGTGCGTCCCGTTTATGCCCACGAACCAGCTTATCCCCGAGGGCGCCGGGCCTGAGTTCTATGCGGCAGGGTTCAGCGACGCCGCCATCCGCCAGCGCTGGCCGGCGTGCCGCCAGGACCCGGCCTGCCACGCCGCCGCCATGGCAGGCGCCAAGCCGTTCACCGCCTACGAGCCGCGCTTGACCGGCCGCGTGGACCCCGCCGCGGTGATAGACCCGGAAGGTGAGGTGGACCTCAAGGCCATCCGTCGCCCGGCCTATTTCGCGGCCCCAGCCTACGACGAGCCCGTCGCACGGGCCGAGGGGCGCACCTACACGGTCGAGTTCACGGTGCCGCGCGACAGCTACGAGCGCCTGCACCTGGGAAAGCAAGGCGCGATCAAGCTGCGGGGCTGGTACATGGAGGGCTTGGGCGTGGCGGGCGCCGTCGGGCCAAGCCGCCGCACCCTGGTGATCCTGAACAACGGCGGCGGCAGCGAGTTGACCGCCGTAGACGACCCCCGTTCGGTGGCCGTGCAGGCCGACGCTGCGGGCCGGTATGTGCTGAACCGTCAGCCGGACGCGCTGTCCGAGCAGTTCGGCCTCCGGCACTGGCGCGGCTTCGCCAGCGCGCTGAACGAGGCGGGGTTTGACGTGCTGGTGACGGACCGGCGCGGCAATGGCATCTCGGGCGGCGTGGCCGGCTTCAACACCGCCGAACAGGCCCGCGACATGGTGCGAATGCTGGACCAGATGGAGCACGGGAACGGGCTGCGGCTGTTCACGCCATCGGGCGACGTGCTGTCGGGCAGGGACGCGGCAGGCCGGTTGATGGCTGGCCTGAAGGCTACGGAAATCCCCGTCGTGCTGGCCGGCTACTCGCGCGGCTCGTATGCGGTGGCCTGGGCGATGCACCAGAACTTCGTGGAGGACTGCAACCGCGACGTCCCGGACGGCGGGTGCCGCCCGGCGCTGCGGCGGCCCAACATCAAAGGGGCGATCCTATACGGGCCGAACTCCGCCGGGCTGGGCTACCGCGTGGCCGGCCACGACATGATCGAGGCGGCGCTGCGGCTGGAGCACAACACGACCTATTACGTGGACTCCGACGTGTTCGCGGGCATCGGCCAATGGCCCGCGCTGATGATCGTCAAGGGCACCTGGGACTACGTGGAGGGCTTGGAAGGCTCGCTTGAAGCATACCGGCGCGCCCGCGAGCCGAAAGAGATCTTCGTGTTCCGTGGCCCGCACACCTTGCCGACGCAGCATCCCGAGAACATGCGCCTGGCAGGCGGGCGCATGGTTGCATTCGCCAGGGCAGCCGTGCTCGGCCTACCAAGCGTGCCGGGTGCCCACGCCCCCAAGGATCTGCGGGAACTCGTCCTGTCCAGCCCCGACCATTGGGAGCGCACGACGGACCCGGCCAGGAATGGCGTCTCGCAGTAAAGCAGCCAGTGCTGTGACGGACACCTCGGCCCAGACTGGACTGGAAACTAACCCACGATAATATCCATTCTCGTTAGTTATATGATGGCTCTACCTGCAGATATTGCTGTTATTTGTCAGAGTACGATTAAACCGTTCAGCAGCGCCGAATGACTCGTTAAACCGTTCAGCGGCTGAAGTGTTTAATGGTGCATTGGTTCAGGTGCATCCATCCCTGTTGAGCCTGGGACGTCAGCTGTCCGAGGGTGCGTCGTGCTCTCATGACGGCTCCGCACTGGTGGCGAGCCGTCCCACGGAGGTTGTGACATTGCAGCCACCCTGCTGAACGGTTTAACGAGTCACCAAAGCCGCGGCCAGCGTTGCTGAACGGTTTAGCGAGTCAGATAAGGCATTGATCAGAAACAAAGCCTGCTGAATGGTTAAATCGTACTCTGACATTATTGTCAGTGCACGAGCATTGAGCAACCGCGCTTCGCAAGATTTTTGCCCAGAGCCGACCTCCGTCTGAGGCAAGACCGTCCGATCATCGGCAGCTTTCCCCAATCCCAAGCTGATTGGAGCACCCCGAATTTGGACCGTGTCGGCCGATGAGATGCGAGATGCGTCAGGTCTTTCTGCCTCCCGCCGTCCCGTCCAAGAAGCTTTCCCGCCGGTTGTCGGGCATCAACACGGAGGCTACAAACGCGACAGCGCATAACGCGGCCACGTACCATGCAAACCAACCCTCACGTCCAGATGCCTTGAACGACAATGCGACATACTCGGCCGTGCCTCCAAACATCGCGTTGCCGACCGCATAGGTGAACCCCACACCCAGGGCGCGCACCGTGTCCGGGAACATCTCCGCCTTCACCACACCGCTGATGGACGTGTAAAAGCTCGCGATCACTAGCCCAGCGAGCACGAGCGTGGTGGCTGCAAAGGGGCTTGAGGCCTCTCCGAGCCAGCCGAGCAGAGGCACAGAAGCAAGGGTGGCGAGACCGCTGAACAGGAGCATGTTGCTCTTGCG
>CAXTCN010000293.1:0-4886 GCA_964242575.1 uncultured Acetobacteraceae bacterium | reverse complement strand
GCCGGCACCGCCAAGCGAGGCAGCGGAACCGGCGCCCGAGCCGCGGCGCAGCCTGGATGTCCTGCTCACCATCAACGGCACGGACCACCGGCTTGGCAAACTGGATGCCCACACGACCCTGCTCGATGCCTTGCGGGACCACCTGCACCTGACGGGCACCAAGAAGGGCTGCGGCCTCGGCCAGTGCGGCGCCTGCACGGTGCTGGTGGACGGGCGCCGGGTGAACTCCTGCCTCGCGCTCGCGGCGATGCAGCAGGGGCGGCAGGTCACGACCATCGAAGGCCTGGCGCAGGGGGACGACCTGCACCCGGTGCAGGCGGCCTTTGTGGAACACGACGGTTTCCAGTGCGGCTATTGCACGCCGGGGCAGATCATGAGCGCGGTTGCCTGCATCCAGGAAGGGCACGCCGGGTCCGACGACGACATCCGCGAGTGGATGAGCGGCAACATCTGCCGCTGTGGCGCCTACACCAACATCGTTGCCGCCGTGCGCCAAGCCGCCGGACGGGAGGCCTGAGCATGGTGCCCTTCGCACTTCTGCAAGCGGCCAGCATCCAGGCGGCGGTGGCCAGCGGCGCACGGCACGACTCCGACCGGGCCGGCGAACCCGGCGCCGACTTCTTCGCCGGCGGCACCGACATGATCCAGCTGATGAAGGAGCATGTCCGCAACCCCGGCCAGGTCTTGAACATCGCCGCCTTGCCTGGGCTTGCCGGGATCGAGGCCGGGCCGGGCGGCGCGCGCCTGGGCGCGCTTGCGCGCATGAGCGACGCGGCGGCGCACCCGGGCGTGCGCGAGCACTTCCCGCTGGTCGCCCCGAGGCCCTGCTCGCCAGCGCGTCGCCCCAGGTGCGCAACCTGGCCACCCTTGGCGGCAACCTCCTGCAACGCACCCGCTGCGGGTACTTCCGCGACGTGGCTACCCCCTGCAACAAGCGCGAGCCCGGCAGCGGCTGCCCGGCGCTGGACGGCCGCAACCGCATCCTCGCCATCCTGGGCACCAGCGATAACTGCATGGCCACCTACGCCGGCGACTTCGCCAACGCGCTGCTGGTGCTCGACGCGCAGGTGCGGATCACAGGGCCGGATGGGGAGCGCAGCCTTCTTCTCGCTGAGCTGCACCAGCGTCCCGGCGACACGCCCCACGTCGAGACGCAGCTCCAGCCAGGAAAGCTAATCCTTGCGATCGAAATCCCGCCCAGCCCCGCCGCGCGCCGCTCGCACTACCTCAAGGTGACGGACCGCGCGAGGTATGAATGGTCCATCGCCTCGGCCGCCGTCGCGCTGGACCTTGCCGGGGACGGCACGGTGCGCGACGTGCGGGTGGCGGTCGGGGGGGTCGCGACCACGCCGTGGCGCCTGCCGCGCGTCGAGCAGGCCCTGCGCGGCCGTCGGCTGGACCCGGCCCTCTGCCGCGAGGCGGCGGCGCTGGCCGCGGACGGCGCCGTGCCGCGCGGGCACAATGCCTACAAGGTGGAGCTGATCAAGCGCACGGTCGCCCGCGCCCTTGAGGAAACGGGAGGCCTCGCATGACCGCCATCATCGGCACCCCGGTCAGCCGGGTGGATGGCCCGGCAAAGGTGGCGGGACGCGCGGCCTACGCCGCCGAGTTCGCCCCCGCGGGCCTCGCCTACGCCGCGCTCGTAGAGAGCACGATCCCCGCCGGCCGCATCGCTGGCATGGACACCGCAGCCGCCGAGCGGGCGCCCGGCGTCCTGCTCGTGCTCACCCACCGGAATGCCGGCAAGCTGCCCTACCTGGCTTTCAAGGAGCGCCCGGCGGTG
This sequence comes from uncultured Acetobacteraceae bacterium, assembly GCA_964242575.1. Taxonomy (GTDB): domain Bacteria; phylum Pseudomonadota; class Alphaproteobacteria; order Acetobacterales; family Acetobacteraceae; genus JANPPS01. The sequence goes on along the minus strand of CAXTCN010000293.1, from coordinate 3,103 downwards.
GACCCGGTGTCCGGCGACCAGCTCCGTGTGCTCCAGGACGTGGAGGTGAAGTTCAGCGGCCAGCCCATCGGCCTGGTCGTGGCGGAAACCCAGGCGCAGGCCGAATACGCCGCCTCCCTCGTCCGCGTCACCTATGACCGCGACCCGGCGCCGCGGACCCGGTTCGACCCGGCGCTCGGCCGACCCACGTCCGAGGCCGCAGCTAAGCGGGGCCGTGGCCCCGAAACGAAGCAGGGCGACGCCGATGGTGCGCTTGCCGCCGCCGCGGTCCGGGTGGACGGGACCTACGTGCAGCCGCGCGAGCATCACAACGCCATGGAGCCGCACGCGACGGTGGCACGTTGGGAAGGCGACCGCCTGACCTTGTGGAGCAAGTCGCAGTGGGTGGACAACGAGCGCGACGCGATCGCCCTGGTCTTCGGCATCCCGCCCGATGCGGTGCGGGTGATCAACCCCTTCGTCGGCGGCGCGTTCGGCGCGGCGTTGCGGACCTGGCCGCATGTGGCCCTCGCGGTCCTTGCTGCGCGCCGTGCCCGACGGCCGGTGCGGCTGGAGCTGACACGGCGGCAGCTTTACTATTCCGTCGGCTTCCGCCCGCAAGTGGAGCAGCGCGTTGCTTTGGGTGCGGACCGGGATGGCCGGCTTGCGGCGTTGGTCCAGGAGGCGGTGGGCCAGACCTCGATCTACAAGGAGTTCGCGGAGGGCACGCTGAACGTGCCGGCCGTGACCTACGCCTGCCCGAACCGGCGCACGGGCTACCGCTTGGTCGAGATGAACACCAGCACGCCCACCCCGATGCGCGGACCGGGCTGGGCGACCGGCCTGCTCGCGCAGGAGATCGCGATGGATGAGCTGGCCGAGGCGCTGAAGCTGGACCCGGTGGAACTGCGCCTGCGGAACTACGCCGAGCGTGACTCGAGAAAGGATCTGCCCTGGTCGAGCAAGGCCCTGCGCGAGTGCTACCGCTTGGCCGCGGAGCGCTTCGGTTGGAACAAGCGCAACCCCGAGCCGCGCTCGATGCGCGCCGGGCGCGACTTGGTGGGCTTGGGCATGGCGACCGCGATCTACCCTGCGGAGCGCTACCCGACGCGGGCCTCCGCCACGCTGTTCGCTGACGGGACCGCCGTGGTCCGCAGCGCCACCAGCGACATGGGACCGGGCGCCTACACGTCCATGACCCAGGTTGCGGCCGACACGCTGGGCCTGCCGCTGGGGCGCGTGCGCTTCGAGCTGGGGGACACGGCACTGCCCGAGGCGAAGGAGCACGGCGGCTCGACCACCATGGCCAGCGTCGGCACCGCGGTGCGCGACGCCTGCCAGGCGCTGCGGGCGAAGCTGGACGGCTTGGCTGGGGAGGGTGGCGCCACCGCGGACCACGCCGGCCTGCTCCGCCGGGCTGGTCTCGCCCGGCTGGACGCGGACGGCGGCGCCAAGCCGGGCGACGAGCGGACGACGCATTCGAGCCATGGCTTCGGCGCCGTGTTCGCGGAGGTGCGCGTTGACTCCGACCTCGGCACCGTGCGCGTGCCACGGATCATCGGCGCCTACGACGCGGGCCGGGTGGTGAACCCGAAGCTCGCCCACAGCCAGGTCATCGGCGGGATGGTGGGGGGCTTGGGCATGGCGCTGCTGGAGGAGGCGGAATGGGACCCGCGCTTCGGCCGGGTGATGAACGCGAACCTGGCCGAGTACCTCGTGCCCGTGTGCGCCGACGTGAAGGAGCTGGACGCGCTGTTCGTGCCGGGCGAGGACACGATCATGAACCCGCTCGGCGTCAAGGGCGTGGCCGAGCTTGGCCTGTGCGGCGTCGCCCCGGCAATCGCCAACGCAGTCTGGCACGCGACGGGCAAGCGCATGCGCGAGCTGCCGATCACATTGGATAAGCTGCTGATGGCTTGACGGGCCTGGTACTCGTCGAGCCTGCAACAAAGTGGAGCACCTCATTATGAGCGCAGGGCGCATCGATGTTCACACCCACCTCGTGCCGCCCTTCTGGGCTAAGGACCTATCCCTCCATGGCGGCGACCCGTCCGGCTGGGGAGCGCCCGACTGGTCTCCCGAACAGCTCATGGCCTTCATGGACGACGAGGGAATCGCGGTCAGCATGTTGTCGCTCACCGCGCCCGGGATCGAGGGCTGGAAGGGGGCCGACCGAATTGCCATCGCGCGCAGGGTGAACGACTACGGCGCCGAGCTGGTCGCTCGTCACCCGGACCGGTTGGGCTATCTCGCGACCCTCGCCTTGCCTGATGTCGATGCCGGCGTTGCAGAGATTCGCCGCTGCTGTGACGAGCTGGGCGTTGATGGTGTTTGCCTGCACAGCAACTTCGAGGGCGTCTATCTCGGCGACGACCGCTTCCTCCCGATCTGGGAGGAGCTCGACCGCCGATCCGCCGTCGTTTTCGTTCACCCGACCACGCCCGAAGCCGCCGTGCTGCCGGGCCTGCCGGGGCCGGTCGAGGACTATCCCGCGGACACAACGCGAGCCGCGCTGCACTTGGTGGTGGCCGGCCACATGACGCGTTTCACGCGCGTCAAGACTATCCTCTCGCATGGCGGCGGCTTCCTGCCCTACGCCGCGAGCCGCTTCGCCGAGCTGACCGCCTCGCTTAACCCTGACCGGTCGGTTGAGGCGTTGCTGGACGAGATGGGCCGATTCTATTTCGACACCGCGCTCGTGGCGCCGAGCGGACTGCCGAGCCTGCTGGCCTTCGCCCAGCCCGGCCACATCCTCTACGGCACCGACTATCCTTATGCTTCGACCGCGGTGTCCAAGACCTTCACACGCCGTCTCGACGAGGCTGAGGGTCTGCCGCCCGGCAAGCTGTCGGAGATCAACACTGGCGCCCGCGCGCTGTTCGACCGGCTGGACCGCCTGGGCTGACGCCCTGCCGAGCTTCCCCAGTCACTGGAGTAAAGTCCATGCGTCTTCCCCTCGTTCCGCCCGACCAGCTGACCAGCGAGCAACGGGTGTTCTATGACCGCTACAGGCGCCAGATCGAGCACGGCTTCACCGCCTTCAAAACCTTGGACGACGACAGTGCGCTGCTAGCCGCAATACTGTTCACTTTGCGATCCGGATAGCGATGGCGATATCGACCCA
>CAXTCN010000292.1:0-4906 GCA_964242575.1 uncultured Acetobacteraceae bacterium | reverse complement strand
GTGCCCGCATGAACAAGCGACGGCAGATGCGCTGGTCACCCCGCGGCGCCCATCGAGTGCTTCAGGTTAGGGCGGCGATGCTGGACGGACGCTTTGGCCACCAAGCAATCCAGCTCGCGGCGTAGCGCCCCAGGTTTTTGACACTCCCCTGACGATGGTCGTTGTGGGCTACGTCGTCATGCGGGTGGCGATGGTCGTGCTCTGGCTGCGTGCCGCGCTGGACGATCCGCGAAGGAGAAGGACCGCGCTCGGCTATGCCGCCGGGATCGGCGCCGTTCAGGTCTATTGGGCCGGGCTGCTCCTCGTTGGGCCGGTCCCTCCGAGCTTGCTCCCACTCCTGTTCGCCCTGGGCGCCGCCTTCGAGCTATCGGTCCCGGCCCTCGCGGAACGGAGCGGCCAGACGCCCTGGCATCGCCACCATATGATCGAGCGATATGGCCTGCTGACCATCATCGTGCTGGGCGAGACGCTATTGGCCGGCTCGATGGCGCTGCGGGCGGTGATCGGGACGGATACCCAGGTCGCGCTAGTGCTGATCGCGCTCTCGTCGCTCGTTATCGTGTTCGCGATGTGGTGGCTCTACTTCTCGAAGGAGGAGCACCTGGGAAGCCAGAGCCTGGCGCGGTCCCTGACCTGGGGCTACAGCCATGTCCTGATCTTCGCGTCCGGGGCCGCTGTGGGAGCCGGCTTCGCCGTCCTCGTCGACATCGTCACTGGTCAGGCGGAGGCGACAATGATCGTCGGACACTATGCCGTGGCTATCCCGGTGGCCTCATACCTGCTCGGGCTGTGGTTCGTGCGCGACCGTTTCTCCTTCGGCGGTCCGGCGCGGCACGTCCTGCCGCTCTTCGCCGCGCTGGTGGTGCTCATGCCGCTGCAATCCCTCGCACTCGAAGGCATCGCCGCCATGCTTGCGCTGTGCGTGCTTGTAAAGTCGGCACTGGCCCGCCGTCAGGCGCATCGCATAGATGCTATGCTCGAAACGGATGGGCCAGGCCCATGAAGTTGGCGCCGCCTTTCTGATCACGGCGAGCTGTTCGGTTCCGCGTTCACGGGTATGTCAGACTTCCCCAAGTGGGTTGATGGATACGCCTTAGCTGGTGAACGATGGAGGAGCGTCCTACTCTTTACAAAGTGCGTGTTCTGTAAGGGGTGGCCATTTGCACAGCTTTGCGGTCACTGGGCCAACACATGGTTTGATGACCATGTGCTCCCGCCACAAGACCTCGAAGGTTGCAGGGCGCTAGCCCTTGGGCGGGCCGGGAGCTTCGCTGGGGCTGTCCTTGTTTTCCGTTGGCGGCCGGTCCGTCTTGGCAAATGCTGCGCGGACCTCGGCCATCAAGCGTTCGGCGTTCTGATGCAGGGAGTGATCGCGGTCAAAGGCCGCCCACAGCGCGTCGGCGGTGCCGGCCAGGGCCGGCGCTGCCAAGTCGTCGCGCACCCACGCCAATGCCTCGCGCACGGTGCCGAACAAGGGTGGGGGGCTACCCTGGGCGCAGCGGCCGAACCCCGCTTCCAGGAACCAGCTGGCGGGCGCGTCGTCCGCCTCTACGCCAGCGCCGATGTGCACCAGCACGGCGACGAGCCGGCCCTGCGAGAACACCAGGCAGCCACGTTCGCCAGCACTGGCAGCGTAGTTCGCTGAAGCGACGGGGACGGGCAAGCAGAAAAGGTCTACGGGCCGGCGCACCAGCGGTCCGGGTTGGGCCAGCAGGCGACGGAGCTGCCGATTGGCGCGTACTAGGTCACTCAGCCTGGTACGCAGGCTGCTGCGCGGGACATGACGAACTTAGGGTATGCAAAGCGCCGGTTGATGGCAAGGGACGAGAGGAAGGGCCGACTAGCACATTTCGTGAGGGGGGAGCTGGGCTTGGCCTTCTCCGGAAACCAACCTGTGTTGATCGTTTTCCTGTATGCGACAGGATATGTGGAAGAAAGAAACTGAGCTGGAAATGGTTCGCCGCCATGTTCGCCAAGGTGCCGTCAGCGTGACGCGGCAGTCTCAGCTCGTGGTGAAACTGCGCGCCAATAGGCAGCCCACAGAGGTCGCGGAACACCTCCTGGCGATCTTCGAGGAGAGCCAATGGCGTCACGAGGCGCACCTTGCGCGCCTGGGGGGCTGACAGGTCAACTTCCCAAAATGGATATTCTGCAATAGTGCAGTACAGCATGGAGTGTTCCCAGCTTGCTTTCCGACTACGATAGGTCATCAATGCAAGTGAACCACCTCCCCAATCAGTAAGTGCGAATGACGGCTTCAGAGATCCAAGGCATTCCCCTCGACGACATTTGAACCTTCGATGAGTTTGTGGTCGATGCTATTGGGATGCCCTTCGATCACGACAGCCTAAAAGATTTTCAAGTCGATTTTCGAGTAGCAGAGCGGCTTAAGAATGCAACAACGGAATACGGGAGGCAGTTTAGGTCTCGTAGTTTGTCATTCGTTGTGCAAGTTGGCCGTTTTTCGACCTATGAGGTGACTGGGCCAGTGTGGTGCGCCGATGATCCTCACCCGGCTGCCGCGACCTGGTGCAGGTAAGCCGGATCGAACCCGCCGGCCCGTTTAAGCCCGGGCCAGTTCCGCACTGTCAGAGTTCCACCACCGAACTCGATCAGCTCCTCGCCGCGCAGCCACTGCAAGGTGCGGTTGGCGTGCACCGCCGTGAGCCCGAGCGCATCGGCCAACACCATCGGGGTAAGCGGCAGTTCGTAGGCGGGTCCGTTCGCCAACCCGGCTGAGAGCAGGCGTTGCATCACCTCGCACAGGAGGTGGGCGGCGCGCTGGTAGGCCGTGCGACGCCCGACGTTGACGATCCACTCGCGCGAGATGGCCGCATCCACCAGCGAAGCCAGCCACAGCGCGCGCGAGACAGCCGGCCGGCTGTCGGTCCACTCCGTCAACGTGCTGTGCGGGATGGGCGCCACCGTACACGGGGTCAGGGTCGTGATGGAGTGGTCCGCCTCGCCCAGCAGGAAGCTGTGCAGGTCGCATAAATCGCCCGCAATCTCGAAGCTCATGATCTGCCTCCGTCCGTCCTGCATGGTGCGGTGGCGATAGGCGAAACCCTCCACAATGAGCTGGCACGCCGTCGGGCGGCCCCCCTCGCGCATCAGGTCGTGGTTCACGCCGACCCGCCGCGTGCTATCCAGGACCTGCTCCAGCGCCCGCCTGTCCTCGTCGGGCAACGGGCCGAATGCTTCCAGCTTGCGGATGAACGGGTTGGGCATGGCGGCTCCTCGCAACGCCTGGGAAGGGGGCGAGCAACCCGGAAATGTTGGGAGACTTAACGCTGGTCGCCTATGCCGCAAGAGGGCATTATGCCTATTTTCCTGTTCACATGTCTTAGTACCTGGACCTGGAAGGTTTTTGAGAGTTGGGCAAGGTGGTGTGCTTACGCGGAGGCGGTGATGCTGGACTGGGACGACTTGCGCTTCTTTCTGGCCGTGGCCCGACACCGCACCCTGGCTCTGGCTGCCAAGCACCTGCACGTCACGCAATCCACCGTCAGCCGGCACATCGTCTCGCTTCAGGAGAGCATGGGGGTGCGACTATTGCAGCGCACGGCGGCTGGCTACGTCCTGACCCTGGCCGGTGAAAGCATCCGGGTCGCATCCCAAACGGGCTAGTTTCAGGGGTGAAGACCAGTGACCGTTGCCGATCATAGCCTTCAAAAAGGCGGCAGCATGAAGCTCATTCCTTTGCGACTACCCTGTCGAGCGCATTCACAACAACCTTCATTGCTTCGTGCAGGCTGCTTGGTTCCACCATCATATCGGGACAATGACTGACATTTAACGCCCGAACACAGCTTTTTACCGTGTCAACTCAAACGAGGATGATAAGGTTTATTACACGGATTTAATAAGGCCTGGCTGATGCGAACATCTGGCGCTGTCCCGGCGAGCACGCTGACCACCCTCAAAGTGCTGTTGGTCGAGAGTGATGACGCACTCGCTCCCATGATGCTGGACGCACTGCGACAGGCCGGGGTCACCACTGCCTGCGCCAGCACAGGCGCGGGAGGCATCGCCCTCAAGGCCAGCTTCAAGCCGCACGTGGTGCTGATGGACCTGGCGCTGCCGGACATGAATGGCACCGCGTTGCTGGTGCATCTGGCCGAACAGCGTGACTGCGGGCTTATCGTCATCTCGGGCATGAACGACGAGTCCGACCGGATCGTCGGCCTCGAACTCGGCGCCGACGACTACATCGCGAAGCCGCCACGCCTGCGTGAGATGGTCGCTCGCATCCGGGCCGTGCACCGGCGGGTCAACGACAACGTCGAGGCTCGGGGCGCCTCGCAGCCGGCGCAGGTGCTGAAGGTCGGTCCGATCCGGATCGATGTCCTGAAACGGACGGTGCGTGTGGACGACGGCCGCTGTGTGGCGCTTACGGCTGCGGAGTTCAATGCGTTGGCGGCCCTGGCCACCGCGGCGGGGGCAGCGGTGTCCCGCGACCAGCTGTCCGAGGCCGCGCTGCATCGCCCCTGGCGGGCGGAGGACCGCAGCGTGGACCAGCTCGTGTTCAACCTGCGCCAGAAGCTGCCGCTGGACGAAGGCGGCGGCATGCTGATCCAGAGCATCCGTGGCTCCGGCTACTGGCTGCGTGCGCCGGAGGGCATGGCGCAGGTCGGTGCCACTGGCCAAAACCGGGCTGCGGCTTAGAGTTTCAGGACAACGGCGGGAGCCTGCTGGTGCGTGCTGGCGTGGGTTGGAAGCCCGGCGTCGTGGGTGAGGTAAGACTTCGCACGACGGGCGCCGCCTCTGACGACGGTGGCTGAGGGTTGAACAGCCAGGCAGATGCTCAGGTTCGTGTTGTCGCAAAACGATAAGCCCTGAAACAGGACCAGGCTGGCGCTTCCCGGCAGCGTGCGCTCGATCCAGTTTCGGACCTGCTCGGGCGAGG
>CAXTCN010000291.1:0-4918 GCA_964242575.1 uncultured Acetobacteraceae bacterium | reverse complement strand
GGTTCTCGCCGACATCCTCAACCACATGCCCGTCGCTTGATGCGAAAGCCCTGGGATGGAGGGGGCCATCCGAAGGGGTGCGGCGCGCGGTCACCGCCGCGTGCCGTCTGTTACCAGCAGCGACGCCTGCAGCACAGCCTGCCGTCCGTCCGTCGCCGTTCCGTCCGCGCCAACCTGTGCCGCGAGCGTCGGGTCGGCGGTGAAGCCGGGGCCGCCCACCATGATGGCGATGGCCGGGTTGCGGGACGCTCGCCGCACTGCGCAGATTTCCTTACGCACCGCATCCAGCCGTTCGTCGCAGGCGAGCGAGAAGCCCAGCATCGCCACCGATTGGCTGCGCACCATCGTAAGCAAGTCGCCGCTGGAGGCGACCGGGCCGGTCCAAGCGTTCCAGCCGGCGCAGAGGAAGAAGTCGAACACCATGGACAGGCCGAAGGTGTGCTGCTCGCCGGGCAGCGGCACCAGCAGCGCCCGCGGGCCGATGGGCCGCGCCGCCGCCTGTTCCAGGAACGCGCCGCTCAACGCGCGCATAGCGGCCTGTAGGCGCCACAGCCCGATGGAGACGTCGGTGAAGTCGCAGGTGTCGTTCTCCCACATCTCACCCAGGCGCCGGGCGGTGGGGGCCAGCAGGTCGAGGTACAGCGCCTCCGCGGCGGCGCCCCGCTCGTGCATGGCCCTCACGAACGCCAGTGCGGCCGGCTCATCCTGCGCCAGCACCAGGCTGGTCAGCTCCGTCACGTGCGCGGCGTGCACAACAAGCCCCGGCTTCCGCACAAGCGGCGCACGGTGCAGCGCCAGCAGCTCAGGGATCACGCTGGCCTCGACCGTCTCGGTCAGGATGGCCCGGCGCTTCTCCTGCTCCGCACGCGCCGAGCGGGCCCGCAACGCCGTCGTGCGGGCCTCGCGGACCGCGTCGGCCTCAGTCCAGCAGCTCTGTGCGGCAAGCTGTTGTCTCATGTGATCCATCGGCTGCGTCCTCCCCAAGTTGATGCAGGCGGCGTCCGAGTGTCAAGCTTGATTTACGTAAACCGCGCTTGACACATCCTTCGGCGAAGCCTTAGCTTTCAGTCATCGAGGACCCGGGAGCGAACCCAGGCCACGACGGCGCAAAACGGTCGCAGGACTGCTCAACTCACGCGATGGCCGAGCTTTGTCGGGAACCGTTTTGCATCCCGTCGGCCAGCGCACCTGCCAGGGAAGGCGTTGTCAAGGAATGTTTACGCAAGCGTTCGGCCGGATAATCGATCAACTGGATTGCTGCCCTTGGGGCGGGGCCGCTGGACGGCGCATCCCGCCAGTGAACGTGCAGGCGGCGCGGTCGCTTTACACGCCTGAGGAACGCCGCCGGCGGGACGCCTCGCCTTGGACCATCGTGCAGGGCGTGCTCGCGCCGGCGCAGTTCGTGGTGTTCCTAGTAAGCCTCGGCCTGGTGCTGCGCTTCCTGCTGACCGGCGAGGGCGAGGGCGCCGCCACCGCGTCCATCGTCGCCAAAACGCTCATGCTTTACGCGATCATGGTCACCGGCTCGATTTGGGAGCGGGAAATTTTTGGCCGCTACCTGTTCGCCCCGGCGTTCTACTGGGAGGACGTGGTCAGCATGTTGGTGCTGGCATTGCACACCGCCTACCTTGCGGCGTTGATGTCAGGCGCGCTTGACACGCACGGCCTGATGCTGTTGGCGCTGGCGGCCTATGCCACTTACGTGGTCAACGCGGCGCAGTTCATCGTGAAGCTGCGCGCCACCCGGCGCGAGGGCGAGGGCTGGCACCCCGCCGGCATGGGCCTCAGCTCTTGAGCGGAGCGGCCACGCTCGGCTGCGCCGACGCGCCGGTCCTGCGGGAGCGCGGCCAGCGCGAAGTGTTCTGCGGCCTCACCGGCATTATCTGGCTGCACCGCAAAATCCAGGACGCGTTCTTCCTAGTGGTGGGGTCCCGCACCTGCGCCCACCTGATCCAGAGCGCCGCGGGGGTGATGATTTTCGCGGAACCCCGCTTCGCCACCGCCATCATCGACGAGCGGGACCTCGCGGGCCTGGCCGACGCCAACGACGAGTTGGACCGCGTGGTGGACCAGTTGCTGGCGCGCCGCCCGGAAATCCGCCTGCTGTTCCTGGTGGGCTCCTGCCCGTCCGAAGTCATCAAGCTGGACCTCTCCCGTGCCGCCGAGCGGCTGTCCGCCACGCACATGCCGCAGGTCCGGGTGCTGAACTACAGCGGCAGCGGCATCGAGACCACGTTCACCCAGGGCGAGGACGCCTGCCTCGCCGCCCTGGTCCCCATCCTGCCGCGCAGCACGGCGCGCTCCCTGCTGGTGGTCGGCGCGCTGGCGGAGGTGGTCGAGGACCAACTCGGCCGTTTGCTGTCCGGCCTCGGCATCACGGACGTGCGCTTCATGCCGCCGCGCAGCGCCACCGACCTGCCCCCTGTCGGACCCGGCACGCAGTACTTGCTGGCGCAGCCGTTCCTGGCCGACACCGCCCGCGCGCTCGAAGCCCGCGGCGCTACCCGGCTGGCCGCACCGTTCCCACTCGGCATCGAGGGCACCACCGCCTGGCTGCAAGCCGCCGCGACGGCCTGGGGCGTGCCCGCCGAGCGCTTCGCCGCCGTGACCGGTCCGGCCGTCGCCCGGGCCGAGGGCGCGCTGCACCGGCACCGGGCCGAACTCGCGGGCAAGCAGGTGTTCTTTTTCCCGGACAGCCAGTTGGAAATCCCGCTGGCCCGCTTCCTGTCGCGCGAGATGGGCATGACGCTCACCGAGGTCGGCACGCCGTACTTGCACCGCCAGCACTTGGCCGAGGAGCTGGCCTGGCTGCCGGCCGGCACGGCGCTGAGCGAGGGCCAGGACGTGGAGCGGCAACTCGACCGTTGCCGGGCGGCAGCGCCGGACATCGTGGTGTGCGGCCTCGGCCTCGCCAACCCGCTGGAGGCCGAGGGCATCAGCACCAAGTGGTCCATCGAGCTGCTGTTCACCCCGATCCAGGGCTACGAGCAGGCCGGCGACTTGGCCGAGCTGTTCGCCCGCCCGCTGGTGCGCCGCACCCGGTTGAAGGTCTAAGCCCGATGCAGCTTACCCTCTGGACCTACGAAGGCCCGCCTCACGTCGGCGCCATGCGCGTCGCCACCGCCATGGAGGGCGTGCACTACGTGCTGCACGCGCCGCAGGGCGACACCTACGCCGACCTGCTGTTCACCATGATCGAGCGGCTGCCGAAGCGCCCTCCGGTCACCTACACCACGTTCCAGGCGCGCGACCTGGGCGGCGACACGGCGGAGCTGTTCAAGACAGCCGCGCGGGACGCCTATGCGCGGTTCCAGCCGGACTGCCTGCTGGTGGGCGCGAGCTGCACCGCCGAGCTGATCCAGGACGACCCGGGCGGCCTGGCGCGGGCGCTCGGCCTGCCGGTGCCGGTGGTGGCGCTGGAGCTGCCGGCCTACCAGAAAAAGGAGAACTGGGGCGCGGCCGAGACCTTTTACCAGTTGGTGCGCGCGTTCGCCGGGCCGCACGCGCCTGCGCCGGGCACGAAGCCGGTGCGGGGCGAGCGTCCACGCTGCAACGTGCTGGGGGCATCGGCGCTGGGCTTCCGGCACCGGGACGACGTGGCGGAGATCACCGGGCTGCTGGCGCGCATGGGCATCGACGTGAACGTGGTGGCTCCGTTGGGCGCGACGCCCGCAGACCTGGCGCGGCTCGGGAATGCCGAGTTCAACGTCGTGCTGTATCCCGAAGTCGCCGGGCAGGCGGCGGCGTGGCTCGGCCGCACCTTCGGGCAGGCAGCCACCAAGACCGTGCCCATCGGCATTGGTGCCACGCACGACTTCATCGCCGAAGTGGCCGCGCTGGCCGGCGTGGACCCGGCGCCGGTCCTGGCTGGCGCGCCGTCCCGGATGCCCTGGTACGCGCGCTCGGTGGACAGCAACTATCTCACGGGCAAGCGGGTGTTCGTGTTCGGCGACGCCTGCCATGCCATCGCCGCCGCCCGCGTCGCGCAGGACGAGTTCGGCTTCAAGGTCGTGGGCCTCGGCACCTACAGCCGGGAGTTCGGCCGCGAAGTTCGAGAAGCCGCCAAGTTGTACGGCGTCGAGGCGCTGATCACCGACGACTACCTCGAAGTCGAGTCCACCGTCGCCGCGCTGCAGCCGGAGTTGGTGCTCGGCACGCAGATGGAGCGACACATCGCGAAGCGCCTCGGCGTGCCCTGCGCCGTCATCTCCGCGCCGGTGCACGTGCAGGACTTCCCGGCCCGCTACTCCCCGCAGATGGGGTTCGAGGGCGCCAACGTGCTGTTCGACACCTGGGTCCATCCGTTGATGATGGGCCTGGAGGAACACCTGATCGGCATGTTCCGCGGCGATATGGAGTTCAACGACGCCGCCCCATCGCATCTGGGCCATGCCGCCCCAGCCGCGCCGGAACCCGTCGCGGCTGGCCCCGCGGTATGGGCGCCGGACGCGGACAAGGAGCTGGGCAAAATCCCGTTCTTCGTGCGCGGCAAGGCCCGGCGCAATACTGAGCGCTTCGCCGAGGAGCGCGGCCTCGCCACCATCACCGTCGACACGCTCTATGACGCAAAGGCGCATTATGGCCGGTAACGCCGCGATCTCCCCTGCTGTCATCCGGGTCGTCCTGGTCACCATGGACAGCCACCTGTCCAGCGCCGCCGCCCGGGCGGAACAGGAGCTGCGGCGGGAACTGCCGGGCCTCAGCATCGCCGTGCACGCCGCCGACGAGTGGGGCTCGGACCCAGCCGCGCTGGCCGAGTGCCGCGCCGACATCGCAAGCGGCGATATCGTGGTCGCCACCATGCTGTTCCTGGAAGACCACATCCGCGCCGTGCATCCCGCCCTTGCTGCACGGCGCGAGGAGTGCGACGCCATGCTGTGCTGCATGAGCGCGGGCGAGGTCACCAAGCTCACCAAGC
>CAXTCN010000290.1:0-4969 GCA_964242575.1 uncultured Acetobacteraceae bacterium | reverse complement strand
CTCTCCACGGCATATCTTCGCTTCGATATCGGTGTTGACGATGGGGCCGGTCTGAAACTCCTCTGCCGGGCTCACGAGATTGAGCTGTCCGATTTTCTCGTCCAGCGTCAACCGTCCCAGGATGGCCTCGATTTCCAGATCGCGTCTAGGGGACCCAGAGGTACTTGTGGGGCGTATCAGCGGGCTAACGCCGGCAGAAAACAAAACGGACCGTCGCGTTGATATCAAAGTGAACCAGGAGGATCGTGGATTTTTAATGCCGTTACCATTGCCACAAGCCACCGTACTGGTGTGTTAGGTATGATGTTGATAAGTTAAGTGAACAATGTTCGCACTGGATTTCACTCAGTCGGAAGCACGATATCTCGGTAGATACAGGCTGGCTGTGTGGTTGTGAGACCTCTTTAGCGTCTATGGCGATGAGGCGTGCCTTGGTTGCATCACCTGGGCCTGCGCGGCCGTGTGGTGAGGCCTTGCAAGTTCGGGTCTGGCTTTGAGGTGTTCGGCGACGACCTGGGTGAGTGTTCTGCGTAAGCGGGGCAGATTCCCGGGCACGCAGGTGCAGCAGAACAAAGGCCAATGTAGGCCTCCGACCCTCACCACCTATCAGTTGCTGGAACACCCCAAAGTTGCGGGATGGGCTGAAGGGTTTGGAGCAGGTTTGCGATGCGCCGCAGGCTGCGGGTGAATAGGGATGTCATGCCGCGCAGGACATTCTTCGGCTGCTGTTCCGGGCGTCTGCGTTCGGCGGGTGTGGCATGGTGGGCGGCATCCCACTGTCCCGTGGACACGGCGAAGTAGAGGGCCAGCGCCATAACCAGGACGAGCCTGGCCAGTCGGTCCGGATAGCGGATCTGGCTGTCTTCGAGGCCGAAGCCGCGGGTTTTGAAGTCGGAGAACATGGGCTCGATGCCCCAGCGCCGGGCGTAGTCGAGCGTGGTGAGGTAACCCGGGGCCTCGGACATGGCGACGATCCAGGGCTCCTCGTGGCCAGGGTCCTGGATAAAACCTACGTTCGTGAGCACCCGGCGCGCGGTCAGTTCCACTCCCGTCAGATAGGGCGTGCGCCGGGCCAGTTTTTCGACCGAGCCTGCGTCGGCACCGTCGAGCCACACACGCAGGTTGCCCTTCAGCCGCAGCCGGTAGTCCTAGCCCAGCAACTGGCACTGGCCGATCAGTGCGGGCGTGCCGTAGAACCGGTCGCCGAGCAGCCGCACGCGAGCCTCTTCGGGCAACCAAGCCACCACGGCATCGAGCAAGCCCTTCTGCATGTGGATCGGCGTGGAAGATTGGCTCATCCGCATCCTCGGTGCAGGTCGTTGTCATGCGGCACGGACCAGGCGCGCCCTGAGCAGGTCGAGCTTTGCCCGCCCATAGCTTTGGCGCTTGACCAGTTTGAGGCGGGTGACTTGGCCCTCAACTTGGCCGCTGCTCCAGGGCAGCGTCAGGGCTGCGCGCACGGCCTGCTCGTCCTGGCGCAGGCCGGCGGCGAAGCCGTGCAACTCGCTGCCCTCGGCATCGGCCAGCCAGGGGGTGAGCGCATCCGCAGAGCGGGCGCGGACCAGGGCACCAAAGCGGAAGGCGAGGTCGCGAGCCGCGGCCAGCGCCGGCGACAGCCCCAGCAGCCGCTCGACATAGGCGCGGTCCGGATTTGCAAGCGACGGCAAGTCAGCCGTGAGCATCCGGGCCACCCGCCGTGCCGGGTATGCCGCAGGCCGGGGGGAACGCCGCGTGGCCGAAACCGGCGCTGGTCCGAACTGCCGTTCTGGCTCCGCCAGCCGCTGTCGGTTGGCCCATTCGGTGACGACCCGCATCCCGCCCTTGAACCCGGCATCGCGCAGGTCCCGCCAAAGCCGGGCGCCGTTGCGGCAGCCCTCTGCCCAGCGCCGTTCCAGCACCGCCCGCCAAGGGTCGAGCGAGTGCATCCGCGGCCGGTGCAGTTCGGGCTGCTCGCCTCGCACCCAGCGCCGCACCGTGTTGCGCGACAACGCCAAGTCGCGGGCGATGTGGCGGATCGGAACGCCGTGCTGGTGCAGCCGCCTCACCTCGCCGTGGGCCTGCACGCGCCGCTGCCATCCCTCGCACTGCAGCCGTTGCGCGCTCGTCATCGGCGGCGGTGCATCCGGGTCCGCCACGGGCACCAGGGCTGCTGCCGCAGCTTCAGGAACGCTGGAGGCGGGCTGGGCCGCCGCCCGGAGTGCGGGCATGTTCCGCTTCACCGCCTCAAGAACCGCGGCGCTGCAGTTTTCCAGCAGGTGCCACCGATCCGAGACATGGACAGCATCGGGCGCACCGCGCCTGCCGCCGTCGGCATAGGCCGCGCCCCGGTCACGGGCGATGACCTCAACGCCGGGGTGGGCCTGCAGCCAGGCGGCGAAGCTGTCCGCCTCACGGTCAGGCAGCAGGTCAACGACGGCACGGCGTTCCAGGTCAACGAGGACCGTGCCGTAACGCTGGCCACGTTTCCAGGCCCAATCGTCTACCCCGAGCACGCGCGGCGCCGCGATGGGCGTCGCAGGTGCGCCACGACGGACCAGGCGGAGCAGGGTGGCGCCGCTCACCGGCGTGCCGATCCGTTCGGCCAGGGACGCGCCGGCCTTGCCGCCCAGCGCCAGGCCGATGTGGTGCTGCAAGCTGCCCAGGCGCGCCGTCCGCTGGGCATACGGCCCGGCAACAGCGGGCAGGCGCTCGGCGAAGATGCGGTGCGCGCAGCCGGGCCGCCCGCAACGCAGCCGGCGCACCTGCACCTCGACCTGAACGCGGCGACCTTGCCAAGGCAGGTCGGCCAGCCGGCGGGGGTAGCTGCTGTGCCGCCGCGAGGACGGGTGGCCGCAGCCGGGGCAGACAGGGGCCGTGATGCGGGACCGGCACAAGATGGTGAGGCAGTCAGGGGCGGGCACAACCTGCTCGACCACGAGGTCGGCAGGCACGAGGGGCAGAAGGCGCTTGGACACGGGACAGCATGAACTCCGAGGTGTCCATGCTATGTGCCCACGCGCACCCGCAACTGCGACCTCCTGCACCGAGGATGCGGATGAGCCCAAAAGTGACCCCCCTGATCTGTGGCAAGACGCCGCCCGATAGTTTGGGTGGTGGGGGAGATGCTGGTTGTGAAAACGGTTGCTCGGATCAGGCGGGCCCATTTTGTCCAGGGCAAGACGATCAAGGCGATCTCCCGGGAGCTTGGGATTGCCCGCAACACTATCCGCAAGGTGCTGCGCTCGGGTGCGACCAGCTTCACGTATGAGCGCGAGGTGCAGCCGCGGCCGAAGCTTGGCCAGTGGACGGAGGAGCTGGAGCGCCGCCTGATGGCCAACGACCGGCTGTCGCGGCGTGAGCGGTTGGGGCTGATCCGGATCTTCGAGGACCTGCGCGGCGAGGGCTACGAGGGCGGCTACGACGCGGTGCGCCGCTACGACCAGGCGCGCCGGCGCAAGCAAGGCACGGGGTCGAGCGACGCCTTTGTCCCACTCACCTTCGCCCCGGGCGAGGCGTATCAGTTCGACTGGTCGCACAAGATCGTCCTGCTGCGCGGCATCACGACGCCCATCAAGGTGGCGCAGGTGCGGCTGTGCCACAGCCGGATGCTGTTCGTGCGGGCGTATCCGCGTGAGACGCAGGAGATGGTGTTCGACGCCCACGACAAGGCGTTCGCGTTCTTCCGCGGCGCGTGCCAGCGCAGCATCTACGACAACATGCGCACCGCGGTGGATGCGGTGTTCGCCGGCCGCGAGCGGGTGTTCAATCGCCGGTTCCTGCAGATGTGCAGCCACTACCTGGTCGAGCCAACCGCGTGCACGCCGGCGTCGGGCTGGGAGAAGGGCCAGGTCGAGAACCAGGTCAACGTGGTGCGCGAGCGGTTCTTCAAGCCGCGCCTGCGGTTTGCGACCTATGCCGAGATGAATGCCTGGCTGCTGGAGCAGTGCGTGGCCTACGCCAAGGGCCACCCGCATCCGGAGCGCCGCGACAGTGCGGTCTGGGAGGTGTTCGAGGCCGAGCGGCCAAGCCTGGTGCCTTATGCCGGCCCGTTCGACAGCTTCCACGCCAAGGCGGCATCAGTGTCCAAGACCTGCCTCGTGCAGTTCGACAAGAACAAGTATTCGGTGATGTCGCAGGCTGTCGGGCGCCCAGTCGAGGTGCACGCCTACGCCGACCGCATCATGGTGCGCCAGGACGGTAAGATCATTGCCGACCACGAGCGCTGCTTTGGCCGCGACCAGATCCTCTACGACCCTTGGCACTACGTCCCCGTGCTGGCGCGCAAGCCCGGCGCGATGCGCAACGGCGCGCCGTTCAAGGACTGGAACCTGCCGGGCGCGCTTGGGCGGGTGCGCCAGATGCTGAAGTCGGTTCCGGACGGCGACCGGCAGATGGTCAAGATCCTGTCTGCGGCGCTGACCGACGGCATCCCAGCGGTGGAGGCGGCCTGCACGGAAGCGCTCGAGGCGGGGCTGTGCAGCAGCGACGTGGTGCTGAACGCCCTGTCGCGTCAGCGCCAGCCCTCGCCGCCGCCGCCCATCGTGGTGCCGGACGCGCTGACCCTGCGCCAGCAACCGGTTGCCGACTGCGCCCGCTACGACATCCTACGGAGGCTGAACAATGGAACGGCATGAGATCCTGGCGATGATGGTCGAGCTGAAGCTCTTGGGCATGCGCCTGGCGTTCGACGAGGTGCTGGCCAACGGGGTCAAGCGCCAGCACGCCGCCCAGCAGATCGTCGGCGACCTGCTGGCGTCCGAGATCGCCGAGAAGCAGGCGCGCTCGATCCGCTACCAGGTCAACAGCGCCAAGCTGCCCCTGGCCAAGGAGCTCTCTGACGGCGTGGTTCAGAATCCGGCCTTTTTGGGTTACATAAGGCGCGCGGAAACTGCCGGCCTGTGAGGGTCGGATTTCGGTTTGAAGAGCGTCCGGTGCGGGAGGCGGCCAGCCTCCCCGGGTCAAGCTCGCTGGTGCTGAAGCGGTCCCAGGC
>CAXTCN010000289.1:0-5036 GCA_964242575.1 uncultured Acetobacteraceae bacterium | reverse complement strand
GCGTCAACTACTTCCGGCATTGCGGCTACGTCCAGTCAGGCTGAAAACGCTCTAATTATGCCCGGCGAAACGTGCTGTCCCGGCCGGGACGGGCGGCAGGCATGCCAGGCCGTGCAGGGTGGCTTCGACGGCTTGACCCATGGGCGTCGCTGGCTCGGCGCCGAGCAGGGCGACTAGGCGCGCGTTGTCGAGCCGGATGGGCGCCTGCCACAGGGGCCTGACCTCCATCATCTCCCGCACGGTCTCGCTGAACGGCGCCATGAGGCCCATCAGCGTCCAGGGCAGCGTCCTCACCTTGATCCCGGGATCGCCGGCTGCACGGCGGATCGCCTCGGCCATCTGCAAGCCATCCGCGTCCCAGACGCCGCCGAAATGGAAGCGTTCGAAGCGGGCCAGGCTGGCCTCGCGCTCAACCAGGCGGGCAAAGGCTTCCGCCACGTCGGGCAAGTAAGCCCAGCTATGCCCGACACCCTTCCGGCCGGGCATGGTGACTGTGCGGACCGGCTTGCCTGGCTTGACCATGGCTTGCGAGAACCAGCTTTGCCCCGGCCGCGGGCCGAAGAAGTCACCGGCCCGCAGCACCAGCGAGCGGACGCCGGCATCGGCCGCGCGGGCCAGGCGCAACTCCATCTCGACGCGGATCTTGCCCTTCCGGGTCGCGGGATGCTGGGGCGAGTCCTCCGACAGCACCGGAAAGGCGTCAGGGCCATAGTTGTAGATCGTGCCCGGCAGCAGCACCCGGGCGCCGCTCGCCCGCGCGGCCTCGATTGTGTTCTCGATCATCGGCAGCACAAGGCCGCCCCAGTTGCGGTAGCCCGGCGGGTTGACCGCATGGACGATCACTGACGCACCTTCCGCTGCGGCCACGACAGACGCGCGGTCCATGGCGTCGCCCGGCACCCAGTCCCACGGGTCGCCTGCGGCCGCCGCACGCCGGCCGGCCTCCTCCGTGTCACGCGAAAGGGCGCGGATCGCCCAGCCGTGGCGTGCCAGCGCGCGGGCCGTCTCGCCGCCTATGCCGCCCGACGCGCCGAGCACCAATGCTGTCCGTTCTGTTGCCATGATGGTCCTCCTCAAGTTCGCCACCTCCAGATGAGGCCGCTTCGCCTGCAAAGGAATTGCCAAGCTCCGACAGGCGGATAGTATGGAATGTATGAGCCACCTGCCTGCTGCCCCCGCTGACTGGGAGCGCTACCGCGCGTTCCATGCCGTGCTGCGGGAGGGCAGCCTGTCGGCTGCGGCGCGCGCGTTGGGCGCGGCCCAGCCCACCATCCGCCGCCGGGTCGAGGAGCTGGAGCGCCAGATCGGCACGCCCCTGTTCACGCGCTCCCCGTCCGGGCTTGAACCAACGGCGCTCGCGCGGGAGCTGGCAGCCCCGGCGGACGCCATGGCGGCCGCGGTGGAGCACTTCACCCGCACGGCCTCGGCCGAGGCCGGAGCGCCGTCGGGCATCGTGCGGATCACCGCCAGCGAGGTGATCGGCGTCGAGGTGCTGCCGCCCGTGCTGGCGGGGCTGCAAAGCGACCATCCCGGCCTCGTCATCGAACTCGGCCTGACCAACCGCAACGAGGACATGCTGCGGCGGGAAGCCGACATCGCCGTGCGGATGGTGCGCCCGACCCAGGGCGCGCTGGTCGCCAAGCGGGCGGGCGCCGTGCGGCTTGGCTTGCACGCGCACCGCCGCATCATCGAGGCTCATGGGCGCCCGGCGTCGCTGGCCGACCTGCGCCGGTTCCCGATCATCGGGTTCGAGCACGAGACGCCCATGATCCGGGCGCTCCAGGCCCGCGGCTTCGACTTCCAGCGCCAGGACTTCGCGTTCAGGACCGACAGCGACCTGGGATACCTCGCGGCCATCCGCGCCGGCATCGGCGTCGGCATCTGCCAGGTCGCCCTCGGCCGCCGCGATCCCGACTTGCTGCACCTCCTGCCGGACGTGTTCGCCTTCGACCTGGAAACCTGGATCGTCATGCACGAGGACCAGCGCCCTGTGCGCCGGGTCCGCCTCGCGTTCGATCACCTGGCGCAGGCGCTCGCGGCCTACGCAACGCTTTAGGCATCGGGGGCTTGGTGAACGCCTGGCCGCTGCGCAGCCCTGGAACACCAACGATGAAAGCTGACATGCAGTTTCTGTTGTCGAGTAGCGGCGTCGGTTACCCGACGCCGCCCTCACGGATCCGAGCCTGCGTCTTTCTCGCACTCGGCTTCTCCTGAGAGTATCCGGAGGCTATGTTCCCGGCGCTGTCCTATAGGGGTTGATGATGGTGGGTCCAGACAGCGGAAGTCGACGCAGCAGCTTCAGAAACCTTGGCGCAAACACCCGCCCCATCAGGAGCCAGCATCGAGGCGTTCCAGCTTTGTCCGCTTATGCGTACCAGAACGCCAGTCTCGACTTTGCCCATTTCACGGGGTTGCGAGGTCAAGCATAGATCCAGAAGGCTGGCTCGTCAGCGATGAATGCGAGCGCGTCGTCGAGGGCGAGGACGGCGCCGAACGGCCCGGCACGGCCCCAATCCTCACGGCGCCACCACAGCACCTCGAAGCGCCCATCGCCGGACGGCATCGGCCTGAGCCGAGCGACCGGCGCACCCGTGCGCGCGGAGGTCAGGGTGTAGCCGCCCCGGACCCGGCAGGCTTGCAGTTCGCCGCGCGGCCAAGAGTGAGCCGCGATCCGCTCCAGCACGGGATCGCTCGCCGGCATGGTGATCCTTTGCAGTGCTGACCAGTTGATGCCTGCTGCACAGCATAGCCCAGCAGGTCCGCCATGGTCCGTCCCGACCTCCATCTGCCGCCCAGCTTCCTCGCCTGGCTTTCGCCTTCTTGCCGCCTTCTCGCGGCGGACACGCCCGACAGCAGCGGCGCTCGCGGCCGGTGCCCTGCTCGCGGTCGGGCCGCGCACCGTGACCAACTGCCTGCGTGCCCTGGGCCTTGCCGAGCATCTTAGTTTCACCGCCTCTCACCGCGTGCTGAACCGCGTCGAACCAAGCGGTTCGCCGGACAACGCCTGGTCTGGCCTCGCTCTCGCCCGCACCCTGCTGCGCATGGCCGTTGCGGCCTTCGTGTCTTCTGGGCCGATCGCCATCGGCATCGACCACGCGCTTGAGCGCCGTCGCGGTCCCCGCATCGGCCCGGCCGGGCGCTTCTACGACGCGAGCCGCCGCGCGGACATGCCGGAGCCGACCAGCCGCGGCCTGCGCTGGCTCAGCGCCATGCTGCTGGTGGATGTCCCGTTTGCCGGCCGCATCTGGGCGGAGCTGGCCAAGGTTCCGGCCGCGTAGCGGTTGGAACGCCAGCGGAGGGGTTGCCGGCGCTGACCGCGCTGACCCCGAGCAGGACGTGGCCCGAGCGGCACGACCGCCACCACCGCACCACGACCGAGTGGGCGCGCCTGATGCTGCTCACCCTGCGCCGCTGGCTGCCGGACCGGCCCATCGTGGCGGTGGGCGACGGCGATTTCGCCGCCCTCGAGCTGCTGCACGCGCTCAGGTCCTCGATGGTGGCCATCACGCGCATGCGCAAAGATGCGCGCCTGTTCGACCCGCCCCCGTGCCACGACGACAAGCCCGGCCGCGCGCCCCGCAAGGGCAAGCGCCAGCCGCTGCCGTCCGAGCGCTTGACCGACCCGGCGACACGCTGGCGACGGGTTGTGCAATCGAGCCGAACCTCGTGGCGCAGCGCGGGCTGGATCGAGTATGCCCACGGCATCGCCCTGTGGCACCACGGCGGCAAGCCGATCGTGCCGATCCTGTGGGTGCTGGTCCGCTACCCCGATGGACGGCACGAGCCGGAAGCCTTCTTGTGCACGGACACGCAGGCCGATCCCCGCGACGTGCTGGACTGCTTCAACCGGCGCTGGGTGATGGAGACTACGTATGAGGAAAGCCGCACCCACTTCGGGGTGGAGACACAGCGCCAATGGTCCGACCCTGCGATCTTCCGCACGACGCCGCTGCTGCTCGGCCTCTACACCGTCGTCACCCTCTCCGTGCATGAGAATGCCGAACGCCTGGCCCTCTCGCCGCGCTGGGCTGCCTGGCATCCAAAACCGGCCCCGACGTTCTCCGACGCGCTTGCGCGCCTACGCCAACACCTCTGGCTTGAGCGTATCGTCACTTCGACTGCCGGGGCCGACATGACCGAGCCGATCAGCCCCGCGCTCCAGGGCATCCTTGAGGCCGCCTGCTACGCGCCGTAAACAAGGATGCTGCGCAACTCTGCTTTCCTGGAATGCGCGAAGTCGAAACCCCGTGAAATGGGCAAAGTCGAGGCCAGTTCGTTAAGTTCAGCCGTACGCTTGGGCGCATCTTTGCAGGCGAGGTGGACGTGAATGCCGCGATGGTGCGCGGTGGACATGCCTGGGTGTTCGTCCGCTACAACACCGACCCTGGCCTACCTGGGTTGCAGGACGAGGCTCGTGCTGGCCGGAGGGGTTTCTGGAGCTTGCCAGAAGCCGAGCGCATTCCACCTTGGGAGTGGCGCGCAGCGCGCCGGCATTGAGGACCGGCCCACTAGGCCCAGCAGCGTGCAAGGAGAACTGGCCTGACACGAGGCCAGGGGCCTCCTTTGCGGAGCTGCCCAGCTAGGGGCGGCTTGGTGCGCCCTGCGCCAGAGCGACCGGGCGCTGACGTGAGCCGGGCGGATGCGGCGCTGCGCGAGGCGGGTGGCAACGCGGCGGATTTCCTGGACCGACCAGCGGACGAGGGCTGGGGCAGCCGGGGCAGGCGCCGGAGTGTTTTTTGTGGGGCCGGTTGGTTTGCGTGAGGGCGGATGGCGGCCAGCATGACCAGGCTGACGTGGCGGCGCCAGCCGTGCCAGCAGGCCGCGGGTCCACAGGCCATGGCTGCCAGGATAGCCCTGGGCCGGACCGTCAGGTCGGCAAGCTCCACATGCGCCCCGTCGTGGACGCGCGGCCCCTTGGCGCCCGTGCCGGCCGAAAGGCGCTGCCAGTCGGAAGGCGCAAGCGAGGCTGCGACGCCCTCGGCCGTGCCGGCGACGTCGGAACGCGCTGCCGGCGACCAGGCCGCTTGGGTGCTGGG
>CAXTCN010000288.1:0-5037 GCA_964242575.1 uncultured Acetobacteraceae bacterium | reverse complement strand
CGGAGCCGGCAACGTCAACCCGGCTCCAGCTGTAACCCGGCTTTGAACCACGCCCCATTTCGATCATGGTCGGCTTTGAGAACAGTCCCATGGCGCGGTCCTTCACCGTTGGTTAGCTCTCGGTCGATGAAAAACTTGGCAACCAGATGCTGGCTGCCTTCAAGGGTTCACTGGGGTGTTCTGACAGTTTGTGACTGACGTGGCCTTAATGGCCAGGCTGTGATCGTCAGCCCTTTGCACTGCCGGGCAGCAGCGCCCCAACCATCTCGCGTGCGGTGTTGACCAGCACGCTTGCCGTCTCTGGCTCGCCCGCGAACAACGCATGGGCGAACGTGCGGGCCTGCTTCAAGGTGATATGCGGTGGCAGCGGCGGCACGTTCGGGTCCGTCACCATGTCCAGCACCACCGGACGGTCTGCAGCCAGTGCCTCGGCCCATGCGGGGCCGACGCCCTCGGGTGTCTCTACCCGAATGCCACGCAGGCCCATCAGTTCGGCGATGCCGGCATACGGCAGATCTGGAAGCCGCTGCGCTGCGTCGAACTTCGGGTCACCTGTCTGAACCCGCTGCTCCCAAGTCACATACGCCAGGTCCCGGTTGTTCAGCACCAGCACGACGAGCCGCGGATCGGCCCAGCGGCGCCAATACTTGGCAATGGTGATCAGCTCGGTCAGCCCGTTCATCTGCATCGCGCCGTCGCCCACCAGCGCCACCACCGGCCGGTCCGGGTGGGCAAACTTGGCGGCGATGGCATACGGCACAGCGCAGCCCATGGTGGCCAGCGTGCCGGACACAGACCCCGCCATTCCCGGCCGGAACCGCAAGTTGCGCGCATACCACACGCTGCTTGTACCTGAGTCTGCCGTTACGATGCACCGGTCCGGCAGACGTTCCGACAGCTCCCACGCGACAAGCTGCGGGTTTATGGGGTCGGCGGGTTGCCGGGCCAAGGTCTCGACCTGCTGCCATGACTCCACGACGGACGCTTCGATCTTGTCGCGCCACGCCCGGTCCTCGCGGGCGTGCAGCAATGGCAGCAACGCCTGCAAAGTCGTATTGGCATCGCCGACGAGGTTCACCTCCATCGGGTAGCGCAGGCCCAGCATGGCCGGCTTGATGTCTATCTGCACCCCGCGCGCCTGACCCTCCTTGGGCAGGAACTCGGTATAGGGAAAGCCGCTGCCCACCATCAGCAGCGTGTCGCAGCCCTGCATAAGCTCCCAGCTCGCCTTCGTGCCGAGCACGCCGATGGACCCGGTGCAGTACGGCACCGTATCCGGCACGGCGGACTTGCCGAGCAGCGCCTTGGCCACACCCGCGCCGAGCCGCTCCGCAACGGCCATCACCGCTTCACCGGCTCCGATCGCACCTGCGCCCACCAGGATAGCAACACGCTTGCCCTCATTCAGCACCGCCGCCGCGCGGGCGAGCGCTGCCGCTTCCGGCACCATAGGCGACTGATCCAGGCCGACGCCGGAATGCGTCATGGCGTGCTCGCGCGTTGGCTGTTCCATCGGCTCAAGCTGCAAGTCGTTGGGGATGATGATGCACGTGACGGTCCGCTCCGCCTTGGCGATGCGGTAGGCGCGGTCCACCAGATGCCGCACCTGGGCCGCGGTGCTAGCTGTTTGCACATAGGTGGCCACGTCTTTGAACAGGGACTGCAGGTCCACATCCTGCTGGTAGTTGGAGCCGATGGCCGAGCGCGCCTGCTGCCCAACGATGGCCAGCACCGGCTGATGGTCGAGCTTGGCGTCATACAGCCCGTTCAGTAGATGAATGGCACCGGGTCCGGAGGTGGCGATGCAAACGCCGACCTCGCCGGTGAACTTTGCCGTAGCACAGGCCATCAGCCCGGCCATCTCCTCATGCCGCACCTGCACAAAGTCTATGTCGCCGTCCCGCCGGTCCAGAGCGCCCATCAGGCCGTTGATGCCGTCGCCGGGGTAGCCGAACACCCGGCCCACGCCCCACTCCTTGAGGCGGCGCCATACGAAATCGCCTACGGTTTCAGCCATGATCAGAAGCTCCGGAGGTTGATTGGCGTGGGGACGTGCCCGGACTGATGCTCACGACGGGTGCAATGCGGTCGATTGCACAAGCCGCTACGCTCCACCCCAGTTCATGGTCAACCCGCCATCCATGACCCAGGTTTGGCCCGTCACATAATCTGCGGCGTCAGACGCCAGGAATACGGCCAGGCCCGCGATCTCTTCCGGTTGGCCGGGACGGTGCCAGGGGATTGCCTCCAGGCTCTTCTCACGCTTGGCTGGATCGTCCAGGGTCTTCTGCGTCATGGGCGTGGCGATCAGGCCAGGTGCGATGGCATTCACGTTGATGCGGTCCGGCGCAACCTCAACCGACAAGCTACGGACTAAGGAATTCACGCCCGCCTTGGCCATGCCGTAGGGCGCGCTGCCCGGCGTTGGCAGGTGCCCGGCAACTGAACCAACGACGATCAGCCTCCCGCCACCACCGGCTGCTTTGCGCAACCGCACGAAGGCACGGGCGCAGAACAGCGGCCCCATAAGGTCGGTGCGCAGGATCAGCTCCAGCTTGGCGTCATCCATCTCGGACACCGGCATCCCGCCCATGCCGACGCCGGCGTTGGCCACCAGCAGATCAGGCATGCCAAGACCGGCGATGGTGGCGTCAAAGGCCGCCTGCACGCTGCGGACATCGCCCACATCGCACTGGATGACGACGGCCTTGCGTCCTGCAGCCTCAACCTGGCGCTTCGTCTCACGCGCCCCTTCCTCATCGGTGTGGAACGTGATGCAGACGTGGGCACCCTCCTGCGCGAAGGCCACGGCTGTCGCTCGGCCAATGCCAGAGTCCGCGCCTGTGACCAGAGCCACTTTGCCATCAAGCTTCATGCAACGAACCCCTTAGTACGATCTGACCCTGGCCACATACCGTCAACGCCGGTTATAGCCGGTTCACCTTTGAATAAACGCCAGCAGTAAGGTGATTACGTCATACCTTTGCGCGTCACCGATGCTGCCGGGCTGGGCGTGGTCCAGCCAGCCGCCGCTCGACACGAGCGGCCACCAGCGCCGTCGCGATCCCGAACAGCGCATGGACCATGACGTGCTGCAGGTGATTGGCTGTCGTATCCCGCTGCGGGGGCGGCGTGAGGTGCAGCGCCGGGCCGACACTGCCATAGGCCAGCGCCATGAAGCCCACGCCGAACGCCAGGCCAGCCTCGACGGGCGCCGCGCCGGCCGGCTTGAGCGCGCCATACAGTGCCCCTGACGCCACCGACAGTGCCAGGTGCCCGCCATGCGTCACTCCTTCCTCCTGCAGGTCGGCGTCGCCCTGCATCCAGGACGGGGTACGCGGGGATGCGATCTTGCGTTCGAGCTGTACCAGATCCGATGGCCGGCCTGTCGCAGCCTGCTTGAGCAGCATGACCGCCGACACCAGCAACCCGCCCGCCAGACCACCCACCGCGCCAGCCGCGGCACGCAAGCCGAGGTTGGCTGGCCGTGGGCGTGGCCGGGCCAGGGCGTTGCGAAAGCCCTCGCGCCCCGGCGTGGTCCCGACTGCGTTGGCCTGCGCACCGGACAGGCCAACGGCGGCCCGCGGCTCAGGGTTAGGGTGGCCGTTGTGCTCCGCCCGGAACTCGGCCATGGCCTTGTAGGCAGGCTTGCGTGCCCGGTTGATGGAACCGAGCGGCTGATGCGCGGCAAGCCCATGCCAGGGTGAGAACGCCAACCCGTCATCAGCCTGAGCCGCACGCTGCTCGCTCCAGGCCGGTTGTGGCTCCACGCGGATACGGGCGACGGCGCGGTAGGGGCTGACATCCTCCGGCCAGGCCACGGAAGCGTCCTCGATGGGCATCCGGTCCAGGTCCGTGCAAAGCTGCACCCGCACCTCCCACTCGCCGCCCTCATGCGTCAGCGCATCTATGGCGGCCTGGCGCAGCGCGTTGGGGTTGCCGCGCAGGTCGAGTGGCTGGTCCTTGAGCGCCGCCAGACGGGGTGAAATAGGCGCCACCATGATCTTGGCGACATAGTCGCCATGGCGCAGCGGCGCCTGGCTGTAGAAGCTCTCGCCCAACGGGTGCGTGAGCGGCTGGCCGCCCAGGTTGGTGATGGTCGGGCTTTCCAGCCCCACCGTCTTCAGCGCCGCCCCGACTCCGCGCAAAGCCGCCGACAACACCTTCTTGGCGCCCTCGGCCTTGTCAGTGGTGGCTGCCAGCATCTGCAGGCTGCCCAGGAACGCCTTGGCGTCCGGCGCCACAAAGGCTGGGCCGTTCGCCATCACGAAGTCCTGCGTAAGGCTGCCCTCCGCTCCCGGCAGCCGCGTGCCCTCGACGCCGATCACCTTGAGGGCCAGACCCCGCGGCGCAGATACGGCGTCGTCCAAGATATCGCCGGGGTTGGTCGAGAACCGCAGCACCGCCGGGTAGACCCCTGGCCGGGCGAACATGCCCTGTGCCAACTCGCTGGGCAGGCCGTCGAGCACGGTCAGCTCGCCTTCCAGTAGGGCGTAGCTTTTGGCGTGAACGCTGCGGACCGCGTGGCCGTAGTCACTCGACGTGGTTTCCACGATGGACCGCATCGCCGCCATCAGGGCCACGCGGGTTTCACCCTCATCGGAGGTGAGGCGCTCAAGCGACGGGACGAACCGGACTGGGCCGGATGCCATGCCATCCATCATGCCAGCACCTTGTCTATCGTAATGGGCAGGTCGCGGATGCGCTTGCCGGTCGCGTGATACACAGCGTTGGCGATAGCCGCCGCCGTGCCGACGATGCCGATCTCACCCAGGCCCTTCACGCCCAGGGACTGTCGCAAGATTGGGGGTCGAAACGTTCTCAGGCGCTGAGCGCCATGGTTTTTGGTGAGCGAAGCTGTTTTGACCCGGATACCGGCCAGCACCAGCCTTGCTGCCGATTGGATCAAACTTGGATTGGGGGGCCGCCGAGCGCGTCAAAGTATCTGAAATTGTTGCGACCCCCAATCTTGCGACAGTCCCGGCGGCCCTCTGCCCGGCACGCAAGCCCTGCCCGGCATCAGCGATCGTGTAGTCA
>CAXTCN010000287.1:0-5056 GCA_964242575.1 uncultured Acetobacteraceae bacterium | reverse complement strand
GCGCCGCGGCCATGCCGGGGAACAAGGAGACGAGCACCTGGTTGTCGCTTTCCGCACGGGGGCGCAGGATCACCTTGATCACCGACCCGTCCGGCCACGTGGCCTTGGGCGCGGCGTAGGCCTCGACGATCTCGCGCTCCGTCATGCCGGGCGGCACGTGGAGCGAGGTTGCGAGCACGTAGGGGGTCAAGACGGCTGCGGCCTGCACAAGGCCCCGGCCTGCCTCGGCAGAGGACAAGGGGCGGCCGGAGACGGCGATATCCAGAACGCCGTCCGCAGCCGCATTGATGCCGCCCCCGCTTCCCAGGCTTGGGATGACCTCGACGGCAATGCCGGTCTGCTGGGTGAACGGCTTGCCCAAGTGAGCCAACAGCGCCATCGCTCCGCCCGTTCCACCGGCCCGAAGCACGTCCGCTGCTGACGCCGATGAAATCCACAACGCCAACAGCAAGGCAGCGCCAGCGGCAGTCGAGAGTCGATTGCGCAATGCCATAACCTTTTAACGTCAGTGTGCTTGGCCGACAGCATTCCTATAAACAATGTCGGACTAAGAAGTACCAGACATAATGCTGCTACCTTGAAAAAACTTGTCGAATCTATTTCTATTGTATGCTGTTTAATTTAGAATTGTTATTTATAGACTGATAATGAGAGCAGGTTTCAAAGGACCTTTGATAACCTTATGCACATCGATTTGTTCCGTGGCGCTAGTGATCTCGAATAGCTACACTTAGCGCGCTTGAATCGAACTTCCGGGGCCGCCGCTCTGAAATCCTATCATTGAACTGGTCAAGCCACCCCGTTATGCGCTGAGCCCGGCTTCCTGGCGTTCACCGTCGCGCAAGGTTGTCATCATCCGCGCATCCTGCGCGTGTAATTCCTGCAGCCCGGCTTTCCGCAGCGCCGCTCGTGTCGCCGCCTTGCCGTGGCTAGCCTCGTAGTCGTTCCAGTCCGTGCCCTTGCCCTTCGCCACCTGGTCGGCAGCCGGCTCGGGCAGCAGCACCCTGCCGCCAACCGTCGCAGCGGCGGCCTCCGCCTTCTCGCGGCCGGCATTTGGCAGCGGCTTCGCCCGCAGCGGCAGGTGATGGTCGTTGTCGGCCGCCAGGTAGATCGGCCGCGCCGGGTCCTGGTCGCGCAACGCCGTCGCCACCGCGATCAGGTTGCTCGTGTCCAGCGCCACCGCGACCGCCAGGCCCGTGGCCTGGTGAACGGTGGCACCCGTGGCATACCCTTCCGCGACGATCACTGGAGTCCCCGCCCGCAGCTCGCCCAATAGGTGGAACGTGCCCATCTTCTGCGCGCCGCCCAGGTAGAGCTTGGTCCCGTTCGCGGCGATGGTCTGCACGTTGCGGACCTCACCATCCACGTCATGCAGTGGCACCAGCAGGCGCCCGGCGATGCTGACGTTCCTTGTCCCCTTGGCGGTCCGCACGGGCACGGTCTGCCCTGGCACCGCCACCTGCAACCCGTACCCCTCGATCCCTTTGCCACGGAGGTAAGGATGCGACGCATCCGCCGGCTTGGCGCCGGCCAGGAGCCGCGCCGCCAGCCGCGCTCCCGCCTCCTCGCGCGCCACGCGCTCACGTTCACGCTCGGCCGCCTGCGCCTCTGCCTTTGCGGTCAACGCCGCCTGGTCCACGGCGGACACCGCCACCAGCTCGCCTTCCGCCTTCCAGGTGCCGACGAACCCGCCCTGCTTCCAGTTGTAGATCGCGCCCGCCGGCCGGCCCTCGTCGTAGAACCCCCGGTAGGCGCCGGACTTCTCGCGCCCCTTGTTGCCCTCCACGGCGACATAACGAAGCTTGCCATCCAGAACCGGCAGGCCCTGGGGCTTGAGGCCGTGGCCGCGCATCGCGTCCGCGAACTGCTGCTGCGCCTCCCATTTGCCGATCTTGACCCGCCGCGCTCGGGCCGGCCGTGGCGTCGGCGGCTTGATCTGTGGCGCTGGCGCCCCCTGCCCTGCCGGCACTGTCGGCGTCACCTGCACTGCCGGCGTTGCCTGCTGGGCTGGCTTCTGCTGCGCCAACTCCTGCCGCGGTCGGGGTGTGCCCGCCGCGGCGGCGGCCCGGCGGGGTGCCTTCGGTGCCACCTCTTTGGGGGTGAGGGCGGCAATACGGGCCATGACGGGCGCCCGCTGCCGGGCAGCCTCGTCCAGTTGTTTCACCACCCGCGGCAGCGCCCGCCGTGCTTTCCGCTCCCCAAAGGTGCGCCGCAGCGTGGTCGCCTGTTCCCCGGCAGCCGCGCGAGCCTCCGACTTGCGTAGCCCGGCCTGCAATGCCCTAGCACCCTGCCGGACCTCGCCCGCGCCGCCCTCCAGGAAGGCCAGCGCGCGCTCCTTTATAGACTGGCGTTCCAGGTTGCGGACCACGTTGCTCCATGCCTCCCGCCGCCCCTCCTCAGCCGTGGCCGGCACCGGCAGCCCCATCGGCCGGCGTGTCAGCGCCTCGCGCATCTCCGCACCCATGCTGCCCACCATCCAGGACCGCACGCGGTGCCGGCTCTCCGCCACGTACGCCTTGAAGCCCTGTGCGGCCTTCGATCCGGCCGGCAGGGCATTGATATGCTCGTCGGACGTGATGCCCTGGAAGCTGTCGATGGTGCCGCAATCGCCATAGGTCAGCCGGATGCGCCCGATGCCCTCGCGGTCGCGCAACGCGTCCCACGACACGAAGCCTACTTTGCCGCTCTCGCCCCGCAGTTCCAGCCCTTCCGCGGGCAGAACCTTGACCACGCGCAGCACCGTCCCATTATCACCGATGCTGGCGCTCTTGCGCCGGCCCTGCCCGTCGGTGAATACCCCACGGGTGCGTGCAAAAAGGCGCACGCTGTCACCTTCAGCCAGGGGAAGGGCAAAAGCTCCTCCCCTCCCATCCGTCGCCCGCACGCTCACACGGTCCTGGCCCAGCTCGCCCATTGCCCGCCGCTCGTCGCGCACCGCACGGCTGATCTCGCGGGCGTCGGCGTTGGTGGGCGCGCTGATCGTCACGGTGTAGGCCGGGTCATGGCGATTGGCCTCGCGCCGCTCCCGTTACAGCGCCGCCACGCAACGCACCGCCTCACGGTAGCCGCCCTCCACCAGCTCGGCCGACCCGTTGGCCACCTTGAGCTGGATCGCCTGGCCCGCCTCGCCGGCCCGGAACAGCCCGGCGATGTGGCGCTCCTCCTTCGTGTTCTGCCGCACGGTGCTGAGGATCTCCGGGATGCGCTCCGGCCCGAGCGCCTGGCGCAGCAGCTCCACCACCGGCCCAGCCTCGATGCTCTGGCACTGCCGGTCGTCGCCGGTCGCCACCACCTTGAACCCGTGCCGCTCGCGCAGCCGCAGCAGGTGCAGGAACTGCCGCGTACCCACTTGCCCCAGTTCGTCCAGCACCACGACGCTGCGCAGGCCCAGCTTCGTGGTGCCCGCATCCACCCCGTCCAGGAAGGGTTGCAGCGCGCGGGTGTTGGACGCTGCTATGCCGGCGTCCTGCAAGGCGTTCGCCTGCCGCCAGGCCAGCGCCGTGCCCCACACCTCAGCATGTTGCATGGAGGTGGCCTGTGGTCCTGTAGGGTGAGCTGACGTAAGAAGCTCACCCCTGACCTGACCCTGGAAGCCCACCTTGCCGTTCAAGCTGAACCAAGACCGCCGTTGCCACATCCCGCGACAGAAGCGCAGGGTCACCAACTCGGCCGCCTACGACGCAGCCCTTCGCCAGCGTGGGAGCCTCACGATCTGGTTGTGCGTCCAGCGAAGGCTGGCATGTTCAGCAGGAGACAAACCTGCCGGGGTAGAAGTCAGAGCCCCGTAGTTTGGATAGGGACTGTCGCAAGATTGGGGGTGCGGAGGTAAGTTGGATAGTTTCGCGTCTGTTCTCTGACCGAGGGTGGATGCGTGGGCTGGATGGTGAGGTTGGTGAAGACCGGGGCTGAGGGCGAGGGGCCGTGCCTGGACGTCCTGGAGATCAACCGGCCCGGTGATGTCGCCGATATCGCCAACTTAGGTCTGACCCTGGCCGAGGCGAAACGGCTGCTGGCGGGCGTTCAACAGGAGATCGTCGCCGCACAGGCCAGAGAGCACGCCGTTCGGCGGCCGGATTGCTCGCGGTGCGGCAGCGCTTGCGGTGTGAAGGATTACCGGGACCATGCGGTGGCGACCCTGTTCGGCCAGGTCACGATGCGGCTTGCGCGGTTTCGCTGTGCCGCGTGCGGCGGAATTGAGTCTAGCGTTGGCTGGCCGTCGCATTGCCGCTCGACGCCGGAGCTGGACCAGCTGCAGGCGCATCTCTGCGCTCTCATGACCTACCGGACCGCCGCTGAGGTATTGGCGCAGCTGTTCCCGGTCGACGCGGGACAGCATCATGAGACCTTGCGCCGCCATACCCTGAAGGTTGGCCAGGCTTTTGATGAGTGCGCTGCGATCAGGCCGGAAGCAGCAGCGTCGGCGATCGTAGTGACGTTGGACTCGACGTTCATCCGCAGCTGCGCGGAGGGCGAGCGGCATCTGGAGGTCCGGATCGGCAATGTCGAAACAGCGTCCGGTGGCCGGCAGGTTTTCGGCGCTGTTGCCAAAGCTGGCACCGATGTCCGGACGCTGATCCGCCGCAGCCTCGACGCGGTCGGGAGAACAAACGACACGGCACTGACAGCGTTTACCGACGGTTGCCCGGGCCTCCGTCGCATTCTCGCCGATGCCGGCGTCGCCGGGCCGGCCATCCTGGATTGGTTCCACATCGCCATGCGACTGCAACACCTGAAGCAGATCGCCAGCGCACTGCCAGCTGACGACCCGGCGCAAGCCGAGGCGAAGGCGGTGATCGTCGAAGAGGTCGAACAGCTACACTGGCGCATTTGGAATGGCAAAGCCCGGGACGCCCAAGTCAGCGCCGATCGCATTCGCGCGGTCGTGCACCATTTTCAGGGCGAGCTGGAGGAGCGAACATCCAACGCGTCGTCACGGAAGCTGCAGACCGCCTTGCAGGCGCTGGACGGCTATCTCGCCAGCCAGAGCGCCTGGCTGGTCAACGGCGTGGTTCAGAATCCGTCCTTTTTGGGTTACACAAGGCGCGCGGAAACGGCC
>CAXTCN010000286.1:0-5076 GCA_964242575.1 uncultured Acetobacteraceae bacterium | reverse complement strand
CTCAGAGCAGCCGCTTCGGCCCCGGTTCGGCGCTGTGCACGGGCTTCTGCGTCAGCGTGTGCTGCATCTCGGCCCGGTGGGCGAGACATGCCCAGACCGTCTGGTCCTTACGCGTCAGCGGCGGCCCGAAGCCAAACACCGGGAACCGGCAGCCGCAGACGTGACACCGCCGCACCTCGAAGTGCTGCACGCCTTTGGGCGTCTCACGGTCTGGCTGCGCTGCCGGAGCATCCCAGCCGTCCTCGGCCGCCGTTGCTGGCCGTCCAGTGGTTCTCATCGGAGCACCTCGACGCTGCCGGCGTAGCCCGCGACGCGAAGAAGCTCGCCCTCTGCCTTGTCGTCGGTCGTGAACACCGTGAACACCGCGTCGAAGTCCCATGTACCGTCCGGGTCGCGCCTGCCGTCCACCACCACGCCCTCAACCGATTGCGAGCCGTCGTCCGCCTCGGCACGCACGTATGTGTCGGACAGGGCATCGCCCGTCACGGGATGTTGGCAACGGGCGCGCAAGCGAGCAGGCAACCGGGAGAACGCGGCGGCAAGATCCACCAGGCGTGCCGGCCGGTCCCGCTGCTCGATCAGCCGCTCCAGCTCGGCCAGGAACAGCCGCGCCGCAAGGTTGGCCGGCCACGGCTCCCACGGCTGCATGCCGGCCGGCAGCTCGGCGCCGTAGCGCAGCAGCAACGGGTCGGTCGCCAAAGGGGCGAGTTCTATGCCGAGGCTTTCCTTCATATCGGTCAGGGACCAACCGGCGACATGGAAGGCCTCGCTCGCCGCTGCCAGTCGGTCGGCCTGCTTGTGCCGCGCGTGCTCCTCCGGCGTCCACGCCGGCAGGTGGTAGCGGCAGGCCACGGCGGCGCTGAGCCGGGCCGTCAGGGCGGCGAACCCGGGGCCAAGGTGCGGACGAAGCGGTGTCACGGGATCGAACCCGCCCAGCAGTGCCTCCTCCGCATCGTGCAGCAGCTCCCGCAGCATCTGCGGGTAGCTGAGCGGGCTGCCGCTCGCGTCCTCATGGATGGCGAGCACCAGCAGGCTGTGCTGGGCGACCGACAACGGCAACGGCCAGCGCGAGTGCCCGCCCCAGCGGTAGGTGCGCGACAGGCCCGTGGCCAAGTCGTCATCGGTCCAAGCACGCAAGTCGGGGTTCAGCAAATCCAGCTTGCGGCCGGAGCGCAGCAGGATGAACGCGCGGTCGGGGATCATGCCACAGCCCTCCTTGCCAACAGGGCGTCATTCCAGTCGTTCTCTCCACCGGACGGCAGCAGCCGCTCCGAACGAACCCCTGCCGCCTGCGCCATCGTCGCCAGCTGCACGGCATAGCGCTCACCCGGCTTGTCGGCGTCCGTGGCTGCGACCAGCACGCCTTCGGGGTGCCCGGCCAGGTCCTGCAACAGCCGCTCCAGACAGGCAAGCGTGAATGGCCCCATGCCCCCCGTGGTCGAGACGTAGAGCGTGTCGGGGCGCAGCGCCTCCAACGCCGCCAAGCTCAGCGCATCGATCGGCGCCTCGCACACTACCAGCCGGGTCAGCACGCCGGTGCCACCGGGCATCCGGAACAGGGTCTTGTCCGTGCCCTCGGAGAAGCCGCGCCAGTCCGGGCCGCGCATCTCGATGCCGGTCAGCTGGCCTTTGTGGTCCCGGTGCGCGAACCAGGCGCTGCCACACGGTCCCTCGCGCACGGCGTCGAACAGGTCGGCCGCCACCAGCATGCCCGTGGGCAGCCCGCGCGTGGCCGTGAGGTAGGTCCACGTCGCCGAGCCCCGGGACAGCCTGCGCCGCTTCTCCCAACGCTCAGCCACCGGCACGCACGGCTCAACCTTCTCGCGCCGGCGCTCCGCCTCCGGGAACGCCGGGCTCATGCCCACCAGGCCGCGTAGCATCTTGCGCACCTGGCCGAAGTTGAGGCTCGGGTCCAGGTGCTGCGCCAGGTTGAACACGTCGCCCTTGGCCTGCGACATCGGGTCCCACCAGCCCTGGCCGTCGTGGTTGACGATCATCACCTCGCCCGCGCCGCGGCGATACTTCAGGCACTTGCGCGTGCTCTCCGCCTTGTCCAGGCTGTAGCCGTCCCGCTCCAGCAGCAGCGCGCAGCTGATACCCGCACGCAGCTCCGTCAGCTCCGTGTCGTTCCCGCTCATGTCCGTGCTCCCGTCCGGGGTGGCAGGACAGAGCCGGGGTTGGATGGCGTCGTGCCTTCTCTCCCCTCCCCTCTCCGTCCTGATCCCTCACCGGCAACCGCGGCCGCAGGCGGCGGGGCAAGGGCGTGCGCAGCACGGGAGCGCGTCAGCGTGACGCACCCTTGCGGCGTCGCTTGCGGTGGCGGTAGGTCCATTTCAGCTCTCCCGTTCTCATCCACCGCCATCGTCCGACACGACGGCGCGAACGGGATGCAGTCGCCGGACGGGATGGGACCGGCGCTGCGGGACGTGCCTCTTGTGCTCCCTGCCCTCGCGTGATTCCGTGCCCCCTGCCCAATCAGGAGCCCGTCACCGTCATGGCCACCAAGACATCGACCCCGAAGGCTGCGGCACCCGCGGCCAAGAAGCCGCCCGCGAAAGCGGCCACAGCAGCAGCCTCCGCCAAGCCGAAGCAGGCGGGTGCCAAGCCGCCTGCTGACCCCGAGCCCGCCGCATAGGTTGCCGTGAAGCCGCCGATGCCGGCCACGGTCACGCTGAAACACCTGGCTGCTGCACTCACCGAGCGGCACGACCTACCCAAGAAGCAGGCCGACACCCTTCTGGCTGACGTGTTCGAGGCCATTGTCGGTCACCTCAAGTCGGGCGACCGGGTGAGGATCGGCGGCCTGGGCATCATCGAGGTGAAGGACCGCTCAGCCCGGGCGGGACGCAACCCTGCGACCGGCGAGGCAATCCAGATCGCCGCCAGCAAGAAGGTCGCGTTCCGCGCGGCGAAGGAGCTCAAGGACGCGATCTGATACCGTGCCCTGCTGAGGGCGCTGCCGTTCGCGCCGACTAATGCCACCGTAGCTCCGCCAGCTTGCAGGCAAACGGAGGCAAAATGAGTCAGCAGCTCTGGGATGTCGGCGGTGATCAACCTGACGCGGTAAGCCGCGAAGCGTGCGGGGGCCACAGTCGCGCTACAGCACAACCGTGCATGCTGCCGGGTGCGGCAGGACCTCTTGCATGAACGAGATGTCCGTCCCGCAGCGGCGTCGGCACGTCCGGGCAGCACCGCACCTTCGGGTGCCGTTCGGCCATCGCCTCGATGACGGGGCGCCAGTCGTGTGGGACAGTAAGCAGGCCATCAACGGGCACATGCTCATCTCGGGGCCGAGCGGCACCGGCAAGACGTTCCAGCTCAACCGGCTGATCGCGTGCCTGGCGCAGCAGGGTGTCTCGCGCATCCATGTCCTGAACGTGCACGGCGACCTGTGCGACGGCATGCCCGAGGACCAGGTTCACACCATCCGCTTCTCAGAGCAGAGCCCGTATGGGCTGCAGCCGCTTGAGCTGCTGGACGACCCCGACCTCGGTGGCGTCCGCCGGCGTGCCCTCGCCTTCATCGCCCTCATGGCACGGCAGGGCGCCCTGGGGCAGCGGCAACGCCCGGCGCTGTTCCGGCTGCTGATCGAGGGCTACCGGAGGTTCGGGTTCTACGCTGATGTTCCCACCACCTGGGGACTGGATCACGATCCACGGGACCGGCCCGGCGCGGCCAAGCGCTTCCCAACGCTGCGCGACCTGAAAGACAGTGTTTGGCGGCGCCTCGTCATGATGAAGATGGGCCAGACCCAGACCACGACGGCTGCGCTGGAGAAGGTCATCACCTTGGCTAAGCGGCGCGCCCAACTGCGCAAGCGTCTGAAGACCGCCGAGGGCGAGGAGCACGACAAGATCGAAGCCGCGCTCGTCAAGGCCAGGGCAGAGGCCAGCGAGGCGTTCATCGAGGGCTTGGAGCAGATCGACACTGGTGCTGAACTGGAGGAGCTCATCTTGTGGAACAACGCTGACGGCGTGCAGTCGCTGTTTGACCGGCTGGAAGGCCTGGACAACTCGGGCATCTTCCGCGGTGCAGCTCCGGTCTTCCCGCGCGGCGTGACCGTGCACGACTACAACATTAGGGCTCTCGATGTGGCGGAGCAGCAGCTGTTCGTGGACTGCCTGATGGAGCGGCTCTACGTCGGTGCCAAGCA
Organism: uncultured Acetobacteraceae bacterium; assembly: GCA_964242575.1. GTDB lineage: Bacteria > Pseudomonadota > Alphaproteobacteria > Acetobacterales > Acetobacteraceae > JANPPS01. The sequence continues at coordinate 923 of CAXTCN010000286.1, read as the reverse complement.
GCGTGGCGAGTCGGACGGCCCGGTCGAGTTCATCATCATCGATGAAGCAGACGTGTTCACCTGCGACGATCCCGACCACATCATCAACAAGATGGTGAAAGAGACGCGCAAGTTCGGCGTGGGCATGGTGCTGGCCGGGCAGTCGTTCGAGCACTTCTCCAACGACCTCCTCACCTCGGCGTCGGTCAGGCTGGTGCTGGGTTGCCCTGAGATGTTCCTGGACCAGACCCGCAGGCGGCTCGGCTTGCCGTTGGTCGAGCAGGACAAGCGCAAGATCAACCCGCTGAGCACGATCCGTCCCCGGCAGACAGCCTTTGCCGGCGTGACCATGGCTGGCGAGAACGGAGCGATCAGTGCGATCCGCTTAGCGCGGACTGGATTTTTGGAGTGATCACCTGATCATCTATCAGTTTTGACCTCAAACGATTGACGGCCCGACCTGTGGTGTGATGAAGGCTTGTCTTAGACCGATTGGGGTTTGTATGAGCGGGATCGAGCATATGACCCGGAGCATCAGCGCAGTACTGGAGGAACGGCCCCCTCGGCAGCGCAAGACGCAGCGGGAGAACCTGGCACTTCTGGTCGCGACGATGCTGAGCGAGCGCAGCGCAAACCTGACGTCGCTGGCAGCCGCCCTGCAAATCGGATCGACATGCGCTATCGGTGGATCGTGCGCGTGCTGGCGAACCCGCTGATCAAGGACGACGCGGTGATGCTGCCGTTCGCGCGCGAAATGCTTGGGCGGGCGCAGGCCGAGGCGAGGCCAAACGAACGGGTGGATTTGATCCTGGATCAGAGCCGAGCCTCCGAGCGGCATCAAATCCTCCCCCAGACGTCCGTTTTGCGCATGAGTCTTTGGTCCAGGTGCGCTAGCATGGTAGCAAGCCTAGGGGCGCTATCTTGAAGCATCGCTAGCAGGGAGT
>CAXTCN010000285.1:0-5097 GCA_964242575.1 uncultured Acetobacteraceae bacterium | reverse complement strand
ACCTCGACTTCGCACCAAACACAAGCAAATGAGGGCGCCAACATGACCGATCGTATACGCCATCGGTGTCGGCGATGAGCGTGTCGAACAACGCGCAGATCTCGAGCAGCTGGTGCCAGTCCCGGCACGACCGCGCCAAGCGCGACATCTCGACGCCCAGCACCAGCCCGACATGGCCCAGCCCGACCTCGGTCATCAATCGCTGGAAGCCAGGCCGATTGGCGGTCGTGGTTCCGGAGCGGCCCAGGTCGTCATCGATCACCTCCACCCGCTGGCGCGCCCAGCCGAGCTGGAGGGCGCGCTCGACCAGGGCGTATTGCAGGCGCGTCGACTCCTGGTTCTGCTCGACCTGCCGCAGGGTGGACTGCCGGACGTAGACCAGGGCCAAGCGGTCCTGATGGCGGCCTTGCACCTTTTCCGAGAAGCTCATGATGCCCCTCCTCACCAGCTGTACGTCGGTCATGACTGAGACTCGCCTCGACGGGCTCTGGCACCAGAGGGCGGCGGACAAGATGGCCGAGCAGAACCGCCAGCCGCCGGCGCGTCGCAGCCGGCAGCTGCGTCCAGGTCATGGCCGCTGTGGGAGGTGCCTGCTTCACGGCGCGCCGCCACCCAATGAACCAAACCGAGCAACGCCGCTCGGCCAAGTCTGGGTTGCCCAGTGGCCAAAAGTTGCTGTTCAGACGTTTCTACGGGAGTGGATGGAAAACTTGATCAAGCTCCACAAGGGTCAGCTCGCCTCCGACCGCACCAGCTGCCGGTCCGCACGCGCCAACCAGGTCCGCCTCGTGCTGCACACCGCCGCTTACTGGCTCATGCTGACGGTGCGCGACGCCATCCCCAAGCCCCAGCCGCTCGCCACCGCCGAGTTCACCACCTTGCGCCTGCTCTTGCTCAAGGTCGCCGGGCGCATCACCGAAACCGCCACACGGGTCCGCATTGCGCTTGCTAGCGCCTGCCCCGAAGCCGAGCTGTTCCGCGGCGTCGCACGTAGCCTCCTGCTCGCCGGGCCATGACCGCCGGGGCTCTCGCCCCGGATCCGCCCTGTCTCGCCAACCCCAGCGCCCAGCACCTCTGGACCGAAATCGCGATGAAACCGGCGTGTCGTCGAACCGTGTCCGCCGCTCAGCCTGGTGATCGAACCTCAATGCGCTGAATAGGATGGGCTAGCGGCAAAACGACACGCTGGGGCGAAACCTCTCGCAGTCTTCGCAAACAACCAACCGGACGAAGGCTGCCTCCTGAAGACACGCATCTTCGGGTTGCCCTGATAAATTCCAGAATGGCTATATAGGCTGCATGGACATGCCCTCCCTAGCGCAATGGCTTTCTTGCTGCCTGAACCGCAGGCGCGGCGTGTGTTTGCAATCGCCGGCTCGCAAGGCCGCTTCTCCCGGCCAGAGGAAGACGCATGCCTGATTTTATCTCGCTAGCCCATGCACAGCCGTTGAACAGCGCCCCGCTGCCGCAAGGGGGCGAGCGGGAAGGCGGGGCAGGCATCACGTTCCGGGAAGTGCTGGCGGCGCTGAACCCGTTGCAGCACATTCCGATCATCGGCACGATCTATCGGGCCGTAACCGGTGACGTGATCCCGGAAGCCGCGCGCAGGATCGGGTCGTTCGCGGTCAGCGGCCTGATGGGCGGTCCAATCGGATTGCTGACGAACCTGGCCCTGCTGGCGATCGAGAAGGCCACCGGCATCGACCCGGAGAAGATCGGCGAGGGCATCCTGGCGGGCCTTGGCCTAAGCAGCCACGACATGACCGCCGTCGCATCGTCTGAGCCTCCCAGCGACGATGAGACTGTCGTCTCGCCAGCGGATGACGTTTGGGATCTCGCGGTCCCCACTGCGTGGTCGCCATCGCAGCTGCTGGCATACGGGGTCACGACCGACCAAGCAGGCAACTTGCGCCGCGGCGACTTGCAGGGAAGCGACGTGCTGAACGACATGGCGCTGGTCCGCTACGCCGCGTGACCAAACCACAGAGTGCCCCGCCTCATGCCTCCGACACTGCCGCGCGCCACAGCCAGGACCTTACATGAACGACGACCTTCAGGATATTCTCTCAGCCGCGGCCGAGGGCAGCAGTGTACCGGCAGTCGAGATGCCTGTCCGGCGTGCGGCGCGGTTGCATGCCGTTGCGGCCGGCCATCCGAGCAGTTTCGCCATGGCCGACGTCGCACGGCCAGTTCCAGCCATCTCAGGCACCCAGAACGAGGACGGCCAGTTGGGCCGGCGCGGGCTCCGCCTCGGATTCTGGTTGTGCGGGTTCCACAGCGCCCTTGTTGAGCGACGGGAGCGTGGCGAGGCGTTGACCGAGCGTGAGACATCCCTGCTCGATCTGTGTAGACAGGATTTTGCGGACCTACGCCCGCTGGTGATCGCGATGGCTATTAAGCGTTTGCACGCGGTGGTCCAATCCTCGCACGCCGCCGTCGAAGCGGCTGCCTCAAGCGGCTTGGAAGCGTTCGCACTCGACACCGTCCGCAGCCTTTCGGTCCGCGCGAGCCAGTTGCTGCACGATCAAGGGCCAGACCCTGCCATGGCCGTGTTCGGCGGGAACGAGAAGATAGTGGAGCCGCTCGCGATCTTCCAAGCCGTCTTCAGGACCGCGATCGGGGTCATCGAGGGCTTCGAACGGATTTCTCCAAATGGCGCGAGGTTCCTGCCGCACCTGGTGTCCGCGCTCGACTCCGAGTTGGAACGGGTATAGCGATGCAGCCGCTCCGTCAGTGGACCCCGCCGCCAAGCCACGGCGCAGCCGTCTCCAGCATCCCCGCGACCACGGTCAGCAAAGACGCACTGTCCCCTGCGAGCATCTCAGGCAAGGACATATCGTTCTGCGCCGAGTTTGCTGTCCACGGCGGTGTCGCGGCATCCGCGCACGGGTTCAAGGCCGAGACGGAAATGCTCCGCATGCAGCAGGCTGGCCTTCTCGATTTGGTGCGCGATCCGGAACATCCCTTCGCCGTCATCCGCGTGACCCTTTCGGCAGGTGCCCGTCGCCTCCTTTCTGGGGAGCGGCACATGACCGGCGTTCCGACGCTGGCATCTTTGAAAGGTCCGGCACTTGGCGGGAGCAAGGATCCCGTTTCCGACAGCGGGGCGCGGCGGAACGGCTTCGAGGTCGCCCGCGGCATGATCGGCGCTGCCATCAAGGCCGAACTGTCCTTTGGCATGGCTGATCTGGACGCACGGCACGCCGAAGCGCTGGAAACGCGGCTCATGAAGCGGATCAGCCAGATACAGGTTCCATTCTAGGCCGATGACGCGGAACTTGCCCGCTACGGCCTGCCGGAGCGTTCGCGGGACCGCCTGGTCCATGGCGCTTCTCCTGGGATTGGCGGGCTTGCTCCATGCCGCGCCAGCGCGGGCAGCTCCCGGCCTGGCGGACAGATCGCACGAGCAGGGACTGCTCTGCCGGCGTGCCATTCAACAGGCGGAGGTTGGAAGCGGGCTGCCGCAGAACATGCTTGTCGGCATCGCACGAGTGGAGTCCGGCCGCCGCGATCCAATCAGCGGAAGCTTCCATCCGTGGCCGTGGACCATCAACGCGCAAGGCAGGGGCCATTTCTTCGAGACGAAAAGCGAGGCCGTCGCCTACGCCCGCCAGCTCCAGGGTCGCGGCGTGCGGTCCTTCGACGTGGGCTGCATGCAGGTGAACCTTGTGCACCACCCCGACGCTTTCCAGGATCTCGAAGAGGCATTCGACCCGGCCGCCAATGCCCGCTACGCCGTGAAGTTCCTGGGTCAGCTGAAGGCGAAGAGCGGGAGCTGGGAGACAGCCTCGGCCTGGTACCATTCGGCTAACCCCGAGCATGGCGTCCCGTATCGCGGCATAGTCGTCTCGGCCATGGCAGCCGAAGCCAAGACCCCTGCCGAGTACGCGTCCTTGCCAGATCTGGGCAGCGCCGGAAGCCGCGGATCAGTGTCAGCCATGCGCAGCATGCCGACCGGACCCGGCACTGTGATGTACCTTGCGGGTGGCGGGGGAGGCCGCATCCTGCCGCGCTCCTACGCATCTTTCGCGAACGGCGGGATTCCGGCGATGCCGCAAGCGGTGATGCAAGGAGGGGGCGGAACAATGGGGGCGGGACGCAGCTTGGATGCTTACCGCATGCAGCCGGTCGCGATGGTAGGCCCTCGGCTCGTCGTCAGCCCAGGCACCAAGCTGATCGCCAGCCGCTGACCGCGTTTTCCCGGTGGCGACTATATCGTGGGTCAGACCAGCAGACTTCCAGATTTCACGACCCAACCACCGGAGCGCACCATGATCCCTGTCATCGCCGCCATCAACGCCCTTGACGCAGCGGACAAAGTCGCCACCGGAGCAATGGCTTTGTGGAAGCAAATGTCCGCCAGCAAGGCCGATGCCAAGGAGGCGGCATCGGCGGCTGGCGGCAGCTTTAGCGATATACTGGCTTCTCAGGGTGCGTCCTTCTCTCACAAGTCGAGCCATGTCGGCGCAGGCGCTACCGCCGGCGGCACGGCAGCCCATGCCTTGGACAAGATAGCCTAAGGACGGCGGCACTCATGAAGGCCGGCTGTTTGGCGGCAGTCCTGTCGGCCGGGCTGTGCGCTTGCCAACCGGCGGCACTTCCACTGCCGTTGGCGGACCTGGCCGCGGTCACGACCGAAGGGCGGGATTCGCGAGATATCTTAGTATCGGCGGCCACCGGGTACGATTGCAGCATCGTGCGCTGGTCAACAGGCAAGTCTTACTGCAAGCCCATCGAACCGCCCCCGCGACCGCCCCAATACTGCACTCGTAGCCTGGCGGGAGTGGACTGCTGGGACAGGCCCGATCCGTTCGGCTACTACCAACGCCCCGTCGCCGACGGCCCTTGGCAGCTCTCTCCGGAACAGGAGCGGAGCCGGGTGGTGCCGTGGCCGCTCCGATAACGTTGCGGGCCAGATGTTCTTAGGTTAGTGGAGTTTTAGACGTTCTCTGGCTCATTCCTGGAACGCTTGAAAGCAAGCGTGTCGCTAAAGGGGCAATTGCCTACACAGGCTGGTATCCCTCCGGTGAGGGCCGCGGATGCTGAGGGGAGTGTCAAAAACCTGGGGCGCTACGCCGCGAGCTGGATTGCTTGGTG
>CAXTCN010000284.1:0-5191 GCA_964242575.1 uncultured Acetobacteraceae bacterium | reverse complement strand
ACGCTCAATCCTGGATACGCTCAAACAGTCAAAACCTCTGTGCAGAGGTACTAGCTACGCCAGCCAGCGCTCCATGCTGGCCAAGAAGATCGGCCTGGGCCGCAAACCGGCTGAGGTCGTGGTGGTGAAGGCTCCTGCGCGCCGGGCCAAGGGCGCCCGAGGATAGTGTTCTCGGGCGCACGTCAGACCCTGATCCGTTCCACTTCATCAAGGCTCATCTCGTCCAGCCGGCGGTCGTAGAGCTGCGTCATGCGCGTGCTGGCGTGGTTCGCCATCGCCGCCGCTCTCTCCAGCGTGCCGCCGTTTTTCAGGTAGGCGGTGATCCCCGTGGCCCGGAAGCTGTGGTTGCCCACCTTGGTGGCGATGCCGGCGGCCGCGGCGCGGCGCACGACCATCGCGTAAGCGTTGGCCTGCGGCAGCGGCGTGCGGGTGAGCCGCGCCGTGCCGCGGCCGATGGTGCGGAACAGCGGACCCTTGCCGTCCCCGGCGATCCCGGCCCCGTCCAGGTAGGCGTGCAGGTACTCCTCCAGGCTGTGGTGGCAGGGCATGGCGTGCGCCTTGCCGCCCTTCTCGCGCAGCCGCACCCACAGCCGGCGGTTCTGCGTGAACACGTCCTCGACCGTCATGGCGAGGGCGGCGCCGATGCGGGCAAAGCTGAACACCATGAGGGCGATCAGCGCCCGGTCGCGCAGGCCGGCGTGCGTCGTGACGTCGATGGCGTCGAGCAGCGCGCGGGCCTCAACCGGGTCCAGCACCGGTGTCCTGCCCTGGCGCACGACGTGCGAGGGGCCGCGCACCGAGGCGGCCGGGTTGGCCGGCAGGACCTGGCCCGTCACCAGCCAATCGAACAGGTAGCGGATGGCCGCGAGTTGCTGCTTGACACTGGGTGCGGCGCGCGTGCGCGTCTGCCCCTCGACCCAGGTTGCCACATGCAGCGGCTGGACGGCGGTGATCGACGGCACGCCCACGCCCTCGCACCAGGTCAGGAACGCTGTCACGGCGCGGGCGTAGGCCCGGCGCGTATGGGGGTTGCGCAGGGTGCCGGCGAAGAACTCCAGGAAGCGCAGGCCGGCTTGATCGCCCGCCGCCGCGACCAACGCTGGCAGTCGTGCCGCGGGGATCAGGGCGACTTGGGTCATGCAGCCGGGCCAAGGGCCGTGTCGAGCTGCTCGATCGCGGTGCGGTGGCAAGCTCGTCGCGCGCGGTGGGCCAAGTCCTTGAACACATCCGGACACGTCGGTTCCGGCACTTTCAACGCCCACAACTGAGCTTGCAGCTGGTCCTGGACGGCCCCTACATGGCGCTGCCAAGTGTTCGGCGCTGCCAGCTTGGCGCCGGCGACGACGCGGCGGACCCAGTGGGCCAGGTCGGGGGCCACGTTCTCGCCCAAGACGGCGCGGGTGGTCAGCTGCTGGAACTCTCGCACGAAACCACTTTCATTGAACGCCGGCATCCCTACCTCCTAACACCATATGATAAAGGATATTGGACTAAACTACTCGATCTGAGTGCTTGAACGGAGTGCCACGGCCGGACCGAGGACGTTCGGTGTGCAGCTGTCGGCAGTCACTTTCCCATCTTCTGACGGCCTTGATTGCGCGACCATGGAGCGGCGGCCTGTCGCGCACTTCAACTCGCAGAGGAGCCGTCCATGACACCACTCCGCCAACGCATGTCCGAAGACATGCAGGTCCGCAATCTCGCGCCGCACACGCAGCGGTCGTATCTGCAGCAGGTTTCCCAGTTCGCCCGCCACTTCGGCAAGTCGCCGGACCTGCTGGGACCCGACGACATCCGGGCCTACCAGCTCCATCTCACCCGCGACAAGCATCTCTCGGCCAGCTCGATCCTGGTCGCGGTGGCGGCTCTCCGCTTCCTCTACAAGGTCACCCTCAGGCGAGATTGGAACCTCGACGACGTCGTCCCGTCCTGCCGCAAGCCGCAGACGCTTCCGGTCGTCATGAGCCCCGACGAGGTCAGCCGGTTCCTCGGCGCGGTCGAGAGCCTGAAGCACCGGGTCATCTTGACTGTTTGCTATGCGGCTGGACTGCGGGTGTCCGAGGCCGTCCGCCTGACGCTGGATGCGATTGACAGCCAACGCATGGTGATCCGCGTGGTGGCGGGCAAAGGGCAGAAGGACCGCTACGTCATGCTCTCACCCAGGCTTCTGGACATCCTCCGGGCCTACTGGCGCAAAGCGCGGCCCAAGGACTGGCTGTTCCCAGGCGACTTGCCGGGACAGCCGATCTCGACGGCTGCCGTGGAGGATGCCTGCAGACAAACACGCGACCGGGCCGGGATCAGCAAGCCGGTCACGCCGCACTCCTTGCGCCATGCGTTCGCTGTCCATCTGCTGGAGGCCGGCGCTGACGTGCGCACCATCCAGCTGCTGCTCGGGCATCGCAGCCTGGGCACCACCGCCCGCTACCTTCGCATCGCCACCAGCAAGGTGTGCGCCACTGCAAGCCCGTTGGAGTTCCTGCAGCCGCCTTCGCTCGCCATCGCTGTCCCGGCGCCTGCCTGAGCCGCCCCGATGCGTCCCGCGCTGGAGGTGGCGGACATCTTCCGCCGCCACGGCCCGGCGTATCGGCACGCCCACGCGGACCATCTCGGCGGCACCGAGCGCCGCGTGATGGCGGCGATCGAGGCGTGCCGCACGCCGGTGCTGGGGGGCCATGTCGAGCACTGTGCAGGCTGCGGATTGGTCCGTTGCGCGTACAACTCCTGCCGTGACAGGCACTGCCCGAAGTGCCAAGCCCTGGCGCGCGCCGACTGGCTCGATGCGCGCCAGGCCGAGCTGCTGCCGGTTCCCTACTTCCACGTCGTGTTCACGCTGCCCGCACCCGTCGCCGAGATCGCGTTCCACAACAAGGCCGTGGTCTACGCCATCCTGTTCCGCGCGGCGGCGGAGGCGCTGCGCCGTGTCGCCGCCGACCCTCGCCACCTCGGCGCCGAGGTCGGTGCGGTCGCCGTGCTGCACACCTGGGGACAGGCGCTGCACCACCACCCGCATCTGCACTGCATCGTCCCTGGCGGCGGGATCTCGCCCGACCAAACGCGCTGGGTCGCCTGCAAGCCAGGCTTCTTCCTGCCGGTGCGCGTGCTGTCCCGCCAGTTCCGCACCCTGTTCCTGGATCAGCTGCGCGCCGCCTTTGCCGACGACAGACTGCGCTTTGCCGGCGCGCTTGCCGGCTTGGCTGACCCTGCCGCTTTTGCCACCCGGCTCGACGCGGCCGCCCAGATCGACTGGGTCGTCTTCGCCAAGCCCCCGTTCGCCGGGCCCGAGCAGGTGCTCGGCTATCTCGGCCGCTACACGCACCGCGTCGCCCTCGCCAACAGCCGCCTGACCAGGCTCGACGACGGCCAGGTCAGCTTCACCTGGAAGGACTACCGGCAGGACGGCAGAACCAAGGTCATGACGCTCGCGGCCGACGAGTTCATCCGCCGCTTCCTGCAGCACACCGTGCCGGACGGCTTCCACCGGATCCGCCACATCGGCTTCCTCGCCAACCGCCATCGCACCGCAAAACTGGCGCTCTGCCGCGATCTGCTGGCCGCGCCACCTTCGGATCCCGAACCGCCGCGCCGTTGGCAGGATCGCCTCCGTGATCTCACCGGCCACGACATCGAGGTCTGCCCCGGTTGCGGCGGCCGGATGCTGCCGCACGGCACGCTGCGGCCTTGCCCGCCGCCGCGCCCGCCGATGTGGTGCGACAGCTCATGACCCCGCCTCGGTCGCCATCTCTCCGCGCTGTCCTGCAAGGCAACGCCAGCCACGGCGGCGGCCCGCTTGTGCCGCGCACGGTGTCCGCCGTTGCTGCCGGGTTCGCTGGTCTCAAACACAGCGCCACGCGCCCAGTCAATCGGGCACCAACGCGTCCGAGCACCGCACCGTGTCATCGAACCCCGCACCTGCACAAACCCGTCAAACCAGCTCGCAGCGGTTCCGATCGAAGGGCTACGCGATACAATCCCCATAGCCGGCTCCGAGGCGCGGTTTAGTCCAATCCGTTTTTTGCTCACCGGCGCGGCCCAGGCACAGCACCCTGATCGCAACGCCCATGCATCGCGCCGCTAAGCAAAAAACGCTCTGCATTATCAGACATAAAGCGAGCTCAAGCAGGATGGCAGCTCCGGGTGGGTCCATGACCTCGGTCAGGCTGCAACCCAGCAACGCAACTTGCCTGCTCTAAACTTAAAACACGAAACTTCATGGCAAAAGCTAAACCTAAAGTTTAGGTAACGCCTTGTCGGGTGTTCATTCCGCATGATAACCGAACAGGGATGGAGCCGGCTCAGGCTGCGTGACCCCGGGCGTATGAGCCAGCAACACAGAACCTGAAGGTGCGCTCGATCCATGGATGCCCACGACCCCTCATCGACCGAGGCCCGCCTCCTTGTGTTGGAGATGTCGGTGGCGGCACTGATCGCGCAGCTGCCGCCACAGTCCTTAGAAGAGGTGACCGGCCTGCTGTACTTCGTCGCTGAAACCACCGAAGGCGTGGAGGGCGTCACCGGCACGGTCGGAGACAGGCAGTTGGGTCATGTCCGCTACTGGGCACGCGAGATGCTCGGCCGCATGATCGTGTCGCGCAAGGCGTCGCGCCCGGACCCATCGAGCCCAGCATCTTCGCCACCCGCCTAGCTGAGAGTGAGTGCGAGCCGCTACAGTTACCGCCTGAGAGGCGATGCGTTCATGGCCAAGCTGCTTGAAGGGTAAGTAGCCTCGTGCGTTGCCCTGCATCTCCGCCCGTAAGCGACAAAGCCATGAGTTAGCTCTGTCCGGCCCCGTTCAGGTCTTCCGTGCAGACTTGGTTGCGGCCCAGGAGTTTGGCTTCGTAGAGCGCCGCATCGGCTCGCTCGATGAGCGACACGGGGCTGTCGCCCGGACGGAACTGCGCGACGCCGGCCGAGATCGTCACGCTGCCATAGTTCTGCTGTGGACCTCTGGTGGTCAGACGCTTGCCATCGAGTAGGGCACGCAGCTGTCCGGCAACAACGGCGCCGGCCCGCAGCTCAGCTCCGGTCAAGATGACGGCAAACTCCTCGCCGCCGTAGCGGGCCGCGGTGTCGCGTCCCTTCACGTTGTCGGCGATCATGCGCGCGACCAGCCGCAGCACGAGATCGCCCGTGCGGCAGGGCAATCGAGTGAACGTTTAGCCGGTTTGTTGCACGAGGGTGGCGAGGTATT
>CAXTCN010000283.1:0-5213 GCA_964242575.1 uncultured Acetobacteraceae bacterium | reverse complement strand
ACGCGCCGCTGCCAGCCTTGCCATTGCAGCCGCTGCGCGCTCGTCATCGGCGGCGACGTGTCCGGGTCCGCCGCGGGCACCACGATTGTTGCTGCGACCGTAAGAGCGCTGGAGGCGGGCTGGGCCGCCGCCCGGAGTGCGGGCATGTTCCGCTTCACTGCTTCAAGCACGGCGGTGCTGCAGTTCTCCAGCAAGTGCCACCGGTCCACGACATGGAGAGCGCCGGGCGCACCGCGGCGACCGCCGTCGGCGTAACTTGCACCCCGGTCACGGGCGATCACTTCAACACCAGGATGGGCCTGCAGCCAGGCTGCGAAGCTATCCGCCTCCCGGTCAGGCAGCAGGTCCACAACGGCATGACGTTCCAAATCGACGAGGACTGTGCCGTAACACTGGCCACGCTTCCAGGCCCAATCATCCACCCCAAGCACACGCGGCGCCATGGCGGGGGTCGCAGGCGCGCCACGACGGACAAGGCGGAGCAGGGTGGCGCCGCTCACGGGCGTGCCGATCCGCTCGGCCAGGCGCCCGCCAGCCTTGCCGCCTAGCGCCAAGCCGATCTGATGCTGCAGGCTGCCCAGGCGTGCTGTCCGTTGGGCATACGGCTCGGCAACGGCGGGCAGGCGCTCGGCGAAGATGCGGTGCGCGCAGCCGGGCCGCCCGCAGCGCAGGCGGCGCACCTGCACCTCGACCTGCACGCGGCGACCTTGCCAAGGCAGGTCCGCCAGCCGGCGGGAATAGCTGCTGTGCCGCCGCGAGGACGGATGGCCACAGCCGGGACAGAGCGGTGCGGCTATGCGGGACCGGCACATGACAGTGAAGTGGTCAGGTGTGGGCAGCACCTGATCAACCACGAGGTCGGCAGGCACGAGGGGCAGAAGGCGCTTGGACACGGGACAGCACGAACTCCGAGGTGTTCATGCTATGTGCCCCTGGGCACTCGCCGCCGCCATAGGCTGCACCGAGGTTGGGGATGAGCCATCTTCCACGCCGATCTACACTCCAGCCCCTGCTGCGGCGTCTCCCCCGGCATCTCGGCCTCATCCGGATACTGGTAACGCAGTTCGGACAGGCTGAAGGTGCACCGGTCAGCAATCTCCAGCGTGCGTTCCAGTGCGTCTGGATAGCGCGCATACAGCCGCGCCATCTCGTCTGGCGCCTTCAGGTGACGATCAGCATAGCGCTCGCGGCGGAACCCGGCGGCGTCGATGGTGCAGCCCTCGCGGATGCAGGTCACCACGTCCTGTAGGATGCGTCGCTCTGGCGTGTGGTAGAGCACATCGCCCGTGACGACGGTCAGCACGCGCGCGGCTTGCGCCAGATCGGCGAGCTGGCGCAGCCGCACGGCATCACCCGGTCGCCGGCGCAGGCTCAGCGAGAGATGGCAGCGGCCAGCGAAGTCCTGGTGCAACCGGGCCAGCGTCGCGGCCAGTGCGGCATCGGGTTCCTCGGGCAGCACCACGACGAGCAACCCCTCTCCATGCCGTGCTAGGTCATCCCAGGTGAGGTCGCATCCGCCTTTTCCCGTACGCCCTTTGCCCAAGGTCAGTAATTGACACAGTCGGGCATAGGCGGCCCGGTCGATCGGATAGGCCAGCACTGGCAGGCTGTCGCGGATAGTCAGCCGGCAGCCCACCACAAGCCGCATACCGGCCTCATCGGCTCGTGCATGTGCCCGGGCGATGCCGGCTAATGTGTTCCAGTCCGTGACGGCCAGGGTGTCCATGCCGAGTGCCTTGGCGGCCAGGAGCAGCTCCTCGACGTGACTGGCGCCGCGCAGGAAGGAGTAGTTCGTCGTGACCTGCAGCTCGACGTAAGGAGGGGGCAGGGGCAGAGCCTGCCTTAGCCTTCGTGCGGGTGCTTGTGCCCGCTTGTGGATGGTGCGTTTGGACCAGGTTTCCGCATCAGTACGTATCCGCATCGCTGAAGATGCTGGACCAGCCGCTCGGCCGTGACCCGGGCCATCACATCGTCCGCTGTGTGCACGCGTTTTCGGCCTGCATAGCGCAGTGCGAACGATAGGCTGTCCTCCAGTTCGGCAACGGTGGCGGGATGCAAGGTCTGCTTGTCGTCGTCGGTCATGGTGCGGTCGCCATCCCTAGAAGAAGCCGTGCAGGAACCAGGCGAGGCCGCCTGTTGCGCGGTCGACACCGTCGCCCTGGCGGAACAGCCAGAAGCGGCGCCCGTCCTCGATCTCGACGATCCAGTAGTCCCGCACCGCGGCCAACTCGCTCGACCGGCGCCACCATTCGCCGGTGATGCGCTCCGGCCCGTCGGCGCGCATCACGCGGTGCCGCATCCGGCGCCAGGTGAACGCCCGCGGCGGATGGTCGGGCAGCATGCTCATCGCCTCCACCCGCTCCGGCCGCGGCAGCAGCTGGGCAGGACGGGGCCAGGATGTGACCCAGTCTCGCCCGCCGGCCGGGCTCAGCGGCGGCATGGCCGCCACCGCCCGTTCTGGCACGTCGCTTTCCACCAGTGCCACGCGATACACCTTGTCGGCGCCGAGCCGGTTGCTCAGCCGGTCGATCAGCTCGGCGAGGTCGGCCGCCTCGCCACAGTCCCCACCCAACCCACTGGGACGCTGCGCAGGGGTGAGCGGCTCGACCAGGGGCAGCACCAGCCGCATCGCCTCAACGCCCAGCCCCGGATCCACCGTCTCGATGCGCTCGTCGAGCAGGCGCGCGAGGTGCATGACGTCACGCACCGGCCGTGCCGTGCCGACCCGCACCACTTGGACGCTGCCATCCACCCGCTCGAACACGAGGTCGAGCGTGCGGGCGCCGGCACTTCGCCGCTCCAGCGCGGCGCAGGCCTCTCCGACCAGGACCAGGATCACCGTCGCAAACGCCTCGGCCGTGGCGATCGGCTCCACGAAGGTGCGGCGGACGCTGATCGCCTTGGGCGGCAGCACCGGCTGGATCGGTTCCGCCACCCGGCCCATCGCCTGGTCGAGCCGGAGCAGCACCTGGCTGCCGAAGCGGCGGGCCAGCGGACCGCGCGGCGTGCCAGCCAACTGGCCGATCAGGTCGAGCCCGAGCCGCCGCAGTCCGTCTGCGGTCTCGTCGCCAATGCGCAGGGCACGCAGCGGCAACAACGCCAGCGCATCGGCCTGTCCACTCGCCAAGATGATGACCACGGTGCCCCCACCGTAGCGCGCCACCGCATGTGCTGTTCCAGGTGTGTCGGCTAGGCCGGCACGAGCGCAAAGCCCAGCTGCGGCGAGACGCCCGACCAGGGTTTCCAGCATGCGCTGCTCGCCCCCATGCAGGTGCGCGCAGCCCGTGACGTCAATCCAGAGGCCGTCCGGTGGGTCCGGCGCCGTCATGGGCGACAGATGCAGGCACCAGGCGGCCAAGCCCAATAGCGCCCGCTGGTCGCCATGAGGGTCGGCGTCGATCACCATAAGGTCGGGCACCATGGCCGTCGCATGTGCCAGCGGCATGCAGGGGCGCAAACCCTGCACCCTGGCCGCAGCATCGGCCGCCGCGATCACCATCCGCCGGCCGTCATGCGTGCGCGTGACCAAGGGCCGATCCGCTGTCAGCCCAGCGTGGCTGTGCCGGCGCAAGCGGTCGGTCGGCCAGGTGGGCAGGAACAGCGAGACGACCCTGCGCATCCGGACTCTCCACGACAAAGTTGGCGGCTTCGGCGCCGCGGCAGCGCAACAGCTCCAGCTGCCAGAGCGGGCGGCCAAGGCCGGGCACGTCCGGGGCGTGGGACAGCGGCGGGGGCGAGGGAAGGCCCGTGATGCGCCAGCGGGTTGCTGCGGCAGACGGCGCGCTCAGCGCCGGGTCATCGAAGCGGGGCGAACGGCGCAGGATGAAACCCAGCGCGCCGGTGGCCTCCGCCGCCAGTCGCAGCCGTCGTGAGGCGACGAGGTCAAGCCGCCCTTGATGCTCGCAGACCACGCCGGCAAGGCCAGGGTGGCGCAGGCTCTCCTCCATGGCCCGGAGCGCGCCGCGTCGTGCATGGACGAACACCAGACGGGCGGGATCGAGGCCGGCGCGGGCCAGCGCTGGTGGATACAGGTCGTGCCACGGCGTGATCCACAGCACCGGGCCAGCTCGGCGAGCCAGCACAGCGGCTGTGAACAGCGCTGGAGCAGCCCCATGCTCGACGGCAGGGCCGCCCGCGAACAGTTCGTGCACCGCACCGATGGCAAGGCCTTGGCCCGGGAGACATGCGTCTAGTCTCGGAACGCCGAATGGCAGGCATGAGGAAAGCGGGCTGGTGCCGTGTGTCTGCTCAATAGCCGAAATCTGAGCACGCAACGTAGCTATGATCCCCGTCTGCATGCGTCACGCTCCCATCGATCCAGCTACGATCAAAAGGAACGTATAGGGAACGCACTGCGCATGGGAAGTGGTTTTCTGTTACGAAGATGACGTAAGAAAGGTAAACGCAATGCAATCATAGGTATATATTATGGTCCGTATCCTATGACCGAGCATTATGTCTGGGGTAGGATGCTGCTGCAGGCGTGTGGCTGCGACTCGGCCTCGTTCACCGCTGGTTGTTAACCAGCGCGGGTGTGAAGCCCACGAGAATTTTGTTGCATCAACATGGTGCAACGCTGATCAGCGCTGCAAATCATTGCTGGTCTACAACCGTGTCCCCGCAGCATCGTCATTCCCACGAAGCGGAGCGTTCATGCGTATCAGGGTGACTACCAGCCCGTCTGGGATCCGCTCCTAGTCCGGACGAGATAGCGCTCGTCTAGAGCCCATCGGCCGGCTCTTCTGCGGCAGAAGCTTCTTCAGCCGGATCGACCGCAACCTTCGCGACCTGCGCGTTCTCCGGGGGTGCCTCTTTGGCGCGGTCTCGGGCAGCGCCCAGGTAGTCGAACACCAGCGGGTCGTGGCCCTCGAAGATCAGTTGGTATTCGGCACCCATGGCGACATGGGAGGCCTGGTCAATCTTGCCGATTTTCCGGATAACCCACCCCTCGCCGCGATCAACCAGAGTGGGTGGCAGGTTCACGATGCGGCTGGGCGGACGCTTGTCGTCACGACTGCGGCCCGGACCACCAGAGCCGCCCTTGCCACCTTTCCGCTCGCGGCTGTTCATGTCGAATTGCGCGGGGGCGGCCGTTTTGGCTTTGGGCGTGCCAGGTGATTTGGCCATAAGACGTCTCCTCATTCCAGCCGAAGCGGGCAGCCATCCCTTAAAGAAATCCGACGGCGACGGATATAGATCATGCCGGTCCGGTG
>CAXTCN010000282.1:0-5297 GCA_964242575.1 uncultured Acetobacteraceae bacterium | reverse complement strand
GCGTGGCTGAGGGCTTCCACCTCAAGACATGGCGGGGCGGCCCGCAGGCAGGGCAACCCAAAGTGCCGCAGGCGGCGGCGGGCCTGGTCGAACGCGGACTGATGCGCCTCGACACGACGGGCCGGATGCCACGGCTGTTCTTCACCGAGGCTGGGATCGTGGCACTACGGGCGATGATGGCCGATGCGCGCTTGGCAAACCCGGCCAAGTTCGCACATGTCCGGCAGGAACTCGGCATTGACCCCAGTCCGGAACACGGGTCGGCTGACGCCTGACACGCTTGCACGCCGCCAACGGTGTCGATCCTGCACGGATGATGTTCCAACATCCGCACGGATAGCGTAACTGGCCGTTCCCTCCAGAAAAGGTCACCCATGGCACGCACGCCCAAAGCTGCTCCTCCCCCTCCTGTTTCTGCCGGCCGCGGCCGCAAGCCGAAAGCAGCTGAGCCGATTGAGTTTGCTGCGGCCACAGACGATGGCGCCAAAGAGGCAGAAGAGGTCGAGGCTGCAAACGTTACGCCTGTCGAAAAGCTCGCCCGCGGCAAACCGGGCCCCAAGCCCAAGCCACGGCCCGAGACTGCCGCACCTACCTTGCCCGAGGAGGACGAGGACCAGTCCCTGATGGACATGGACCAGCCTGACACCGTGCTGGAGCAGGCTTCAGCCCAGGCTGCGGCCGTCACTCCTGTCGAAAAGCCCACCCGCGGCAAACCGGGCCCCAAGCCCAAGCCACGACCCGAGACTGCCGCACCTGCCTTGCCCGAAGAGGACGAGGACCAGCCCGTGATGGACACGGACCAGCCTGACACTGTGCTGGAACAGGCTCCGGCCCAGGATGACGCGATGATTGCCGAGATGGCGTACCCAGTCAGGGCCGATGACGGTGGCGCCACCACGTCAAGCGACACCGGTATGGACGACGCTTCGTCGGCAGCCAGCCAGGGTGGTTCTGAGCAGGCGAAATCTGCGGCACGGTGGGACCGGGCTGCCGACACGGTGCAGTTCGACTGGCCCGAGATCGAGCGCACGGCCGCGCAGGACGGCCCGAACCAGGTCATGGCCAAGCTGCTGGTAGCAGCGCGGGCCGAGGGCGCCAACTCGCGCTGGCCGCTCTGACGCCGACCCGCGTCGTCAGGCATCCTGGCGGCGCGGGCGATCCTGCCGTGATCCCGGCACCGTCCCACTCTCTCGGAAAGCTCATTATGGATTTCACCGGCAAGCGCGTCATCGTCATGGGCGGAAGCCGCGGCATTGGCCGGTCCATCGCGCTCGGTTTCGCAGCCGCCGGCGCGTCGGTCTCGATCTGCGCGCGCAGCCCTGGGCCGCTCGAGGCGGCGCACCAGGAGATCGC
Organism: uncultured Acetobacteraceae bacterium; assembly: GCA_964242575.1. Lineage (GTDB taxonomy): Bacteria > Pseudomonadota > Alphaproteobacteria > Acetobacterales > Acetobacteraceae > JANPPS01. The sequence continues at coordinate 3,944 of CAXTCN010000282.1, read as the reverse complement.
CGCCCTGGGCGTCGCGGCCCACAGCGCCTGCGCCGACCTGGCCGACGCTGACGATATCGCCCGCTACGTGCCCGCGGCTGCGGCCGCACTGGGTGGCCTCGACATTTTGGTGAACAACGCCTCCGGCTTCGGCCAGACCGACGACGAGGCGGGCTGGGCGGCGTCGCTGGCGGTGGACGTGATGGCGGTCGTCCGCGGCAGCCATGCTGCCATCCCGTTGCTCGGCCCGGGGTCGTGCATCGTCAACATCGCCTCGATCTCGGCGCTGCGTGCCACCTCGCGCTCGGCCCCGTATGGCGCGGCGAAGGCGGCGGTGATGCACTACACCGTCAGCCAGGCCAAGATGCTGGCCGGGCGCGGCATCCGGGTAAACTGTGTCGCCCCTGGCTCGATCGAGTTCCCCGGCGGCACCTGGGAGCAGCGGCGCACCGAGAACCCAGCGCTGTATGACAGCACGCTGGCGCAAATCCCGTTCGGACGCCTGGGCCGGCCGGAGGAGGTCGCGAGCGTCGTGCTGTTCCTGGCGTCGCCTGGCGCAAGCTGGATCACCGGGCAGGGCATCGTCGTGGACGGCGGGCAGCTTATCGGGCCGTGACGCTGTCCCTTTCCGGCAACCTTGATCGCGCACTCGGTCTCCTGCCGCGCGCCTACCCTGGCCCCGGCGGTGCTGTGGCCGTGCTGCGGGACGGCGAGGTGCTGGCCCGTCACGCCTGGGGCTGGGCCAATGCCGAACGGCGCATCGCGTTCACGCCGCAGACGCTGTTCCGCATCTGCTCCATCACCAAGCAGTTCACCTGCGCGCTGGTGCTGAACGCCTTTCCCGACCCGTCGGTGCTGGACGCCGACGTGCGCGCGCGCCTGCCGTTGCTGAAAGGGCCAGCGCCTGGCGCATTGCACCTGTGCCACAACCAGTCCGGCCTGCGCGATTACTGGGCCGTGGCGATGCTGCACGGGTCGCCGGCCGAAGCGGCGTTCGGCGACGAGGAGGCTGCCCGTGTGATAGGCGGCACCCGGACGCTGCAGTTCGCGCCGGGCACGCGTTACTGCTACGCCAACCAGAACTTCCGCATCCTGTCCGACATCGTGCAGGACCGCACCGGCAGCAGCTTTGCCGAGCTACTGCGCACGCGGCTGTTCGATCGCGCCGACATGGGCAACGCCATGCTGGCCGCCGACACCCGCGCCATGCTGGACGGCACGGAAGGCTATGAGGGCACGCATGCGACGGGCTTCCGGCCTGCCGTGAACCAGGTGCTGTGGACCGGAGACGCCGGCATCGGCGCCTGCCTCGACGACATGATCGCCTGGGAGCGTCATGCAGACACCACACGTGACGACCCGGACGCGCTCTACTCCCGTCTATGCGCTCCAGTGAGCTTTGCGGGGGGTGCGCGTGCCGCATACGGGTTTGGGTTGGGCCGGCGCACTGAGCTGGGCCGCTCTGTGACGGGCCACGGTGGCGCGCTGCGCGGCTGGCGCAGCCATCGCATGTACCTGCCTGCGGAGCGCATCTCCGTCGTCGTCCTGTTCAACCACTTGTCGGACGCTCATGCCGCGGCCGTGGACCTGCTCGCTGCCGTGCTCGGCGAGGAACGGCCGCAGCCGCCTGCGGGCCTGCCGGCGCCGGATTGGCTTGGCGCCTACACCGAGCCGGAAACAGGGCTCGCGGTGCGCATCGACATGGCACGGGACGGGCAGGTGCGGCTGCGCTACGGCCACTCGGAGGAGACGCTCGACCTGCAGGCGGACGGCAGTGCTGGTAACGACGGCACCCGGCTGCGGCTGGGCGAGGGTGGCTTGTGGATGGACCGGCCGCAGGAGAACCAAAGCTCGCTCATGCGCCCGTGCCATGGTGAGGCCACGACCGACATCGCCGGCCGCTACCGCTGCGCGGAGTTGGACGCCACGCTGACGCTGGCCGACGCTGGCGGCGTGCTATATGGCGGCTTCTCGGGCTTCCTGGGCCAGGGCCGCATGGAGCTACTTGACCCGGTGGGTCCGGATATCTGGGTGCTGCCCTGTCCGCGCGCGCTGGACCACACGCCGCCGGGCGACTGGACGCTGGCCTTCCAACGCGGCAGCACGGGAGAGATCGAGAGCGTGGAGGTGGGCTGCTGGCTGGCGCGCGGCCTGTCATACACACGGGCTGATTGAGGTCGGACTGTGCGGGCAGTAGTTGAACCTGCCCCTCGGCTGCAACTGTCACTCCTGTCGAAAAGCCCGCTCGCGGCAAGCCAGGCCCTAAGCCCAAGTCACGGACCGAGACTACCATGCCCGCCTTGTCCGACGCGGATGAGCAGCCCGCTATGGACCTGGACCAGGGTGACGTGACAGTCGCCGAAATGGCCCACCCGGTCAGCGCCGATGCGGGCTCCGCCACTCCGTCCAGCGACGCCGAAGCAGACGACACTTCCAGCAGCCAGCCAGAATAGTCCTGAACCACCAAATTCGCGACACGATGGGACCGTGCTGCCGACACGGTGCAGTTCGACTGGCCCGAGATCGAGCGGATGGCGGCGCAGGACGGCCCTAACCAAGTCATGGCCAAGCTGCTGGTCGCAGTCCGTGCGGAGGGCGCCCACTCGCGCTGGCCGCCTCAGCTAACACTCCATTGGGATCAAACATTTAAAGCTTATCCGGTAGCTTGAAGGCGCTGGCACGCTCGCTGTAGCGATCCACCAGATGGTCTGCACTGTCACGCAGCAGCCAGGTGAACCGCACCAGCTCCTCCATCACGTCCACCACGCGATCATACAACGGCCCCGGCCGCATCCGTCCGGCGTCGTCGAACTGCTCATACGCCTTTGGCACGCTGGACTGGTTCGGGATCGTGAACATCCGCATCCAGCGGCCAAGCAGACGCAGCGTGTTCACCGCGTTGAAGCTCTGCGAGCCGCCCGAGACCTGCATGACCGCGAGCACGCGCCCCTGGGTGGGCCGGGTTGCGCCAAGCTCCAGCGGCAACCAGTCGATCTGGTTCTTGAACACGCCGGTGACCGCCCCGTGCATCTCGGGACTGCACCAGACCTGCCCCTCGGACCACAGCGACAGGCTGCGCAGTTCCTGCATCGCTGGATGGTCCGGGCCGACGCTGCCGGCCACCGGCAGCTCGCGTGGGTCGAAGATGCGCGGTTCGGCACCGAGAACCTCCAGCAGCCTCGCAGCCTCCTCTGTCAGCAAGCGCGAGTATGACTGCGCCCGCAAGCTGCCATAGAGCAGCAGGATGCGCGGTACATGCTGTGCGCGGGCCCTTGGGGCCAACACGGTCGCATCGAGCGGTCTGAGCAGGTCGCGCCGCAGTGCGGGTAGGACATCAGGCACTGGCACGGTGACGCCGGACGCCTCTTCAAGCTCAGATTTCACCTTGCCCCTCCCTGCCCCGGCTTCGCCCTACGCCAGGGCACGGTGGGCCGAGTGTTCCGCACCGTCGCAGGGCATGATGCAACGGGAGCAGGCCGGTGAGGCAATCGTTAGGTGACCGGGAGCAATCCGCGAAGAATCAGGAAGTGAGGGGTGGCCTGGACAGGAGACTGCCAGCAGCTTGAGCAATGAACATACCTTGTTCCGCTCTGATGCGAGCACCCCCACTCCCTGGTGTTTTCCACGTTCAGGTCGCCCATCACTTAAATTCCAATTGTAAATTTCAAGCCGGAGTTGTAGCCATCATCTTCGGATTCAGACTCAGGTACCAATTGTAGAAGGCTCTTATTGGGTTCCGGGGTGGTGCTGGGTTCGTCACGCAACCAAGCCGGCGATCAGGGCACCGAGCAGGGCTTTGCCGCGTCGGCGCGTGTTGTGCACGAACTGGAAGAAGCCGAGGTAGAGCGGCAACTTGTCCTGCGAGATGCCCCGGTGCGGGCGCAACCAGGAACGCAGCAGCGACCAAAAGCCTTCCATGGTGTTGACATGGACCTCGCAGAACCCGTCCCCGTCCTCGTCGCGGG